>CAZGVG010000048.1:0-18170 GCA_964528975.1 uncultured Hyphomonas sp.
TGGGGTGGCATGGTCTCTGCGCTTAGGCTTGTATCGCCACCTCGATCAGGAATCGTCGGCACGGCGATGACTTTTTAATGTGCGTGGCCAAGCCAGGGGAAAATAGCGTGTCTCAACAGAATGTAGAGTTGTCGGATCTGAAGATCGCGGCGGGTGAAGTTCGTAAGAACTGGATCGAAGAACGATTGTATCAGCAAGCGGTGCAAAGCGGTGAAGCCGAGGTGGCCAAAGGTGGCGCGCTTCTGGTCAAGACCGGAAAGCACACCGGGCGTTCAGCGAAAGACAAGTTTACCGTTCGCGACGAGATGACCGAAAACACTGTCTGGTGGGACAATAATGCTTCGATGACGCCCGCGCAGTTTGATGCGCTCTTCGAGGACTTCCAAGCGCATCTCGCAGGTAAAACGCTGTATACACAGCAGCTTTTCGGCGGCGCTGATCTTGATCACCGCGCGCCTGTACGGGTGGTAAATGAGTTTGCCTGGCACAGCCTGTTCATTCGTCACTTGCTGCGTATTCCAACTGAAGCTGAGTATGAGAATTTCGCGCACGAGTTTACGATTATTAACGCGCCAAGTTTCCGCGCCGACCCCGCCAAGCATGGTACGGTGTCAGATACAGTGATCGCAGTGAACTTCGCCAAAAAACTGGTTCTGATTGGCGGTACTTCTTACGCAGGCGAAACCAAAAAGTCTGTCTTCACAATCCTCAACTATATTCTGCCGACCAAAGGTGTGATGCCGATGCATTGCTCGGTCAATGATGGTGGCAATGATGATGCCGCAATCTTCTTTGGTCTATCGGGTACGGGTAAGACAACGCTTTCTGCGGATGCGAGTCGCACGCTGATCGGTGATGACGAGCACGGCTGGTCTGAAAACGGCCTCTTCAATTTCGAAGGCGGCTGCTATGCTAAGATGATCAATCTCTCAGCTGAGAATGAGCCAGAAATCTACGCGACCACAAGCATGTGGGGCACTGTTCTGGAAAATGTCGTGATGGACCCAGAGACCCGCGAGCTGGATTTTTATGACAATACGCTGGCCGAAAACTCGCGCGGCGCTTACCCAATTTCAGCGATTGAGAACGCCTCTCTGGATGGCCGCTGCGGCCAGCCCAAGAATCTTATCATGCTGACCTGTGACGCGTTTGGCGTGATGCCGCCAATTGCCAAGCTGACCCCGGCACAGGCCATGTATCACTTCCTGTCTGGCTATACCGCGAAAGTTGCAGGCACTGAAAAAGGCGTGACAGAGCCAACGGCAACCTTCTCAACTTGTTTTGGCGGGCCTTTCATGCCGCGTCATCCAAGTGAGTATGGCAAGCTACTGGGTCAGTTGATCGCCAAGTATAACGTCAATTGCTGGCTGGTTTCGACCGGCTGGACTGGCGGTGCGCACGGCGTTGGCCACCGCATGCCGATCAAGGCGACCCGCGCGCTTCTCAATGCCGCTTTGGATGGCTCGCTCAATAAGGCCGACTTCCGCAAGGATGAGACGTTTGGCTTCATGGTGCCGAGTGCACTTGAGGGCGTTGACGCCGCGATTCTGAACCCGCGGGATACATGGACTGATAAAGCCGCCTATGACGCGCAGGCCGAGAAACTCGCCAAGATGTTTGTTGAGAATTTCAAAGTCTATGAAGCACATGTTGACGCTGATGTGAGCGGTGCTGGACCAAAGGTCAAAGTCGAAGCCTAGCACCAAGACAATGACTGAAAGAAGCCCTTCACGAACTGAAGGGTTTCTTCAAGCTTGAGCGCTTATTCGGTCAGATACTGCCCGATGCCAGCGTTTTAGATTGGTCAGTTTATCGTCATAGGGGACGCCAACCAGACCGGCCGCAAAATCAAGGCTGGCCAGCGCAACGGCGTCAACCACACTATAGTCTGGCCCGCCGATAAACTCATTTTCCGCAAGTTGGTTATCCAGAAGCTTGTAACCGATATGCGTGCGCTTGCGGTTCTGCTCAGCTGCTTCCGGAATTTGCTTGACCAGTTTCGCGGTTAGGGGGTGTCCATGCACCCAAACCATACCAACCGGGACCATGAAATTCAGTTCTACTCGGCGTAACCACATCTCGATGATAGCTTTTTCTATCGCCGTTTTTCCGAAGAGTGGTGTGGCTGGATGTATTTCTTCAATATAGCGGCAAATAGCAACAGATTCTGAAATACAGGTTCCATCGTCCAGCTCCAGGACCGGGACGCTCCCAATCGGGTTTTTAGCAAGAAATGCAGGCGACTTCTGCTCACGTTTTAGAATATCCACATGCACAAGCGGGATCTCGACACCTTTCTCTGCGAGAAAGATACGGACCCTGCGGGGATTAGGCCCGGCTTTATAGTCGTATAGCCTCATACTCGCACCTCATGTCTTCAACATAATCACGCTGCCATTGCGGCCATAATCAGGTTCGCTGCGATGGTTGCGTCGGCGATTGGAAAAGTAATCCTTTTCCATCGCGCAGGTGTCATGGCCGATATTGTCAATCGCGCTGATGCCTTCGCTGCGGAGTGTTGCTTTGACAAAGCCGGTCAGGTCAAAATGTGAGCGGTCATCGCGCCCGGCCTTGAAGAGGCTGTCGGCCCATTCCTGCTCGCCGACAAATGTATCGCGGAACTCAGGACCAACTTCATAGCTTTCCTGTTGGATGGCTGGACCAATCGCGGCTGTGATATTTGTCCGGTCCGCGCCGAGGGCTTCCATGGCTTCAATGGTGGCTTCGCAGATGCCGCCAATCGCGCCTTTCCAACCTGCATGCGCCGCGCCAATGACTTGCGCAGTTGGGTCTGCAAAAAGAACCGGCACGCAGTCCGCCGTCAAAATACAAAGCGCGATACTTGGAACGTTCGTCACCATTGCGTCAGCTTGCGGGCGAGTGTGCCAGGGCTCTGTTACAGTCATGACCTTGGCGCTATGAATCTGAAAGCAGGACAGCATGTGATTGGCGCCAATGGCGTTTCGGATCAGCTCGCGGTTGTCACGAATGGCTTGAGCCTGATCATCCGAGCCCTGGCCAATATTGAGGCTATCATAAAGCCCGGTCGAGACCCCGCCTTTGCGCCCGAAAAACCCATGCGCCACACCGGGAAGCGTTGCGAGAGTGGGGCCGAGTGTGCAGGGCGGATGGGTCATTCAAGTAAACTATCGGTGCCCCCGCGCCCCTGCAAGTCTAATGCGTTGGCGGTGAGTGCGCGATTTTCGCCAAATCTAATGCAAGTTGGGTAATCTGTGTTTGAGGGTAAACGCGAATGCCATTCTGCATCAACAGTTCAGCGACGACACCATGCCCGGTCCGGCGCTGCCCTGAAAAGCTTCCATCATAGATGAAAGTCGACCCGCAAGAGGGGCTGCCATCCGTTAAGAGCGCAAACCTGCAATCGTTTTCGCGGGCCAGCTCCAAAGCGATATGCGCCCCTTTGACAAATGTACTTGAGACATTCCGACCTGTTGTCTCCATGATCCTGCGAGACCCTGACAATACGTCCTGCGCATTGGCGCCTGCTTCGATTTCAGCGGGCGGCCTAGGCGTTGGAAAGCCTGCTGCTACTTCGGGGCAGAGAGAGATAACGCGCCCTTCAGCTTGCCAGGTTTCCAGCAGATTTGAGCTTAGCGTTTTTGCTTTGCCGTCATAACGAACAGGGCGGCCAAGAAGACAAGCACTGACAAGAATCTTGGCCTGCCCCATAGTGTTAGGCTCTAGCGCGGGGCGCGTTTTGCCAGAATACGCTGCAAGGTCCGGCGGTGCATGTTGAGGCGGCGGGCGGTCTCAGAGACATTATGACCGCACAGCTCATACACGCGCTGAATATGCTCCCAGCGTACGCGGTCCGCTGACATTGGGTTTTCTGGTGGGGCGGGTAGGCCGTCGCCAGAATTGACCAAGGCGCGGACGATGTCTTCAACGTCTGCGGGCTTGGCAAGGTAGTCAACTGCGCCAGCCTTTACGGCGGCCACTGCGGTCGCGATTGCGCCATATCCGGTCAGAATAACCGCGCGGGCATCATCGCGGTAGCGGTGCAACACTTCAACAACGTCGAGGCCCGAGCCATCTTCGAGGCGCAGATCAAGCACAGCGAACGCTGGTGGGTTCAGGCGTGCAATATCACGTGCCTCAGACACTTTTGATGTCGATGAAACGACAAAGCCGCGCTGGGTCAGCGCGCGTGAGAGGCGTTGCAGGAACGGGCCATCATCATCAAGCACAAGACAGGTACGGTCCTCGACGCCTTTAAGGCTTTCATGCATCTTTACAGTAACTGGAGATTCCATTTTTTGCTCCTTCAGCCCTCTATATCTAGATTGTTTTCTATATTGTCCAAAGGCTGTAACTCAGTTCTTGGCCATATCGCCTGTACAATCGCCCCGTGGCGCGGTGCCGCGCGGTTGCGTGTCGCAATTCGGCCTCCGGTGCGTTCGATGAGAGTTTTTGCAATAAAAAAGCCAAGCCCCATGTCTCCGCCACCAAGCTGCGCCTCGCCGCGCTGTGAGACATAAGGCTCCCCAAGCTTGGGCATAACCTCGGCGGCAAAACCAGGTCCATCATCCCTGATCGTGACAATGATCTGCTTATCCGTCCAGCTTGCAACAGCGCGCACCTCGGTTTCGGCAAAGCTGACGGCGTTCTCGATAAAGGCGCCGAGCGCGTGCAGAATTTCCGGACTGCGGCGAATAACGGGGACTTTTTCTTCGCCGCCTTCACCTGCTTCATAAGTGATGAAAACAGCTACGCCGAGACCTTTGTGAGGGGCGGCAGCCTCTTCAATGAGAGCGCTGGCAGGCATTTGAGCGTGGACTATATCACTGGCTTCACGGGCCTCACCAAGTTTGCGCAGGATTTTACGGCACCGCTCAGCTTGTTCTGCGATGAGGGTTGCATCCTCCATATGCGGGCTGTCCTCTGGCAGCATATGGACAAGTTCAGCGGAGACCAGGTGAATGGTGGCAAGCGGTGTCCCAAGCTCATGGGCTGTCATGGCCGACATTGCGCCGAGCGCAGACAGGCGCTGTTCGCGCGACATCACGACGGAGGCGGCGTCCAGCGCCTGAACCAGCCGGGCTTCATCTTCGTTTATACGCAAAGCTGACAGGGCGAAGAAGATAATGCCGATGCACAGGGCTGCGAAATGTCCGCCTTCAAACAGCGTCGGAAGGCCAAGCAATTCTCCCTCACGCCATGGCAAATCATAGGCGAAGATGGGCATCATCGCGGCCAGTACGATCGCCAAGATCGCTATTAGGGCAGTGTAGCGCGCACGAAGGCTGGACGCCGCAACGGTTACAGGCGCAATCAGGAAAAGCAGGAAGGGGTTCGACAACCCCCCCGTCAAACTGATCAAAAGTGCCAGCTGAACAACGTCAAACGCGAGTTGTCCGGCCGCTTCCCAGCCTTTCAAAAGTTGTGGGCCAACGGCGGCAAAGGATAGAAACACATTCAGCCAGGCCGAAGCGGCGATGACGGCCAAGCACAATCCTAATGGCAAGCTGAAGCCCAGCCCCAGATATACGAACATAACGGCAAAGGTTTGGCCCGCCACTGCGAGCCAGCGTAGCGTCATCAAGGTGCCAAGACGGGTGCGCCCGCGCGCAGCGCCAATGGTCGATAGACCTTCTGGCAAAAGACTGACGAGCGCTTCGTCCATGCCAGCATGTGTGGCTTTCAGATCTTCCAAAGGCTCACTCCTAGTGCGTCAACACAGCCTCTTATCATAGCTCGCTGCGGCAGGCATATCAGTTACATGAAAACCTTTAATGCTCTTCTTCTTGGACTGTCAGGTCTGACGCTTATCAGTTGTGGTTCAGGTTCAGCCAGTCCAACTTCAGGCGGAGCGAATGCCAACTGTATGAGCCGTGCTTATGATACGATAGGTGGTCCGATCAGTCTGACCACCCATGCCGGACAGCGTGTGACAGAGGCGGACTTCAAAGGTCAGCCGAGCCTGATCTATTTCGGCTTCACTTATTGTCCTGATATTTGCCCAGGAACGCTTGTTGCGGTCAACAAAGCTTATGAAGCGCTGCCAGATGGTATTAAGCCGCCTCAGACACTGCTGATTACCGTTGATCCTGAACGGGACACGCCAGAGGCACTGGCCAGCTATGTCTCAACCTCAGCATTTCCTGACAATCTGATAGGGCTCACGGGCACACCCGAAGAGGTTAGGGCGGCGGCAGATGCGTTCATTGCTGACTATGAGCGCATAGAAGCCCCCGAGAGCCTTTCTGAATACACGATGGATCATACATCTTTACTATATTTGATGGATGAGACGTGGACGCTGAAGACATTCTTTGCTGAGGCGGACGCAAACCCGGCCTCTATCGCCGACTGTTTAGCTCAGCATATTGGTTAAGCCGCGTTCGCTTGCTTGCGGTTATCGACCCGAGTTCCAGCAAGGAATGCCGTCATAATCGCGACGGCTGCGGAGCCTGTGCTTACGCCTAATTTAGCATAGGCGCGGCGCCGAAACGTGTCCGCAGTTGCTTCAGACACACCCATTTTTTTGGCTATTTCACGCTTGGTTATGCCTGAACCAACCCAAATCACGAGCTCTACCTCCCGATGAGAGAGGCCCAAACGCTCTCGGGCTTCCTCGCAATTTCGGATTGAATGCAATACGAAGTTACCAACTTCATATCGTTGGCAGTTTTCGCGTCTATTATGATTAATATTGTCCCGTGTCATGGCCGGTCCATTACTTTGTGAAAGCTGTATGACAAACGCCTATTTACAGTAATTGGCTGTCGGAGCTGCTTTTGTGGCGCGGTTGGGGGACGTTTGCAGAGCACACCTATTTATTGTTATGAGCGTCATAAAGTACATCCCCAGGGTGTGTGCGGCACCTCTATTTGCATTGGCCCGACTTTCGCATATGTTGCGCTGCACAAGAAATGGGATGCGGACAGCCGATGCTATACACACTTGTCGAGATGAACCGCGCAGCGATGGCGCCCATGCGCCTGATGGCAAAGGGCGCTATGCAAGCCCTGGATGCGCCGCTCAATCCGTTTCGCAATACCAGTTTTGGGCGCTCTGCAATGGCGGCAAGTAGCGTGTTTGAACGTGCCACCCGCTATTATGGCAAGCCGGAATGGCAAATCCCGACGACTGAAATCAATGGCAAAACCCATGCAGTGACGCCTATGACGAGCTGGTCTTCACCCTGGTGTAAATTGGTGCACTTCCAGACGGCAGGCGCGCCAGCCGGGCGACCACGCCTGCTGATCTGCGCACCGCTGTCAGGCCACTTTGCGACCCTGTTGCGTGGCACAGTGGAAGCCTTTTTGCCAACCCACGAAGTTTACATCACAGACTGGACGGATGCGAAGATGGCCCCTGTCTGGTTAGGGCGCTTTGATCTGGACGATTATATCGACCATGTCCGTTGGTCCTTGCAGCATATTGGCCCTGGCGCGCACGTCGTGGCTGTCTGTCAGCCCGGACCGCCAGTGCTTGCCGCGATTTCCATGATGGCTGAAGATCATGATCCGGCGCTGCCCACGACCATGACCTATATGGGCAGTCCGATTGACGCGCGTAAATCACCAACTGTGCCGAACCTGCTGGCGGAAGAGCGCAGCTTTGAATGGTTCCGCGAGAAGATGATCTACACTGTACCTGCGCCTTGGCCGGGTATGATGCGGCGGGTCTATCCGGGCTTTGTTCAACTCACCTCATTCATGCACATGAATTGGGACCGCCATGTTGATGCGCAAGCGCGTTTCTTTGATCATCTGGTTGAAGGCGATGACGATAGCGCTGAGAAGCACCGGGCTTTCTATGACGAGTATCTGTCGGTTCTGGATCTCTCAGAAGAGTTTTACCTCCAGACCATCCGCCGGGTGTTCCGAGAGCACCGTCTTGCGCGCGGAATCTTCCGCTATCGCGGGGACCGGGTCGTCGATCCAGCCGCGATTGAGAGCGTAGGCCTGATGACCGTTGAGGGCGAAAAGGATGATATATCAGGCATTGGTCAAACTCAGGCTGCACACGATTTATGCCTGAATATTCCGGACAATATGCAAACTGATTATATCCAGCCTGGCGTTGGCCATTACGGCGTCTTTAATGGCCGCCGGTTCAAAGATGAGATTGTCCCGCGGATTAATGCATTCCAGGAACAGATTGTAGCGGGCTAACAGCCGCCTTTGGTGCGCGCTTCAAACGCTGCGATCTGCTCTGGCGTGGCGGGTAATTGGAATTTATCTTTCCAGTCGGCTTGCGGCATGCCGTAAACTCGCTCGCGCGCGTCAGCTTTGCTCATTTCCAACCCTGCTGCAGTTGCCGCTTCCAGATACCAATCGCCCAGACAGTTTCGGCAAAAGTCCGCTAGGATCATCAGGTCGATATTTTGAACGTCTTTATTGGCATCAAGATGAGATAGCAGGCGGCGAAACGCAGCCGCGTCCAGCTTGTCTTGCTGTTCTTGGGTCAGCTTCGCCATTTACTCGCCGACCGCTCTGATTTCAGCTGGAACAACGACTTTCAAGGTGTCCTCAGCGCCCGTTTCAAACTCAAGCGTGATGTCGATTGTCTCGCCAGCGACAGCCTGGTCGCTGACCTCAAACATCATCATGTGATTGCCGCCGCGCTCCAAAGCGAATGTCTCTCCGGCTTTGATGTCAAAGCCTTCGACCTGTCGCATCGTCATTTTCCCATCCGTCATCGCCATCGTGTGCAGCTCAATTGTACCGACCATGGGTGACGAGGCTGAGACAAGCCGTGTATCAGCGCTTTCAACTGTGAGTGTAACCCCGCCCATCGTCATATCGCGGCCCCCAATTGGCTCCATCATAAAGCCACCCGCGTAGGAAATAATCGGCCCGGCCTCCGTCTGGCTTGTGGCGCTTTCAGGCACTTCAGCGGGGGCGCAAGCGGCCGAAAAAGCCAGAATAGTTGCGGCTGTGAACAAGCGGATCATGATCATTTCCTTTTGGAGCTTAGCGCTTCATACACCGGATCTAAACCTGCCAGAAGCCGACCGTGCGCCGCACCTCTTCGATAATCGGGGCCGCCACGGCATTGGCCTTGCCCGCCCCTTTGATGAGCGCCTTATCGATCTCGGCGGGGTCATCGAGCAGTCGACGCATTTCCGCCGTGATGGGGGATAGATGTTCAACCGCAAGGTCTGCCAGAGCAGGTTTGAACGTCCCAAAGCCCTTGCCGCCATATTCAGCCAGGACAGCTTCATCGCTCTGTCCCTCAATCGCGGCGTAAATACCGACCAGATTGGCCACTTCCGGGCGGTCCGCCATCTCTTCGATTGTCTCTGGCATATCGCCAAGCGTATCGGTCTTGGACTTCTTGATCTTACGCGCAATTGTATCGGCGTCATCAATCAGGTTGATGCGAGAATTTTCAGCCGGGTCGGACTTGGACATTTTCTTCGTCCCGTCTTTCAGGCTCATGATCCGCGCGCCGGGCCCCTCGATCAGTGGGTCAGGCTGTGGAAAGAAGTTCGGCGCGTCGAACTGTTGATTGAAACGCGCAGCAATATTGCGGCTTAGTTCCAGATGCTGCTTTTGATCCTCGCCGACGGGAACGTGCGTCGCCTTATAAGCGAGAATATCAGCCGCCTGCAGGACCGGATAGTCGAACAGGCCAACTGAGACGCGTTCTGAGTTTTCGCCGCCTTTATCTTTGAACTGAGTCATCTTCTCAAGCCAGCCCATCCGGGCCACGCAATTGAAAATCCATGTCAGTTCCGTGTGGGCGAGGACAGATGACTGGACGAAAATAGTCGATTGATCCGGATCAAGGCCGCACGCCATCATCGCCGCAGCGATTTGCCGGGTCTGATCGGCAAGCAATGCCGGGTCCTGTGGGAGGGTGATCGCGTGCAGGTCAACGACGCAATAGATGCCTTCCCAGCCAGCATCCTGCAGACCAGTGAATTTTTTCAAAGCGCCAAGATAGTTGCCGAGGTGAAGGTTTCCAGTTGGCTGAATGCCAGAGAAAACGCGCTGCGGGCCAGTATAGGTATCAGGATCAGTCATGGAGGCGGGGTTTAGCGGTTTTTTCGCCAAAAGCCAGAGCGTTTAGCTGGCTTTGCGCGCGGCCATATTCTTCAGGTCTGACAGGCGTACCGCGCCAAACACCAAAGCTGCAATTCCGTAAATGCCGGCACCGATCAAGATGAAGGCTAAAACCTCAACAAACTTACCATAGGCAGACGCTCCTGCGAGCAGCGCTTTGTTGGACAAGATATAGTAAAGCGCGCCGCCCATGGCGAGACTGGCCAGCATGACCGAAACCAGCCTGCTGATCAGGCGTGTACCGGGTTTATACCAGCCGCGTGATTGCAAGCCGAAGAACAGTAGCAATGCGTTGATCCAGGCGGCTGTGCTGGTGGCGATGGCGAGGCCGGGAAAACCTGCCCAGCCTTGTGATTTGAACCAGAAGAATAGCCCGGCGCCCAGAACCGTGTTGAGCGCCACTGTCATCAGCGCGAACCGCATCGGGGTTTTGGTGTCCTCACGCGCGAAAAAGCCGGGAGCAAGCACTTTGATCAGTACAAAAGCCGGAACGCCCCAGCCATAATGCACCAGCGCTAGCCCGGTCTGGTTGGCATCATTTATGGTGAAGGCGCCGCGCGCATACAGGCCCTCTACCAGATAAGCAGGGGCAATCATCATCGCGATCGCCGCCGGGAGTGTCAGCGCCATGGCAAGGCCAATACCATTATCCATAAGGCTATGGGTCTCAGCGGTATCATCAGAACGTGCGGCACGCGCCAGACGCGGCAGGATCGCAACCCCAACCGCCACGCCGACAATTCCAAGTGGCAGCTGATACAGACGGTCAGCATAGTAAAGCCAGGATTTTGCGCTTGTTTCAAAGCTGGCCAGTAGCTGGCTGACCATAATATTGATCTGTGTTCCGCTGGCCGCAATTGTGCCGGGGATGGCGAGGGCAATAATCTTCTTAACTGCCGGGGTAAGCTTGGGGATGCCAAGCGATAGCGAAACCTTCTGGCGGGTGACACCCCACCAGAGTAACCCAACCTGCGCGATACCTGCAAAACTGACGGCCCATGCAGCGAGCATTGCTGTGTGCGGCGCGCTTTCTCCGAGCAGTGCGGCGGTAATCAGGAAGATGTTTAGAACCGTCGGCGCGCCTGCAGAAAGCAGAAACCGTCCAGCCGAATTCAACACGCCTGACAAAAGTGCGGCCAATGCCATACAGGCAAGATAAGGCATTGTGATACGGGTTAGCAGAACCGCAAGTTGGAAGCTCTCGCTGCCCGGTGGATAGCCGCCGTGAAAAGCCCGGATCAGCCAAGGCATCGTAAACTCAGCCAAAATAACCAAACCTGCAGTGACCGCAAACAAACCGCGCATGGTCTGGCGGGCCACCTCTTCGGCGGCGTCTTTACCCTCCGCTTCGAGTGTTCGGGCGTAGGCCGGAACAAAGGCTTGCGCAAAGGCGCCTTCGGCAAAGATTCGCCGAAAGAGGTTTGGCAGGATCAAAGCGGTCACGAACGCATCGCCAATTGGGCCCGCCCCAACTTTCGCGGCGATCAGAATATCGCGCAAGAAGCCTAGAATACGGCTGCCCATTGTGAGCGAAGATTGGGTCAACGTATTGCGAAGAAGGCTCATTTGGGCAGGCTGGTCCTAGAAACTGTCAGCTGCACTAGCGCGCTTCAATTTGCGGGCTGGCGTGCTTGGGGCATCTGGTTCTTCACGCCCGAGCGCGGCAAGAAGTTGCTCGCGCAATGACGCTTTCATGGCATCATCGAAGCCATCTGGAAGCTTGATGTAAAAGGCATCAAACACGCGCTCCCCATACGATCCGACATGTGCAGAGATGATAGAGATGTCAGCTTTGGCCAGAACCGCGCTGACATCGCTTAAGAGGCCCGGCCGATTCCGGCCAGAAACATCAATGACAGTATAAGCGAGAGACGCGTCCTCAGAAATTGTCACGCGCGGCTCAACAATGAAGGCGGCTTTTCGTGGGTTCCGGCGCGGGCTTGCAGTTGGCAATTCGCCATCAGGATCAATGGCTTTCTGGACCGCTGTTTCAAGCCGCGTTAAACGCGCTCTATCGCCGGCTGCAAAGGGCTCACCGTCCTCATCTTGCAGAATGAAAACGTCGATGATGCGTCCGGACGGTCCGGTAAACACCTGGGCTGAGACCGTGCTTGCACCTTGCGCCGCGATGGCAGCTGTTAAGCGCGCAAACAAGCCAATCCGGTCCGGCGCGGAGACAAAAAGCTCGGTGCTGCCATCGCTGCGCGGTCTGGCGCAGATAAGCGTATCCTCGGCTGAGGAGAGGAGCTTTGCCTGTTCGATCAGGGTTTCTGTATCAAATCCTGTCCAGTACGCCTCGTCCATTTCCAGCATTACATTCGGGAGGGTGCCAATCGCGTCAATCACCAGTTCCCGGTTGGTTTCAGCGCGGGCTTTCAGTTCAGCCGTGATGCTGACCTCATCGGTGCGCCCACCGCGCAGAGCAGCCTCAGTGTTATAGTATAGATCACCCAGAAGCTGGCCTTTCCAGGCATTCCAGACATTTGGCCCGACCGCCCGAATGTCTGCGACAGTCAGGATGTAAAGGAGGCGCATATGCTCCAGATCCATGACCTTCTCTGCGAAGCCAACAATCGTACGGGGGTCTGATATATCTCGCTTCTGGGCCGTTTCGCTCATTTCCAAATGATTGCCGACCAGCCAGGCCACAAGCTCAATTTCCGCTTTGCCCAATCCAAGACGCTTGCACGCCCGCCGCGCGGTTTTCATACCTTCGATTTGCTGGTCGCCAAGGCCTTTACCTGTGTCATGCAGGAGCATGGCAAGATACAGCGCGCGGCGGTTTTCAATCTTGGCGTAAAGTTGATGGGCAAGACCGAACCCATCCTCACCCTTGTCCATTTCTGCGATATATTCCATCGCGCGGATCGTGTGCTCATCCACCGTATAGTGATGGTACATGTTGAACTGGGTTTGTGCGACAATCCCGCCAAATTCGGGCAAAAACCGCCCTAAAACCCCGGCCTCATTCATCCGGTTCAGGGTTAGCCCGAGATTGTTGCTGTCTAATAGAATCTCCAGAAACGTCTCAATCATTACTGGATCAAGGCGACTCTTGGCATTGATAATACGTGTGTTTCGGGTCGTCAGGGTGAGTGTATCGGGATGTACATCAACGCCTTCTTGATCTGCAATTTGAAACAGTTTGAGAAAGGCCGCTGGGCTTTTCAGATACGCGTCTTCATCGGTAACCGAAATACGGTTGCCTTTCAGCTCAAACAAAGGATCAGCAAGCTGTCTTGTACCGCCGCTTCCGGGTAAGAAACGACGCCAGCCTTCTGGTTTAGCGATCTGTTGGGCTTCGAGTTTTGCAGCCAGAATACGGGTCAGGCCGCCAACATCCTTCGCGGCGAGGAAGTAGCGTTTCATAAAGCGCTCAACGCCAAGCTGCTCACCGCGATCACGGTATCCCATGCGGGACGCAAGTTCAGGCTGCAAATCAAAGCTCAGGCGCTCTTCTGGACGCCCGGTGATATAGTGTAGGTGGCACCGAACCGTCCATAAGAACTGGGCGGCGCGCATGAAGACGTGATACTCATGCTGGGTAAAGACATGCGTTTTCATCACGTCCTCCAGCGTTGTCGTGCCCTCTGGATGCATGTGCTTCACGATCCAGTACAGGGTCTGCAAGTCACGCAGGCCGCCTTTGCCTTCTTTGACGTTCGGCTCGACCACATAGCGCGCGTTGCCCTGTCGGGCATGGCGATCATCGCGTTCTTCAAGCTTGTCGGCAATAAATTGCGCATCCTGTCCGAACACGGCCTGTTTGTTGAACAGATCGCGCGTTTCGTCCGCCAGCTCTTTGTCCCCAAACAGGAAGCGCGCATCCAGAAGGCTTGTCTTGATGGTGACGTCTTCTTTTGAAAGCCGGACGCATTCTTGCGCCGTCCGAAAAGCGTGACCAACTTTCAGGCCAAGGTCCCACAGCGCGTAGAGCATGTATTCAATGACGCTCTCTGCATGCGGGCTTGCTTTATAGGGGCGCAGAAAGAGTAGATCGATGTCAGAGGATGGAGCAAGGACGCTGCGCCCATATCCGCCTGTTGCAAAAACGGCCAGTCGCTCGCCTTCAGTAGGGTTTCTGGCGCGAAAAACATGCGTGGTGGTGAAATCGTAGAGCGCGTGCAGGACTTCGTCTTGAACGGCCGATAGCAAGCGCGCGGTATCCATACCGTCCGCGCCTTGCTGCAGGCGCTCCTGGGCGATCATCCGACCGCGAAAGAGAGCGCTGTGCAAAATATCGAGCGCCTCTTTGCGGGCTGTCTTCTCATCACCTGGGTTGGACAGGGCCGCTGTGGACAGTTTTATCCGCAGAGCGCGTCCATCAATAATGGAGCTTAAGCGCCATTTGCCCGGCTTTTTCCGGACAGGCACTTTCTTGTCGACGAGTTCAACTTCTGACGCCATCTTTGTGTCCTAGCGCGATTTATCAGCCCGTGGCTAGCGCCGTTTACCTATTCTGCTGAGCGGCGAAGCGAGATCAGGGCCTGGTCCAGAATACCTTGGCTGGCAGCGCAAACGAGCTGGCCGCCTGGCTTGGCAGCATTGCCGTGCCAATCGCAGGCAACGCCGCCCGCCCCGCGTACCACAGGAATGAGCGCTGCTGCATCATAAGGGGCAAGGCCAGCTTCGGCGACGAGGTCGATCGTCCCGCCGGCGACACGTGCATAAGCGTAAGCATCGAGGCCATAGCGCGTAATCCGCGCGGTTGCACGCAAATGGCTCCAGGCGCCTTGCTCTGGTAGTGTCATGATGAATGGGTCGGTTGTCGCGATAACCGCTTGGCGCAAATCGGTGCAGTCTGACACGCGGATAGTCGCACTTTTCCCGCTTTGAACCAGAACTGATCCAGCGGGGGATCCTATATATCGCTCATCCAAAACGGGCTGGTCAATCACGCCAACAATCGCATCGCCAGCAGAATTTGTGAGGCCAATCAGCGTGGTCCAGACTGGTAAACCTGCAACAAAGGCTCGGGTGCCATCAATTGGATCAAGGATCCAGGTCCACCCCGTTATCCCATTTTGGCGTCCATATTCCTCACCAAAGATCGCATCTTCGGGGCGTAAATTCGCCAAAACAGCCCGCATCGCCCGCTCCGCTGCTTTGTCAGCCTCGGTTACGGGATCGAAGTTGGCCCCTGTTTCTTTGTTTTGAATATCAGAAAGTGCCCTGAAATGGGGCATGATCGCCAAGCGTGCTGCGTCTGCCATTGTATTGGCGACGCTGACCGCATCAAAATCCAGCTCTAGTGTCATGCCAGCGCTTTGCCGCGCTGGCCCGGTCAGGTCAAGCCGCGCCGGTTTCGGACGCTTCTGTTTCTAAGGCTTTTGCAAGCTCCAAGAGGCGGCGGCGTGGACGCTCGCCCAAGCGATAATAGGCGCGCACCAATTCAAGAGTCTCTTTCTGGCTCAGAATATCACCGTCCAGACGCTCGGCATCATTGGCCGCTCGGCCCATCATGTCATTGCTCTCAAGGCCATCAAAGAAGTATTGAACAGAAACGTTCAAGGCGCGTGACAAGTCATAAAGACGTGACGAGGTTACGCGATTTGCTCCGCACTCATACTTTTGGATCTGCTGAAACCGAACGCCCACCATGCTGGCAAGGTCCTGTTGAGTCATTCCCAATAAGCGACGACGGCGGCGCAAGCGCTTCCCAACGTGCAGGTCTGTATCGTCCGTCATACCGTTCTCCCGGATGATCGGAACCCCCTCAGGTGTCCCGAATGTGTATCGTCCGTGACAGAAGAGCAAAAGCCGTGCCGAAATTAAGTTTTTGCCATTTTAGGGTCAGTATCCCGCTGTTGCAGAGGAGTTATGCGCTCGTTCAGGCTAAAAAGGGTTGCCATTTGTGCGGTGCACAATAAGTATGTTCATAGCACTGCGGTGCTGACGCCTTCTGGCGTTTCCTCCCTTACCTAATATGCCGCGCTTTCAATAGCGCGGCTTTTTTTTATTCGTTTTCTGAGGCCGCAAAGATCAGGATGTCATCAATCACACGGGAGAGCTGCTCATTCAGGCGGGCATAGCCTGCTGACGTCTCAACGCGTGTCTCATTCAGGTAAAGCCCTCGATTGATCTCGATTTGCAGCACATGTGTTCCCCGGCGTGGCCGCCCATAGCGCCGGGTCGTGTATCCACCAGCGTACGGCGCGTTTCTGGCCACGCTAAGACCCTCACGGCGAAATGCGCGTTCAACCCGCGATGTCAGCTTTCCGCTGCAACTGGAGCCAAACCGATCGCCAAGCACAATATCAGGCAAGTTTCGCCGCCCGGGTTGGCGGGAGGGCATCGAGTGGCAATCAATCAAGACTGTCTCAGGCCAGGTCAGCTTCAGCGCCGCAATCTCATCCTGAAGCGCCTGATGATACTGATCATGTATATGCTGCAGGCGAAAAAGACCCTCCTGGCGGGTGATCTGATCTTTGTAGATCTCCTGGCCACTGGCACCGATCCTGGGCAAGCAACCAAGTCCAGCCCTGACCCGCGCGCTGGGTGAGCCTGCGGCGCGTGGTAGGCCATCACTGAACATCAATGCGTCCAGTTCCCGTGCGTCGCGGTTCAAATCCACATAAGACCGGGCATACAGAGCGCGCAAAACAGTCATGCCTTTGTCGACGGCTTGCGCATACAGTTCGTCTATGAAGGCGTCTTCGGTGCGCCGCAGGTCAGCAAGTGGAACTTGCAGCTTGGCTTTTAGCGTTTCAGGATAGTGTTGCCCGCTATGCGGCGAGGCAAAAATCACAGGTGATCTTACCTTCGAAGCGCGTAAAACCTCAAAAGCAGGTAGGGTTCCCGTTTCAGAGTTTGCTTTAGAAGAGAGTGCGCTATCCATAGTCTGCAAGGTCAATCAAATGCCTCTAACGTCAAGGTATAAAGCTTTGAGCGCACCTGAGGGTTGCTTATGTTTTTGACACACACGTATAGCATGTGCATCATCTTGTTTAGGAGAAGGGTGGGCCAATGTCAGATACCGAAACTGAGCTAGAGGGTGCTACAACCGATCTACCTAAGGCACCTGACGTATCAGCGTCCACATCCCTTGATCTAAATGGTATAGCGACAGTTGGGGCGGTTATTCTGTCGATTGTCGCGATTAGTATTTCACTACTTGAGGTTTTTACGCTTCGGACCCATCAACGTGCATCTGTCTGGCCATACCTACAAATTGCAAGCAGCTATAGTCGCGAGGGTTTTGCCATAATGCTCGAGAATAAGGGCGTTGGCCCTGCGATTGTCGAGCGTTTTCAAATCACACTTGATGACGAGCCGACAGCCGGGATTGATCAGCTGATTGTCGATGTCGTCGGACAAGACAATGCTTTCAGCTATGATAACTACAATGTTGCAAACCCAAGCAATAGCGTTGTTTCGGCAAGTGAGGAGCTTCGTCTATTTTCGTTTCAGTGGGATGAGCGAACACGCTTGTTCGAACTTGGTGCCCGTGACCGAGTGAATATTGAGATTTGCTATTGCTCGATCCACAAAGACTGTTGGCTTGCAGAATGGCGTACAAATGGCGTTGAGGATGTAAAATCCTGCAAATAGTCTTGGAATAGATGTGTCTTGTTCACCGGGAGTTTACCCAATAAGGCTCTATAGGTCGCAAAGTGACCGATGAGGATTGATCTTTGATGAGCAAAATCTTGCTGGCAGAAGATGACGGCGCCATGCGCAGCTTCCTGAGCGCTTCGCTGCGCCGGGCGGGCCATGATGTACAAGACTATGAAGATGGTGAGGGCGCACTTGAGGCGCTGGAACGCGAAGTCTTTGACTTGCTGCTCACGGATATTGTCATGCCGGGCATTGATGGGATTGAACTTGCGCGCCGCGGCGCCGAACTCGACCCGGCCATGAAGATCGTCTTTATCACCGGATTTGCCGCCGTTGCCTTATCTGGCAGTTCGCCAACTCCAGCCGGGGCGAAAGTCCTCTCCAAACCTTTCCACCTGCGTGAGCTGGTCGATGAGGTTGAGCGGGTTATGGCTGCCTGATACGCGTTGCAGTTGAGGCTTGACTTGACCGCGTCAAAAGTGGAATACGCCTCCCTTCAGATGATGGTCGATTAGCTCAGCGGTAGAGCACTGCATTGACATTGCAGGGGTCACAAGTTCGAACCTTGTATCGACC
>CAZGVG010000049.1:0-17948 GCA_964528975.1 uncultured Hyphomonas sp.
ACCATGGCTTGCACTTCGCCAGCGCCTTCGAAGATGTTCAGAATTCTCGCATCCTGTAGCACGCGGCTGACGGGGTATTCCAGCGCGAAACCATTGCCGCCATGGATTTGGAGCGCATTATCCGCCGCCGCCCATGCGGCGCGTGCCGCAAGCATCTTTGCCATGCCAGCCTCCAGATCACAGCGTTTGTCATTATCTTTCTGGCGCGCCGAAAAGTAAGTCAGCTGGCGGATGCCGATCAGCTCTGCGGCCATCATCACAAGCTTGTTGGAGACACGCGGGAAGTTGAAGATAGGCTGTCCAAACTGGCTGCGGTCGAGGGCATAGCGCAGGCCAAGCTCCAATGCGTTCTGCGCCACGCCAACCGCGCGAGCAGCGGTCTGGATGCGGGCGCTTTCAAAGGTCTCCATCAAATGCTTGAAGCCCATGCCTTCGGTTTCACCAAGCAGGTTTGCCGCTGGCACTTCAAATTCGTCAAAGCCGATTTCATACTCTTTCATGCCGCGATAGCCGAGCACTTCAATCTCGCCGCCGGTCATGCCGTCGGCCGGGAATGGCGTCTCATCACTGCCGCGGGGTTTCTCAGCCAGGAACATGGAGAGGCCGGAGAAATTTGTGGTTTCGGGGTCGGTTCGGGCGAGCACAGTCATCAGGTCAGCCCGGACCGGGTGGGTGATCCAGGTCTTGTTGCCCGTAATCTTGTAGGTCTCACCATCTTTGACCGCGCGGGTGCGCAGCGAGCCGAGGTCTGAGCCAGTGTTCGGTTCAGTAAAGACAGCTGTTGGCAGGATTTCGCCCGACGCGATAGCGGGAAGGTACTTTTCCTTCTGCGCGTCCGTGCCGCCAATGATGATCAGTTCAGCGGCAATCTCTGAGCGCGTACCGAGCGAGCCTGTCCCGATATAGCCGCGCGACAGCTCCTCTGAGACAACGCACATCGCCGTCTTACCCATGCCGAGGCCGCCATGCTCCTCCGGGATGGTCAGGCCAAAGACACCCAGCTCGGCCATCTCATTGACAACCTCCATCGGGATATACTCGTTCTTGAGGTGCCATTCGTGGGCGTGTGGAACGATCTTGTCATCGGCATAGCGACGGAACTGGTCGCGGATCATCGTCATGGTTTCGTCTTCGCCAGTATTTTCTACCGTCGCGCGGGCGAGACTATCCGGCAGGTGTGACGCCGCAGCGGCCATGGCGGCAGGCGACTTGCCTTCCAGGATCAAGGTCTGGACCGCAGGCGTGCTGGCGAGGGCAGCAGCTTCAGCAGCAGCGCCTAACTCATGCGGGCGGATGACCTCGCCCTGGTTCATTGGCACGCCCGTGGTGAGCTGCGAAAAATATTCAGAGAACAGGATTTGGGTGAGAAGGGCTTCAATCTCACCAAACTTGCTTTCCTCCTCGAGCCGCTTGGCCCAGTTGGCGGTTTCGCGGAGGGTTTCAATCGTGGTGACGATCCAGCCATAGCCATGGGCGATGTGCTGATGCGCGGTAAAGGCTTTGCGGTCGACGCGGCCATCTGTTTTCAGAAGCTCAGACAGCTTTTCATGCAGGGCGGCCTGATAAATGTCTGCCCCGGCCATCGCGTCGCTGAGGCATGTGGTCAGCCGATCGAGCACGCCGTTTGTTTTAACGTCCGTCATTCCGTCCATGATCTATCCTCCGCACTTTTTGTATTTAATATGTATGGCAGCTCTGCGTTTGAGTCACGGTGCTTTGCTGCGGCGCAGCGAAGCAGTCTCCTGAAGCATGAACGCCCTCTGTTTTAGCTGGTTTTTCTACGAAAAGGTTAACAAAAACAGGCGTTTTGTTAACCCTCTGCTTGTTGAATTAACATTCTGTTAGGGTTAATGATTTGGTAATGGATGGGCGCAGAAGCCCCTGAAGTTTCCCAACAAAATCAAAGAGCTAATGGAGAAAAAGGGCATGAACCCGTATTCACGTTTTGGGCTGGTGTCGAACACAGTTTCGGCAGCGGCAATCCTAGGTCTTTTGGCCGCTTTCGGACCGCAATACCTTACCGCACTTGAAACCATGATGGGCGCCGACACAGGCGCAATCGTCACCGCTGTCGGCGGCGGAGTTGTCGTTATGGTGGTCTTCTGGCTGGCCATGACCGAAGCCATCTTTCCAACCCTGTTCCGCTTTAATAGCGTTCGTAAACTCGTTCTGGGCAAGTATTTCTTCGAGGGCACATGGCTGCAATCGGAAAAAGGCGAGGGACATGAGCGTCTGTCAGTTATCGACATTCAACCCAAGGGTAAGAGCTTCATTTTCTCAGGCTACTCGCTGAATTCCAATCTTGAGATTGAGAGCAATACGCTGATTGAGTTCTCGAAAATGGACTGGCCGTTCATGAACTATAAGCACCGCAACTCGCTGTCTGATGGTGCCGATGGCAAGCGGGATGGTCTGGGCGAGATCCAGTTTGAGATGAACCGGGCGTCTGCACGTCGTTATAATGGGTTTGTCCAATTTATGCGCAGCCATGACCGCCTGCGTGTTGAAGGAGCCAAACTGACGTCTAACCGGGAAGTCAAAAACCTGCGGACGTTACAGGGACGCCAGAAAGTCTTCCAGAAATATTGGGAACTGTTCTTCAATACGAACGTCCATGCCCCTGCAAGCATCGCTGTACCTCCGGTCGTTGCCCCGGCCAGAGCGCCTGAGATTGTTATCGAGCCTGTCAAAGCCGAAACCGCTCTGGAGCGGATGGAAGAGACCGCTGCCAGAGTAGAGCGCCGCTCGTCTGAGGCCCGCACCTCAAGCCGCGAAGGTCTTGTCCGTCGCCGCCGGGCGAGTGACTGGAGCCGCAGTGACGCCAAGACAGAAGATGTCAAAACGGATGCGCCGAAAACCGCTGAAGGGGGCCGCAAGTCCTAGGGCACTAATTCAGGTAGGTTCCTGAAAGCGGCCGGAAAATATACTCTGAATTCCGTGTTTTCCCCTTTTCCACGGTCGGGCTGCCGGCCAGATCTTCAGGAACACAACGAAGAACGGCTTCCCAGAACGGGGAGCCGTTTTTTACACTTTAATACTGTCAGCGGCGATTCAGACTTGCATTCTGAGATAGGGTCGGTAAGCACGCGTGAAGTGATATTATAACATTAATCGTAAAGTGATCTCATGTCTCGTTTCCTCCTGACCGCAAGTGCCGCCACTCTGATGCTCGTCCCCTTTGCCAGTGCGCAAGATACCGAACGGCGTGAAGCGCCGATCATTGTCTCCACGCCCGGACCTGACCGCGCGGCTGACGAACTGATCGGTAACTCAACCGTTCTGGACCGCGAAGATATCCTTCAGGGCCTAAAGGGGACACTTGGGGATACGCTTGATCGCCAACCGGGTGTTGCGACCACCTTCTTTGGACCCGGTGCCAGCCGCCCGGTCTTGCGCGGTCTTGGCGCCGAACGCGTTCAGGTGCTGACCAATGGGATTGGCGTTATTGATGTGTCTGCGACATCACCTGATCACCAGGTGTCTACAGACGGCATTGATGCGGAAAAGATTGAAATCCTGCGCGGGCCAGCCGCATTGGCCTATGGCGGTCAGGCGATTGGCGGCGTCGTCAATGTTATTGACGGTCTGATTGTCGAAGAGCTGCCAGAAGAAGCTGCATCGGGTGATCTCTTTGCCGCTTTTAACAGCGTCAATGAAGGCACCGAACTGGCGGGTCGCGGCCAGTTTACCTCTGGGCCATTCGTGTTCACGCTTTCAGCCTCGCAGCGCAATTTTGATCCTTATGATATTCCGGACTTTGCTGAGTCTGCCGGACTTCGCGCGCTTGAAGAAGCCGAGGAGGCTGAGGAAGAAGAGGGCGAAGAGCACAGCGAAGAAGAGGAAGTCCGCGGCACCGTGGAGAACTCTTTTGTCGAAACCCAAACACTCGCAGCTGGCCTGAGCTGGGTCGGCGATAATGCCTTCTTTGGTGTCGCCGTGCGTCAGCAAACAGCTGAATATGGCCTGCCGGGACATGGCCACGAGCATGAAGAGGGCGAGGAAGAAGAAGCCGAAGGTGGTGAAGAAGAGGAAGAAAATCCGTTCATCGATCTGGAACAGACCCGCATCGACGTGCGCGGCGGTATCACGGTTGATAATGGCTTCCTGACGGACGTTGTGGGTTCACTTTCTATTGTTGATTATACTCACACTGAATTTGAAGCGCCTGGAGAAGCTGGAACCAAGTTTGACAATGAAGGCGTCGAAGGCCGGGTTGAGTTTGATCACAAGATTGGCGGTTTTGAAGGCGCATTCGGGCTGCAATATGCGGACCGTGAGTTCAGCGCGATTGGTGAAGAGGCCTTTATCGGGCCGACCGACATTCAAAGCCTCGGCGTGTTTCTCTATGAGACCCAGGAATGGGATAGTGGCCTCGGCATTGAGGGCGGCTTGCGCATCGACAATGTTGAATATGACAATGTTGAGTTTGGCTCTGCCGACTTCAACGTTTTCAGTGGCTCATTCGGCGCTCACAGGCATTATGAAGGTGGCCTCTGGGTCGGCGCTCAGGTCTCTTACACGGAGCGTGCGCCTAGCGAGACTGAGCTGTTTGCCTTTGGACCGCACCTTGCCACAGACCAGTTTGAGGTTGGTGACCAGTCGCTCGATAAAGAAAGCGGTATCAATCTCGAAGGTACAGCGCGCTGGCGCGGCGATAATGGCGGGATTGGCATCAACCTTTTCGTTACGGAGTTCTCGGACTTCATCTTCCTGACTCCTGGCCAAGCGGTCATTGATGGTGTGCTGACCGATGAAGGCGATGAATTGCCGGTCTTCTTGTTCGCTCAGGATGATGCCAGCTTTGTCGGCGGCGAAATTTATGCTGACCTTCAGGTGGATCAGGGCCCGCTGGGTGCGGACTGGGAATTCGGCGCAAGTGTCGATTTTGTCAGTGCTGAGCTGGATAATGGTGACAATGTCCCGTTCATTCCGCCTGTTACGCTGAATGGGGATGTCAGCGCCGAGTGGGGCGCTTGGGAGCTGGGTGCAGCTTTGACCGTTGCAGCCGATCAGGACGATTCAGGGACCGGCCAACTTGATACGGATGGCTATACAACCCTTGACCTGCGCGGTGAGGTCGATCTCTCAGACTTTGGGTTTGGCGGTGATGGAACAGAGGCTTTTGTTGAAGTTCGCAACGTCACCGACGAAGAGGTGCGGTTTGCAACATCTGTCCTGAAAGACATTGCCCCAGCGCCGGGTCAAAATGTTCGTATTGGTTTGCGGGTGGCCTTCTAGTGGCTGTTCGCAATTCTGGAGCGGCAGCGATTGATGGCACAGCCATAACCCTTTCGGGTTTATGTCTGATCCATTGTCTCGCTTTGCCTTTACTGTCAGCAAGTCTCCCAATTGTTGGCGCATGGGCTGAGGCAGAATGGTTACATAAAACCTTCGTCGTTGCCGCTCTGCCCTTCTCGCTCATGGCGCTGCTTGCGAAAGGCACAAGCTGGATAGTTCGGGGTCTGATCATCAGCGGATTGAGTCTATTGATTGCAGGGGCCTTTGTTGAGGCGCTGCACGATTATGAAACCCAACTGACCGTGTTAGGTGGTTTGGCTCTGGCGACCGGCCATATCTTACGCTGGGTTGGTGGTCATAGAGGCGGCCACGCATAAGCCTGCCGCGCCTGTTCAATATGCGCCAGATGCGCTTCAAACGGAGCCCAGTCATCGCTTTCAGCGATAGGGCTCCAAAGGGCTTCAACCGTTTCAATGATAAGATCGACCGGCTTTTGTGCCTGGAAATAAGCATGGTTTAAGCGCTCTGGCCGATCGGGCGTGCGGGAGAGTAGCTCTGTGCGAACCGGGCCGAAGCTTTCGTCTTTATAGAGATGTGCTTGCGGACTGCGGCCAGCGCGGTCCAGACTGGCTTCTCCTGCGAACCAATCAAAGAAAGTCTGCGGCCAGTTGGCTTTGGACTCGGTTAGCCAGCCATAAAAAGCCTGCAAAAAGCGCAGGTCCGCATTCAGAGTCTCGCTCGGTTTCAGGCCGAGAAGTGCTAATGTGTGCTGTGCGAAGCTTTGTTGATATGCAGGTTCATAGGCGGACATTGCATTTGTGAGCTGGTCTGAATCCGCAACGAGACTGAGCGCTCCGCCAAGTTGCTGCAGTGCCCAAATGCCCTGTGTCGGCTGGCGGCCAAAGCGGTAGAGGCCCTGCTGGTCGAAATAGGCCGCGGTGAAGTTTGGATCGCTGGTCTCAAGGAACCGCCAGGGGCCGAAATCGAACGTCTCTCCGGTAATATTGAAATTATCGGTATTCATCACGCCATGGACAAAGCCGGTCGCCATCCATTGGCCGATCATTCGCGCTGTCGCCTCTGTCATGCGCTGGAACATGGCAACGGTTGCAGTGCTAAGATCCTCATCCGCGCAGTCTTGGTAATAGTGTTTGATGACATGCCGGATCAGCACCGCCATGGCTTCGGTATCATCGTGATAGGCGGCGCGCTGAAACGTGCCAAAGCGCAGATGGCTGTGGCTGAGCCGGGTAAAGACGGCGGAGCGGGCCGGAGAGGGCTCATCGCCGCGATGTAAGTCTTCGCCCGTTTCGATCAGGCTGAAGGCTTTCGAGCTATTGACGCCCATGGCTTCCAGATAGCTTGAGGCAAGCACCTCCCGCACCCCGCCTTTCAGGGTCAGACGGCCATCGCCCTGTCGGCTCCACCGGGTCTGGCCGGACCCTTTGGTGCCAAGATCAAGGACGCGGCCCTGATCATCTTGCACCTGCGCAAAAAGGAAGCCCCGACCATCGCCAAGCTCCGGATTATAGACGTGGAATTGATGCCCATGATAGCGTAAGGCCAGAGGCTGAGGCAGGTTATTCTCAAGCGGTTCGAAGTGCGCGAAGTGTTTTATCCATGCCGTCAGGTCAAGTATATTGAGGCCGGTTCTGTGTTCCCAACGCGTGTTGCGAAAACGCAACACCGTCTTTGGAAACGAAGCTGGTAATGCTGCATCTGCGAAATAGGCAGAAATTTCCTCAATCGGATTGGTCATCGCTTCTTTTAAGAGTGTTTTGGGCCATTTTAACAGAGCTAACTGGTTAATATTCCTCGTGAGAGAGGTTTGTGACAGTAAAATGTCTAACGTTGTCAAAAATTCCATGCTGCGGCGCAGCACATTAAGCCTCTTCCCCCTTTGATTACTGTGCATAGGGTGATTCTCAAGGCTCCCGCCGACTCTATGAGGGTAAGGAGCCAATATAAAAAACGGAGGAAATACAATATGACGCTAGGTAGAAAACTGGTTTTCAGTGCTTCAATGGCTGCGCTTGCCGCGGGCAGTGCTGCATGGGCCCAAGAGGCCGAAGAGGATCGTACGCTAGAGACGGTCACGGTAACCGGATCATTCATTCCTGGAACCCCTGAAGATGCAGCTCTGCCTGTCGACGTTTTGACAGCTGCTGATCTGAAGCTTGAAGGTAATCCGACAATTACCGACCTGATCAAGAATCTAGGGCCATCTTCTGGTACAGACGGTCAGACCAATCAGTTCGGTTCTAACGGCCTGGAAGGAACGGCAAACGTCAACTTGCGTGGTCTTGGGCCGGCCCGGACATTGGTTCTGCTCAATGGTCGCCGCCAGACCTTCTCGCCTTATGGCATCGGTGAGCAGGCGCAGTTGTTTGTAAATACGAACAATATTCCCTCAGCCGCGATTGGCCGTCTGGAAGTTCTTAAGGACGGCGCCGCAGCGCTGTATGGTTCGGATGCGATTGCGGGTGTTGTGAACTTCATCACACGCGATGATCTGGACGGTCTTGAGCTGTCTGGTGATTACCAGACTTTTGAAGGGTCTGATGGAGAATATACTCTGTCTGCTGCTTATGGTTTGCAAGGTTCAGACTATAACTGGGTCACCACGGTTGAGTATCAAAAGCGCGCAGAAGTGCGGCTACTTGATAAAGACTGGGCAATTTCTTCGATCACGGAAAACCCAGTTGGCGGCTTCTCGTCTCTGTCCAACCCAGGTCGTTATGTTGTCATTGGCGCAACAGGCACACCGATTGGCGCTGAAGTTGATAGCGGCTGTACAGATGCTGGCGGTATCATCAACCCCGCTGTTGGCGATTGCCGGTTCCAGTTCACTCAGTTCGATAATCTGGTTGAAGAAGAAGAGCAGCTAAAGCTTTTCTCTGAGTATAACCGCGAAGTGAATGGCGGCGATCTGCATCTTGAATTCCTGTACTCAAAAATTGAAGTGCCGGAGTGGAAAACCTCACCATCCTATCCACCGCAAGTTCTGACCAGCCAGTTCGTTCCAGCGAATGCGCCGGGCTATCTGCAATATGTTGCAGACAATCCGACGTCATCTCTGGCGGGCGGTATTGGGGCGCTCTTTATTGGCCGTACATTCGGTTGGGGCGGGTTCCCAGGAACAGGCGGCGCGCAGGAAGGCTCACGTGACTATGAGACCTTCTCAGGCTCAGGGTCTTATGCCGGTTCGTTCGCGAATGATGTGAACTATGACTTCGCGCTCAGCTATTCCACAACAGAAAGCCAGCGTATCACCAATGATACTTATATTGGCGGTCTGACAGCGGCGTTAAGCGGCTTTGGTCTCTGCGCCGATCAGATTACGGGCGCGCCAGATGCTGGCGCCGTCGCAGGACAGGGCGGATGTCAGTACTATAACCCGTTCTCAAACGCGATTGCTGCAAGTGCGATCACTGGCACGGCCAACCCGAACTTTGTTCCGGGCCTTCAGAACTCTGTCGAACTGGCAGACTGGTTGACCGATCCAACTGATACGGTTGCTACAACCAGCTTGCTTGTTCTGGATGCTGTGTTCTCTGGTGAGAGCGGCGTGCAAACTGCCGGCGGAACCGTCGGCTGGGCTGCAGGTGCGCAGGTTCGTACTGAAAGCTATGAAGTTGATCCAAGCGATCTGACAGACTTGGCGGTTACGCCAGGCGCCGGCGGAACGGGTCCATTCTCGTTCCTGGCGGGTACAAATGCAGCCGATGAAGAACAGACCATTTTTGCTGTCTTCGGCGAATTGCAAATCCCACTCTACGACAATCTCGATATTCAGGTTGCCGCACGTTATGAGGATTATGGTGGCAATGTTGGATCAACGTTTGATCCAAAGGTTGCAGCTAAGTACACCGTAAACGACAATTTCTCTCTGCGTGGGTCTGCGCAAACATCGTTCCGCGGGCCAACTTTGAACCAATTGTCTGGAACAGTCACAACGCTTCAATTCGTTGCGCCAACATCAGCGTTTAAAGCGGTAGACCAGTTCGGGAATGCTAATCTTGCTCCTGAGTCAGCCTTCAGCTTCAACCTGGGTGCATTGTTTGAGAATGGCGGCTTCACAGCGTCTGTCGACTATTACAATTTTGACTTCTCTGATCCGATCGTGGTTGAAGAGCAGGCCAGCATTGTAGGCGCGGCGATCGCTGCGCTTGGTACAGCGACGACAGATGATGATGCGATCATCGGGCGTATCTCTTTCACAGATAACAATAATGATGGGATCAATCAGGCGAACGAAATTTCGCGGATTTCAACAAATGTTGTGAACGGACCAGATATTGAAACCTCTGGTATCGATATCCGGGCTGAGAATGTCTGGGACATCGGGAATAATGAGTTCTCGCTTGGCCTCGATATGACTTATGTCATCGAGTATGTGGTTGGTGACTTCGACATTGACGGTGTAGCAATCGCAGGCGGTGACCGGGTTGACCAGTTTAACCGGTCTAACTTCTCGCGCTCTCTGCCGCAGTGGAAAGCCAATGTGACCGCAAACTATGCTGTCGGCGATCACAATTTCCGCGGTGTCATCCGTCACGTCGATTCTTACGATGATGAGCGCGGCGACATTACCGGAAACGGTTCTGATACGATTGATAGCCAGACCACCTTGGACCTGTTCTATAACTGGTCAGCGCCATGGGAGTTGGACCTCGGTCTCTCGGTTGTAAACGCGTTTGACGAAGATCCACCGTTCGCAGCGTTCGACCTGAACTATGATCCGTACACACACAATCCATTCGGACGTACGGTCAAAGTCAGCGTTACGAAGACCTTCTAGGCTTTGTAAACCTTAATTGAAGAAGGGCGGCTCAATGAGCCGCCCTTTTTTTTGGGAATAGTTTTTTAAGTCAGACGCCAAGCTGAGGCGCGAAATCGCTTAGTTCAGACCTTCGCGGCCAATTGTGTAAAAGCGCTCACGGCGCTGGGTTTTCAAGTCTTGCTCAGACAGGGACAGTAGCTCTTGCAGAGCTTTGTCGATCATCTTACCTGCCGCCTTCATGGCTTTGGCAGGGTCGCGGTGCGCGCCGCCAACAGGTTCTTTGACCACGGCATCAACGACTTTCATCTTTAACAGATCGCGGCCTGTGATCTTCATCGCTTCAGCGGCGTCTCTGGCTTTAGCCGCGTCACGGTAAAGAATGGAGGCGCAGCCCTCTGGCGAGATCACTGAATAGATCGAGTGCTCCATCATGAAGACTTTGTTGGCCGCCGCAATTGCAATCGCGCCGCCAGAACCGCCCTCGCCAATGATGAGCGAGACCATGGGAACGGTCAGGGTGAGGCAGCGCTCAGTTGAGCGGGCAATCGCTTCGGCCTGACCACGCTCTTCCCCGGCTTTGCCCGGAAACGCGCCAGCCGTGTCGATGAACGAGATAACCGGGAGCTTGAACCTGTCGGCAAGATCCATCAGGCGCACCGCTTTGCGATAGCCTTCCGGGTGGGCCATGCCGAAATTATGCTTCAGACGACTCTCAGTTGTGCGGCCTTTCTCATGGCCGATGACCACAACTGATTGGCCATTAAAGCTGGCCAAACCGCCAATAACGGCCTCGTCATTACCAAATACACGGTCACCTGCAAGCTCTTGGAAGTCCTCAAACAGGGCATCCAGATAGTCGCTGAAGTGCGGGCGTTCAGGATGCCGGGCGACCTGAGTTTTCCGCCATGGTGTCAAGGACGCGTAAGTGTCTTTCAGCTGCTTGGCGGCTTTGTCCTTGAGCTTTTTCAACTCATCGGCAATTTGCGGGCCGCCTTCTTGTGCGGCAACAGCTTCCAGCTCTGCAATCTTGGTTTCAAGCTCAGCGAGCGGTTTTTCGAAGTCGAGATATGTCGTAACCATTTGCCCTAGATAGCGAGGGTTGGCGCGCGCCGCTAGCCTTTTCGTGCTTCGGGAGAGAAACGCTCGAAAACGATAATCGGATCGCCAGAAATATCGGTCAGCCCAAAATCCTTATAGCCAAGCTTCTCAGCCACTCGAATAGAGGCCAGATTGTCCGGGTTTATAATGCAGGTTGAGCGGCCTGGGCGCACCGCATCAAGCCAATCATGAGCCGCTTTCATCGCCTCCGAGGCATAGCCTTGTTTCCAGGCCTGAGGCGCAATGATCCACCCCGCCTCGGGGGTGCCAGAAATGTCTGGGTCTATACCGCGCTTGAAATCAGCAAAGCCGATCTCGCCGATCAGGTCTCCGGTTTTGCGGTGCTCAGCGATCCAGTACCCATAGCCCAGCATGGCCCATAGCCCATGAGAGCGCAGCATCGTCATCCAGACATCCTGGCCGGAGCGCGTGCCGCCCGTAAAACGCCCGACATCTTCATTGGCGCGCATCTGAGACAGCGCGGCATGATCGCGGGTTTCAACTGGGCGAATGATCAAGCGTTCGGTCAGAAGGGTTGGCGTGTTCAAGCCGAACTTGCGCTTTTCATCTGTTCCAGCATCTGCTTCATCTGGGCGTGGACGACCTGCATGCCCTTCAAGGGGCGCACCATGACTTTGAAGTCCACGATCTTGCCGTCCGCATCCCACTCGACCATATCGATCCCATTGACCTGAATGCCGTCCATGACGGTTTCAAATTCCAGCACGGCCTTGTCACCGCAATCGAAGACGCGGGTATATTTGAACGTATCTCCGCCAAGCGTGTTACCGGCCGCTGAAAGATAGGCGAATGTGATCGCTTTGCCTTCCTGCGGCGTATGGACCACCGGGCTGCGGAAAACGACATCATCATGCAGCATGTTGTGCAAGAGCGCCTTATTGTGCCCGCCCATCATATAATCGAACCAGCTTTGCAGGTGCGGGGTATAGCCCGTCAGCGGAACATCGTGCGTGTGGGCCATCCGGGCCTCCCTTGGTATTTTTTACCAACGTGCCTTTATGGATCGGCTTTGTCCAGCGGCGGCTTAGGATCCGCGCGACGCCTTTTCGTCTAAGCCGGAAATGCCCTGGCGTTTGGCGAGCGCTTCGGCGACCTGATCCAGGCTGACACCTTTCGAGCGCAGGCCGACCAGCATGTGATAGAGAAGATCAGCAGCTTCGGAGGCGGTTTCAGCCTTACCTTGCGCAGCGAGGGCGAGGGCAAGCTCTGCGCCTTCTTCGGCGATTTTCTTGCCGCAATGCAGGTCGCCCTTAGAGAGTAGCTTTGCGGTATAGGAGGTTTCAGCGTCGCCGCCTGCGCGCGCATCTATCGTTTCAGACAGAGCGGTGAGAAGGTCAGAGAGACGGGCCGCGCCGCCAAGGGGTGTCTGGGTCATGTCTGATCTTCCTGAAACGGGCGAACGGGGGCGCCCGCTTTTTTGAGCGCTTGTCGCGCTTCACTTAGCTGAACCTCGCCGAAATGGAAAATCGAAGCCGCAAGCACGGCGCTGGCGCCGCCTTCGAGGACAGCTGGGGCAAGGTCTGCGGCGCTGCCCGCCCCGCCGCTGGCGATCACGGGAACATTTACCGCTTGGGTCACGGCTTTTAAGAGCGGCAGGTCATAGCCAGACTTTGTGCCGTCGCGGTCCATGCTGGTCAGCAGGACTTCGCCTGCACCTTTGGCCTCAGCGAGCTGCGCAAACTCTACGGCATTGATGCCTGTTGGCTTACGGCCCCCATGGGTGAAAATCTCCCAATGGTCGCCGGTTTGGCGGGCATCTATGGCGACGACAACGCATTGGCGGCCAGCTTTGGCAGCGCAGCTTGCGATCACGTCAGGGTCAGCAACAGCGGCAGAGTTGATCGCTACTTTGTCGGCCCCGGCGCGGAGCAATTGGACCATGTTTTCCGCGCTGCGCACGCCGCCGCCGACAGTCAGCGGCATAAAGCACTGCTCCGCTGTGGCGCTGACGACATCGAGCAGTGTCCCGCGTCCCTCATGGCTGGCGGTAATGTCGAGAAAGCAAAGCTCGTCTGCGCCTTGCGCGTCATAGGCTTTGGCCAGCGCGACCGGATCGCCGGCATCGCGCAAGTCAACAAAGTTCACACCTTTGACGGTGCGGCCATCTTTAACATCGAGGCAGGGAATGATGCGGGTTTTAAGCATGGCGGCGGTTTAAGGCGCAAAGCAGCGGCGGCGCAAGTCATACCGGGTGTTTTGTCTGCAATGGTCGACGTACCGGACGAGCTGAACCCATTAAAAAACGCCGCCCTCGATGAAAGGGCGGCGCAGCTTGTTAGGGTGTGAGCCTGACTACCAGTTTACAGAGACACGTCCGTAAATGAACCGGCCAGCAAATCCGAATGGAGACCGGGCTGAGAACGGGAATATCCCGTTAAAGTCCTGTCCAGCGGGTGTGTCTGTCGGGTACTGGTCGAGAAGGTTATCGACGCCAAAACCAGCAGTCACATTGTTGGTCAGCTCGACATCTACTGATGCGTCAAGGATCCATGCAGCTTCAAGCGTGTAGTCATTTGCAGGATTGTTGGAAGGGTCGATCACCTCACCATAGCGCGTCGCGCGGGCGTTAAGGGTCGCATCTTTCCAAGCATAGTCTGCCGATAGAATGAGCTTTGTTTCAGGCGCACTCTCTTCGAATGATAAGCGATTGTTCCGGCTGAAGAATGTCAGCGATGGAATGACCGAGTTTACCGGAACTTCAGTGACTTCGACTTCAGAGAAGTTGAACGCGCCCGAAAGGCCAAGTTCGCCCATATCGCCGAGATCCCAATCATAGCGGGCGACAATATCCACGCCGCGCGTCTCTGTTGCGATCCCGTTCTGGAAGAAGCGCAAACGGCTGATACCTGTGACACCTGCATTCGCAAGCACAGCATCAACATCAGCGCCGCCCAGGTTCTCTGAAAGGAAAATCTGGTCTTCGATATCAATACTGTAAGCATCTATGGTGAAGAACAGATTGTCGGCTGGGGTTACAACAACACCCGCAGAATAGCTGGTTGATTCTTCAGCGTCGAGCGGCTCTGCGCCCAATGCAACTGCCGCTGCGGACTCAGCTGGGAACGTACCAATTTCGAATGGAACGCCGTCAATGAAATTGGTCGACGACGCTGTGAAGAATTGCTGCTGCAATGACGGTGCCCGGAAGCCTGTACTTACAGCACCGCGGACCGCGAAGGTATCATTGAAGTCATAGCGACCGGTAATTTTCCCGGTTACAGTTTCACCGAAGTCTGAATAGTCTTCAAACCGAAGCGCTGCTGAGAGCAGAGTCTTTTCATTTGGTTCCCACTCGCCGTCGACATAAAGCCCGATATTATCACGGCCTGCATCAACTTCGGATTGTGGGGTGAACCCGGCAAAGACCTGGCTTCCGCCAGCAAATCCAACGCCGAAATTCGCGTCAAATGGGTCTGGGAAGGTTGTCGGATCATTGATGTCAAAGTTAGCCGGTACGTTGCCGCCAATCACAGGATCATAATTGACCCCTGGAATGCCCCGATATCCGCCTTGAATGTATGAATTTTCTTCACCCGCGGTGATTTCAAATCCTTCGTCTCTGAACTCGACACCAAATGAAAGCGTGGTTTCGCCTGGCAGCAGATTGTCAAACGTCTGAGTTGCGTTCGCGTTGAATACGACCTGGTTGTATTCAAGCGCACCCGCATCAAACTCTGTCTGACTTGTCGGCCCAAGCGAAGCGTTGAGGGTGTTGACGACAGAGTAATCAAGTTCGTTAGATCCATAGACGACGCTGAAATCTGTATCCCAACCGCCGAGTTGGCCGCGAATACCGCCGCCAGCGCTAATATCGGTCACGTCACCAACAATCGTTGGCAAGAAGCCGTCTGGATAGATTTCCGTAAGATTGCGAGGTGTGCTGCGGGTACCAAGCGGGCTTGGCGCAGAATCGCTAGATCGACGGTAAAATCCAGTACTTTCGGCTTCGCGGTCCTGATAACCGGCCCAGCCATAAAGCTCCCAATCGGTGCTTAGATCATATCCAGCATTCGCAAAGAACGAGAAGTCTTCGGCATTCCCATTACCCCAATTGTGATTGAGGCGATTGAAAGTGGTTTCACGTGGATCCGCGACGCCGCCTGGCGTGATATACTGTGAGCGTGGGTCAAGACCGGCGCGGTTTGACGGATTGCGGTCCTTGTATTCCGCAGACAGGGTCAAGAAACCAGACTCGCCGAGGGCAAAGCCTTTCCAACCGCTAAGCTGCAGTGTTTCGCCATCAACACGGTCACGGCCCTGGCCATCAATATCAGTGACAAACGCACCGTAGCGGGCATTGACGCCGCCGCCTGAGGTCTCTTCTTTTAAGAGGACGTTGATCACGCCAGCGATCGCATCAGAACCATATTGAGCTGAGGCCCCATCACGCAGCACCTGGACGCTGCCAATCGCTGCTGTCGGGATCGAGTTCAAGTCGACCGCAGATGAGCCGCGTCCAACCGTGCCATTAATGTTGACCAGAGAAGACGAATGACGGCGCTTCGAATTGACGAGAACCAAAGTTTGGTCGGGCGCCAGGCCGCGCAGTGTTGCTGGGCGAATGATGTCTGAACCATCACTGATGGAGGTCTGGTTGAAGTTGAAGGAGGGAACAGTTGCTGCCAGAATTTGATTGAGTTCGGTGCGGCCTGTTTCGGTCAGTTCTGCAACCGGAAAGACGTCGACTGGGACGGCTGTTTCAAGCGCTGTTCTGTCGGCTGAGCGCGTACCAGTGACGACGATTTGGCTCTGTCGCAGCTCGTCAGTGTCTGCGGTATTATCTGCATCTTGAGCGTGTCCTGGGAGGGTAGTTGCGAGAATGGCCATCGCCAATGCGCTTCCACCAAGTAGACTTATTTTTCTCATTCTTATTCTCCTTGCTGTTACGTCCGTACATAGACGTAGGTCGCTGCCCTTTGGTAATTAGGCATTCAGGGAATTTTCGCGCCGATCGTGTAGTGAATGTTGCAAACGGGCCACAATGTACGGATCGCGAGTGGGTCTGAAATAGGGTCTTGAGCGCGCTCCAAGTAAGACACATTACCTGATTTCTATTAAGCGTTTTGCTGCCGCCTAACTCTTCCCACTTTTTGGTCCGAGTGATGAGACCTTTGCTGGATCGGGCGTTTTCTCTTTGAACTTGCAGAGGTCTCTGATTGAGCAATCCCAACATTTTGGTTTTCGGGCGACGCAGGTATAGCGGCCATGCAGGATCAGCCAGTGGTGCGCGCCGAGTTTATAATCGTCTGGCGTGGTGCGCTCCAGGCTGGCTTCGACCTGATCTGGGTCTTTACCCGGGGCGAGGCCAGTACGGTTTGAGACGCGGAAGATATGCGTGTCGACGGCGATGGTCGGCTGGCCAAAGGCTTCGTTGAGGACGACGTTGGCAGTTTTACGACCAACGCCGGGTAGCTTGACCAGCTCGTCCCGGGTTTGCGGAACCTCGCCGCCAAAATCGTCCAGGATCATCTGGCTGAGCGCGATCACGTTCTTGGCCTTGTTACGCCAGAGGCCAATGGTTTTGACGTGACCCTCAACGCCCTCAAGCCCTAAATCGAGCATCTTTTGCGGTGTATCAGCGACCGCGAACAGGCCTTTGGTGGCTTTATTGACGCCAATGTCGGTGGCTTGCGCTGATAGAGCAACCGCAACCACCAGCGTGTAGGGATTGACGAAATCCAGCTCTGTTTTCGGGTCGGGTCTGTCCTTGGCAAGGCGGGCATAGAGGGTGGCCGCTTTCTCTTTGCCAAAGGTCTTGGGCGCGCGTTTGCGCTTAGGTTTTGTCTTTGTCTTAGTCATGTGAAAAGGTTTAAGGCGACGCACTTGCGGCGCAAGGCCGCGCTTGTGGATGGCGGGTCTTTTCGTGTTATGTCATGAGTATGCAACCAACGACTGAAATCATCTATATGGATGCGGTTTTGACGCCCAACCGCTCGCTAAGCCCGAAGGCGTTTACCTTGGTGATGGCCATCATTGCTGGGGTCAGCTTTGTTGCGGGCTTGGCTTTTGTCTCAATGGGCGCGTTTCCGGTGATTGGGTTTTTCGGCCTCGATGCGCTGATCATCTGGCTGGCGTTTCGCTACAGCTTTCGCGCTTTGAAACAGGAAACCCGTGTCCGGGTGACGGCTGAGACGATTGAACTGATCCATAAAGAGCCAGGGCGTGAAGCCCGCCAAGCGCGGCTGCCAACGGCCTTTGCGCGGGTCAAGCTGGATTTCCCGGAGCGCAAACCAAGCGAGCTGCAATTGGCGCATGGTAGCCAAGCTTGGGTCATCGGTCGGTTCCTGACACCAGGTGAGCGCAAGAGCCTGAAGCGCGCGCTTGAAGACGCCATCCGCCAAGCCAGAGATGAGCGCTATACATGACCGCTACTCTACGCCTAAAACCTTGAATTTGTAGTTAGGATAAGGCATGTATTTCCCGCGTGAGCATCCTAGGTTTTTGGAACCTCCGGGAGGCAAGCTATGCACGCTTTGGCTAACTTTTGGATAACCAGGGCCAGAGCTTTCCATCCTTGTTTCAACCGTTACTTTGATACTCTTATTGGTCAATTTGTTTTTTAAAACGACAACACGTCCAGCCTTAGCATGGCCACAAGACTGATTGTTCATTTTGATTTCCGCATCGCTAACTGAAGCGGCATAAGCGAAGCTACCCAATCCAAAAAAAGTTACAAAGCCGCATAGAATAAGAATTTTCATATGTTTCCCTCCACGACCTATTTTATATCAGCTACGCCAGCAAAAAGCAAATAAAAGTGACGCCTGCGTCATGGTTTTTTCATCATAGCTGTGATACGTATATGCCA
>CAZGVG010000050.1:0-17534 GCA_964528975.1 uncultured Hyphomonas sp.
GGTTTAGCTCTTGAATCCGGCCAAGACTGCCCTGTGCAGCCTATCCTGCCGCCAGCCATGGCACGACAAAAAAGTGCGCAAGAGCGGTCAGGATAATGGCGCCAAGGGTTGCCCAGAGCGCCTTCTTTTTAAGCATTGGCTCTTTCGGCGCGCCCTCTTCAGAGCCTTCTATGACATCGCCGCCCTCTTCAAACTGACCTTGCACACCGATCGGCAAGACACAGAAGAAACAAAGCCACCACGAAATGATGAAAACAACGCCACCACCGACGACATCCATCTAGTGGTCTCCATCCTTGGGCGTTTCCATCAACTCAATCAAACAGCCATGTGTGTCATTCGGGTGGATGAAGATGATTGGCGTGCCATGCGCGCCGGGCCGCGGTTCGCCAAGCACAGTTGCACCGCGCGCCGTCATGGCCTCAACCGCTTCATGAATATCGGCGACCTCAAAGCACATATGATGCTGTCCGCCTTTGGCATTTTTAGCAAGAAACTTGTTCACGGCTGTTTTCTCATGCAAAGGCTGCAAAAGCTCCACCTCAGCATTTGGTAGTTTAACAAAGCAGACACGTAAGCCGCGGTCTGGCATATCAAAGGGCTCAGTGATGTCCGCGACTCCATAAAGTGTGCGATATGTTTCTATCGCCGCCTCAATATCCGGTACTGCAACACCAACATGGTTAAGCGGGCCGATCTTGAAATCTCTCATCACATGTCTCCTTGATCAGACCCTTAGCACACTGACATCAACAATCGGCTTGCGACCGAACGTCCGCTCACAGGATTTCTTGACCGCACGAACCAACGTGCGTTCGACCTCTTCATCATCAAGGCGCTTTTTGCGCTTCAGCGTATTGATGGCATCTTCCGCTGCTTCATCAATATCCATAAGACTTTCATCTGCAACCCTGCCATCTATTTCGGAAAGCCCGCGCGCCGCAATGAGTGGGCCATCAACGAGGTCACCGCTCTCATCAATCGCCACAGCAACACTGACATAACCCCATTGAGACAGGCCGCGCCGCTCTCTAAGGCCCTCGCTCTCAGCTGGCACGAGACGATTACCGTCAAGATAAAGCCGCCCGTTGGGCACGGTATCGACGATCTTCGCTTCACCAGGCGCAAGCCGGATCAAGTCGCCATTGCGCGGTGTGACCGCCTGACCAACCTGCAAGCTTTTCGCATAGGCGGCATGCTCAACGATATGCCGACGTTCCCCATGAACGGGCACAGAGATTGCCGGACGTACCCATTGATACATTCGACGCAGTTCATCACGGGCTGGGTGGCCAGAGACATGGATCGGACCGTCGGTCATCTTGTCGGTAATGATCCGCACGCCTTTCTCGGCTAGTGCATTCTGCATTTCGAAAATGCCCTTCTCATTGCCCGGTATGACGCGAGAGGAGAAGATCACCGTATCGCCTTCGCCAAGACTGATATGGCGATGATCATTGCGGCTGATGCGCCCAAGGGCAGCGCGCGCTTCCCCTTGCGAGCCTGTGCAGAGGAAGAGCAGATTATCGTCTGGCAAACTTCCCGCATTTTCCTCGGTAATCAGGTCCGGCATGTTCTTGATCACACCTGTGGCGACCGCCGCGTCGGTGATTTTGTGCATAGAGCGGCCCACGAGACAGACACTGCGTCCGGCTTGGCGTGCCGCTTCAATAACGGTTGCTACACGCGCGACGTTTGAGGCGAATGTCGTGACCGCAACTCGCCCTTTAAGCGAGCTGATAAGTTCGGTCATGTTCTTACGAACCGTACCCTCTGAGCCGCTTTCGCCCTCGACAAAGACATTTGTGCTGTCACAGACCATAGCCAAGACGCCCTCGTCGCCGAGCTTGGTCAACGCCTCAATGTCTGTCTCTGCGCCCAGTTGTGGTTCCGGGTCAATCTTCCAGTCACCTGTATGAAGGATCGTGCCGAGCGGTGTCTTCAGAGACAACGCATTTGGTTCAGGGATGGAGTGGGTCAGCGTGATATAGCGGACCGTAAATGGTCCTGCTTCAATCTCAGCGCCTAATGGGATTACATCAATGCTAACCTGTTTCTGTCCACGTTCAGCCAGCTTCCCCTGCGCCAGATGCGCTGTAAACGGCGTGGCATAAATCGGAGCCTTAGTCCGCAAGCGCGGCAGGATCAGGGCGAGCGCCCCGATATGATCCTCATGCGCATGGGTCAGGAAGATGGCATCAATCAGATCGCCTTTATCCTCAAAGAAAGTCGGGTCTGGCGTGATCAGGTCAATGCCCGGTGTATCCTCACCTCCAAACGTGACGCCAACATCAATCAGGATCCAGCGCCGATTATGCTCAGGGCCATAGCCGTAAGCATTCAGGTTCATGCCGATCTCGCCACATCCGCCCAAGGGCAGAAAGACGAGCTCAGCGCTATTTGGTTTTGTCATTTTAGGTTTTATCTTCTTTCATCTAGCAAGCCGCCCGGATGGCGCCCTGCTTTTGGTTTTAGGTCTTCACATCATTCGGTATTCCGGCGGTAGACTTCTAGCAGTCCGACCTCCATCAAAGTCTGGTCATAGTGATCTATGGTTTCGCTCGCGCCCTCAAAGAGGGAGGCGACACCCCCTGTCGCAATCACACTCATGGGAGCGCCGTACTCTTTCTTGACCCGGCGCACAAGCCCATCGATTAAATCAACATAGCCCCAGAAGACCCCGGACTGCATCGCAGAGACCGTATCCTGACCAATAACTTGCGGCGGTTTCTGAATGGCAATGCGTGGTAGCTGAGCAGCAGCATCGTGCAAGGCGCGCATCGACAGATTGATCCCGGGGCTAATAATACCGCCTTCAAATCCACCATCCGGCCCAACCACGTCGAAGGTCGTCGCGGTGCCGCTATCAATGACCATTTTCGCGCCTTGGTATAGCTGGTGTGCACCGATCGCAGCGACGAGGCGGTCTGCGCCAACTTGCTCTGGCCGCCTGATACGGATCGGGACGCCAAGCTTGGTCTCTGGATCCCCCACAAAAACTGGTTCGGCATCAAAATAGCGCCGCGAAAGGTTCCTGAAATTGAATTTAGCCTGCGGAACAACAGACGAGATGATACAACCCGTAATATGGGAAAGCTCAAGGCCTTCCATGCGCATCAAAGTTCCGAGCCAGACTGCGTAATCATCAGCTGTTCGGCTAGGATCGGTGGCGCTACGCCAACTGGAGACCCAATCGCTGCCACTATGAAGCGCGAAAACCGTGTTTGTATTGCCTACATCAATAACCAGAAGCATCAATTTACCTGTTTTACCAATTCAACATCTCCGGCTCTTATGGTCTGCCTTGTACCATCCGGCAATCGCAGGATGAGACCGCCGTCAGATGCCAGGTCCTCAAAGACCCCCTTTATCCGTCCACTGGCAGGGCCTGCCTCAATCACTTCGCCATGTCCATCCGCATGATCCAACCAGTTCCTAAGCAGGCCTTCGAAGTCCTGCCTAGCTTGCTCCAGGCGCTTCGCCAGCGAAACACGCAAATCGGTCAGAACATGATCTGGCTCAAGCAACGGCGCCGCTCCCAAATCCAACAGGCATATCGTGGCCTGCTCGCGCGTATCCGGTGCATATCTGACATTAAGGCCGATCCCAATCGCGACCCATGTGACACCATTTGTCAGTCCAGACTCAATCAGGATGCCGCTGAGCTTTGCACTATTGTAGCGAACATCATTAGGCCACTTCAAGACGATGTCAGCTTGAGGGACGGCTTTGAGGCAAGCATCGCGAACCGCGAGGGCGACCGCAAATGGAAAGCGCCCCGCCATCTCCAATCCACCAGCTTCAGGAAATAGTACGGTGGTAAAGAGATTACCTGCCGGGGAAATCCATTCCCGCCCTAAGCGGCCTTTCCCGGATGTTTGCTGACGCGCCGCCAGCCAAACAGGGCTTGTCTCACCCTTGCGGGCGCGGCGTTTGGCTTCTTCACTAGTACTGTCAATTTCATCGTACCAGTAAACTGGTGCCTGTTCGATCACGAGATGAGGCTCGCCGCCGCAGCCGCTGCCAATTCACTGAATGGGCTGACAAAGATCAGCAAGGCCACGCTTGCAATGGCAGTCACATAGACTGTTGCCGTGACCCAACCATCGACAGGCTCGAAAGCCTCAGCCTGATCATCAAACCACATAACTTTCACGATGCGCAGATAATAGTACATAGCGATAACAGAGCTTAGGATCAGGATGATGATCAGCGGCATCAAGCCAGCATCCCATCCCGCCTCTAGCACTGCGAGCTTACCTAGGAAGCCAAAAGCAAGTGGAAAGCCAGACACTGAAACCAACAGAACTGTCAAAGCGACTGCAAGGCCTGGCTGGCGTCGGATTAAACCTGCAAGCTCGTCAATATTCTCAACCATACCGCCATCGCGGCGCATTGAAAGCACACCTCCGAACAGGCCAAGTGAGGCAATCACATAAGCCGTCATAAAGATCAGGAGGGATCCTGCGCCATACTGCACACCTGCCGCAACAGCGACGAGGGCATAGCCCATGTTGGCAATTGACGAGTATCCAAGCAGACGCTTTAAGTTTGTCTGCGGCAAAGCCCCGAAAGCTCCGATCAACATCGAAGCAGCGGCAATGATACCGATGATCATCTGCCAATTGTCGAAGGCCAGAGCCTGCGGGAACGCCGTAAACATGATGACGGCGAAGACAACCATGCTGGCCATTTTCGGCGCGGTTGCAAAGAAAGCGACAACAGGACTAGGTGAGCCTTCATAAACGTCCGGCGTCCAAACGTGCATCGGCGCTGCAGAGACTTTGAAGGCAAGGCCCGTAATCATCAAGACCATGCCAAACATAAAGCCAAGCTGCGGTTCGGCTGCGGCAACGGCCTCATAGCTTGTATCGCCCGCGAAGCCATAGACCAGCGAAATACCGTACAGCAACAGGCCAGACGCCAGCGCGCCAAGGACAAAGTATTTGAGGCCTGCTTCAGCTGAACGCGGGCTATCTCTATGGAAAGAAGCCAGCACATAAGATGACAGGCTAAGCGTCTCAACGCCCAAGTAGAGCGTCATGAAATTGGCGGAGGAGAGGATCACCCCCATCCCCAATGACGCAAAGATCACGAGCAATGTATATTCATACCGCATCGTGTCGTGGCGTTTCAGAAAACCTTCCGCCATGAGCAAGGCGATGCCGCCGGATGCAAAACTGACGACTTTAGCAAAGTTTACAAACGCGCTTGTCTCGACCAGACCGTCAAAGGCGCGACCACCTTCCCAATAATAACCCGCAAGCGCTGCAGCAGCGAATAAGACTATGGCTCCGAACTTGAACGAAATGCCATTAAATCGATCCCCAAGGATCGCTCCAACAAGTACACCAAATAGCCCTGCCCCGGCAAGCAGGAGCTCAGGAGCGATCGTTAGCAGAATGGATTCTAGATCAAACATATGGCCTATCCTCCCGCCAATTTGGCGAGGGCGTGAAGCGAAGACTCACGCGTAATATCGAAAATAAGGTTTGGCAGTATACCAAACAGAATAACGCCAATGGCCAATGGGATGAGGGTGATCATCTCTTTGGTGTTGACGTCCTGAATGTTCTCCAAGGCTGGATTGGTCATTTCACCAAACATCACCCGGCGGTAAAGCGTGAGCATGTAAACGGCCGAGAAAATAACACCAAGCGCAGCGCCCGCAGCGGCCCAAGTTGAAGCTTGGAATGCCCCAACCATGGTCAAGATCTCTCCAATAAATCCACTCGTTCCAGGCAGACCAACATTCGCCATCGTAAACAGCATGAAGAGCGTCGCATAAATGGGCATCTGCTTCGCAAGCCCGCCATAAGCGGAAATCTCTCGGGTATGCATGCGGTCATAAACAACCCCAACAATCAGAAACAGCGCACCTGAGATCAGGCCGTGGCTGAGCATCTGGAAGATTGCGCCTTGCACACCAATCTCGGTGAAAGAAAAAATACCGAGCGTAACGAAGCCCATATGCGCGACTGATGAATAGGCAATCAGCTTCTTCATATCTGTCTGACGCCACGCTACCAGTGACGCATAGACAATGGCAACAACCGACAGGACAAACATCATTGGCTGGAATAGTTCACTAGCATCCGGGAACATTGGCAAACTGAAACGCAAGAACCCATAGCCGCCCATTTTCAACAGAATACCAGCCAGAATAACCGATCCGGCCGTCGGGGCCTGAACGTGCGCGTCTGGTAGCCAAGTATGGACCGGCCACATTGGAAGCTTCACGGCAAAAGACGCAAAGAAGGCAAGCCAGAGCCAGGTCTGCGCCCCCTTATCAAAAGAAAAGTTTTCAAGAGCCACCACATCGGACGTTCCAGCCGTCAGGTACATATAGACAATCGCCGCAAGCATAAAGAGCGACCCGAGCAACGTGTAGAGGAAGAACTTGAAAGACGCATAAATCTTATCAACGCCACCCCAGACCCCGATAATGATAAACATCGGGATCAAACCGGCTTCGAAAAACATATAGAATACGACCAGGTCCAGCGCACAAAAGACGCCGATCATAAAGGTCTCAAGCACCAGGAAGGCAACGATATACTCCGTCAAGCGGTGCTTGATTGAACCGATTGAGGCAATCAAAGCCAGCGGGGTCAGAAACGTTGTCAGGACAATTAGCAAGACGGACATACCGTCAACGCCCATCTTGTATTTGATACCTGAGAACCAATCGACTTCCTCGATCAGCTGATACCCACCCGCTTCGCTATTATAAGCAAAGAACATGAACAGAGAGACGAAGAAGGTCGCAATCGAGAATAGCAATCCAGCATACATCACGCGGTTATCTTCGCTACCATCATCGCGAACTTGCGCTCCGGTCAATGAGCGGACAAGCAGGATCAGGACTGCACCAGCGAGCGGAAGGAACGTGACCGCAGTTAGAATTGGAAAATCCATCTTAAGCGCCTCCGCCGCGCCAGAACAATATTGCGCCGAAGATAAGGGCTGCACCGATGATCACGAAGGCATAATGATAGAGATACCCAGTATGCATGGCAGACAAACGGCGAGAGGTCCATTTAACTAGTCCCGCCATCCCGTCAGGCCCGGCGCCATCAATAACTTTCTTGTCACCCTTCCAGAAGGTATCGCCAAGCCAGGCAGACCCTTTGATCAAGGTCGCATTATAAATCTCGTCAAAGTACCACTTGTTGGAGAACAGGCTGTGCAGCGGGCCGCCACTCTCGGCAATACGTTTCCCAACGCCGCGATTAAACAGGTACGTGAACGTTGCAATGATAAAGCCCGTAACCGTGACGATCAGAGGTGCCCAGAACACCCATTCAGGTACATTATACTTATCTTTCAGAACGGTGTTTTCTTTAGCGGTATAAATCGCGCCGTCCCAGAATGCTTTGTAATCGTGGCCGACAAAAGCATCGTAGAAATACCACCCTGCGAAGACGGCCCCGACACACAGAATACCAAGCGGAATCAACATCACCAGAGGCGACTCATGTGGGTCACCATGATGGTGGTCATGCCCATGATCATCATGCGCTTCATCATGATGTTCATTCTCTGCGCGCGGGCCATGGAACGTCATGTAAATCAAGCGCCATGAATAGAAGCTCGTCAGAAGCGCCGCAACGATACCGAACCAGAAAGCGAGCTGTCCGAAGGCCACACCTTTTGATCCCGCCGCGAAGGCTGTTTCGATGATCGCATCCTTAGAGAAGAAACCTGAAAAGCCCCAAACGTGTGGTAGGCCAAGGCCGATAATCGCAATCGTACCGATCATCATCGCACCATAAGTCAGCGGCATGTATTTCGCGAACCCACCCATCCGGCGCATATCCTGTTCGTGATGCGCACCGTGGATAACTGAACCCGCCCCCAAGAAGAGGAGCGCTTTGAAGAAAGCGTGCGTGAAGAGGTGGAACATCGCCGCCTCATAGGCGCCGATCCCAGCGGCGAAAAACATATACCCGAGCTGCGAACAGGTCGAAAACGCAATCACGCGCTTAATGTCATTCTGCGCCATACCTACGGTTGCCGCATACAGCGCAGTGCTTGCCCCAACCAAAGTGATCATCGCAGCGGCGACAGGCGCATACTCATAAATCGGGGAGACAAGGCAAACAAGATAAACCCCAGCCGTAACCATTGTCGCCGCGTGGATAAGTGCAGATACAGGGGTCGGCCCTTCCATCGCGTCCGGCAGCCAGACATGCAGAAAAAGTTGTGCCGACTTACCCATAGCGCCAATAAATAGAAGCACCCCGATCAGCTCCAGCGCGGGAACATCCCAAGCGAGGAAGGGCACAACGATATCGCGAACCTGTCCAGCCTCAGCCAACGCGAGCGGTACAAGCTCAGCATTCTCTTTGATCGCGCCAAGCACAGTATCAAACTCAACCGATCCAAAGACCAGGAACACAGCCATGATACCTAGCGCTAGCCCAAAGTCACCGACACGGTTCGTTACAAAGGCTTTGATAGACGCATCATTCGGGGCTTTCTTTTGATACCAAAAGCCAATCAACAAATAGGATGCAAGACCAACGCCCTCCCAGCCAAAGAAGAGCTGGATGAAATTGTCGGCCACAACGAGCATCAGCATCGTGAATGTGAAGAGCGAAAGATAGCTAAAGAAGCGCGCGCGATGCGGATCATCGGCCATATAGCCCCAGCTATAAAGGTGCACGAGACCCGAGACGCTGGTAATCACCGCCATCATGACAATCGACATAGCGTCTACGCGGATCGCCCAATCGGCCTGAAACTGACCGACATCGATCCACGTCATGCTCCAGGCAATATGGCTGCTGACCGAATGCGCGGCATCTGCTGCGCCTTCCGCAAGCATAATATGCTCAGCGTGATGACCACCTATGCCGGAAGCATAAGCAAACAATTGGTATAGAGATAGAAGACCCGCCATGCAGACCGTAGCTGTGGTCATCACCATCGCGCCGCGATCACCAATGAAACGTTGCAGCAGCCCCGCGACCAAGGCAGCCAAGCCGGGGCCGAAAACGATAAACTGAATAGCATTATCAGATAACATGAACGCCTATCCCTTCATCAGATCGGCGCTTTCGACGGCGATATCGCCCCGATTGCGGAAGTAGACAACAAGTATCGCAAGGCCGACAGCAGCTTCAGCCGCAGCAACCGTCAGCACCAGCATGGCAAAAATTTGCCCCTGAATGGTTCCAGAAAAAACTGAGAATGCCACAAGATTGATATTCACTGACAAGAGGATCAATTCAATTGCCATGAGAATAACGATAATATTCTTACGGTTCACAAATATCCCGACAACGCCAATCGTAAATAGAAGCGCAGAGACCGTCAGGAAGTGATTGATGGTGAGTTCCATTGCTAAATCCCCTTGCCCGGCTCAGCAGAGACTTTCTCAGTCGCATCAGAGCGGCGGCGGCTGGTCTGCTCAGCGATATTCTGGCGCTTGACGCCCTCACGCTCGCGCAGGGTCAATACAATCGCGCCAATCATAGCTACGAGCAGGATAAGGCCAGCGAGTTGGAACAGCAGGAAGTATTGCGTGTACATGACCTGACCGATGGCCTCAGTATTCGTTGCCGCACCTGGCGATGGATTAAACTCGGCTCTGCCCCCGCCCTCGCGCGCAAAGCTCGCCAGCGCGATCTCAGCGACGAATGCAAGGCCAATTAACCCGGCAAACGGCCAGTAACGCAGGCTCCCCTGCTTCAACTCAACAAAGTCCACGTCCAGCATCATCACAACGAAGAGGAAGAGCACCGCAACCGCGCCGACATAAACAACGACAAGCAGCATGGCGAGAAACTCTGCGCCGATCAAAACCAGTAGGCCAGCAGATGTGAAAAACGTCAGGATCAGCCACAGGACCGAGTGGACAGGGTTCTTTGCCATAATCACAGCAAGTGCTGACACGGTCACAATGGCCGCGAAGATATAGAAGGCTATCAATTCCACGAGTAAGCCCCAATTCCCTTCCGGCGGTTGCCCGCCACATAGTTAGCAGTCGCTACCGGTACGGTGCGTCCAGTTCCAAATTCTTTGCGATCAGACGCTCCCAGCGATCGCCATTCGCAAGCAGTTTCTCTTTGTCATAGTAAAGCTCTTCACGCGTTTCGGTGGCGAACTCGAAGTTCGGCCCCTCGACAATCGCATCCACAGGGCAGGCTTCCTGACAGAAGCCACAATAGATGCATTTGACCATATCGATGTCGTATCGCGTGGTTCGGCGGCTGCCATCATCCCGTGGTTCTGCCTCAATCGTAATCGCTTGTGCCGGGCAAATCGCTTCACAAAGCTTGCAGGCAATGCAGCGCTCTTCGCCATTTGGATACCGGCGCAGAACATGCTCACCGCGAAACCGGGCGCTGACCGGGTTTTTCTCAAACGGATAGTTTACAGTCGCTTTGCGGCGGAACAGCTCTCGCAAGCCTAGGCCAAAAGCGCCCAGAAAGTCAGCTAGAAAAGCGCCGCGGATCGTTTGCATCAAGCTCATGAAATCGCTCCAGAAATCGCGGCTGTCGTGACCGCATGACCCATCATGTACCATGCCGGATAAAGAACTTTGCCGATTGGGCTAAGGAAAAGGACGCTCAAAGACATCATGCCTGAACCCCTCCATACACGACATAACCGCCAACAATAACGACTGCGACCAGAGCTGTCGGCAGGAAGATTTTCCAGCCCAGCCGCATCAACTGGTCGTACCGATAGCGCGGCACAACCGCTTTCACGAGCGCAAACAGAAAGAAGAAAAAGACGATCTTGGCCATGAACCAGGCCAAGTGCCCAAGGTTTACGACCCAAGCTGGGAACGCATTGACAAAATCAGCGCCGAACGCGATCGGGCCATGCCATCCGCCAAGGAAAAGTAACGTCATCATCGCGCACATCAGTACGATATTTAGATACTCGCCGATCATGAAGAGCAGATAAGGCGTTGAGGAGTATTCAACCTGATACCCAGCAACAAGCTCTGACTCCGCTTCAGGTAAGTCAAAGGGTGGGCGGTTGGTCTCGGCCAATGCCGACACAAAGAACATCACGAACATCACGACCATGACTGGCCAGACAACAATGTGCTTTACGGTGAAAAGGTTCCACGAAAGCAACCCGCCAGCCTGCGCGTCTACGATGGTCGACAAATTCATAGACCCCGCCAACAGGATCACTGTCACGATAATCAAACCAATCGAGACCTCATAAGACACCATCTGCGCCGCAGAACGGAGTGAGCCTAGGAATGGGTACTTTGAATTGGAGGCCCATCCGCCCATGATAATCCCATAAACACCGAGCGATGACATCGCAAAGAGGTAAAGTATCCCAACATTCAAATCCGATATCACCCAGCCTGGAGCAACTGGGATCACAGCCCAGGTTGCAAAGGCAAGCGTCAGCGTCAGGATTGGCGCGAGTAGAAAGACCGTCTTGTTCGCACCTGCTGGAATGATGATCTCTTTTAGTAGGAACTTGCCAAAATCTGCAAAGCTTTGCAGCAAGCCAAACGGCCCGACCACGTTCGGGCCTTTGCGCATCATGACAGCGGCCCAAACTTTGCGATCCATCAGCAGGAGAAACGCGAGCGACAGGAGCAAAACAATTGTGAACAGCAACATTTGGCCAAGCACCATTAGCCAGCCAAACAGCATTCCATTGTTTTCAATCAAACCACTCATCGCGCCGCCCTACTCTGCTGCAACAGGGGTTTCAAGACCCTGTTTCTGCATTGAGCACTCGGCCATCGTCTTCGAGGCCCGCGCGATCGGGTTAGTGAGATAGAAATCGCCAATTGTCGCAGCTAAAGGTTTGGCGGTGTTCACAAGACCTTTGGCCTCAATTGGAGCTTTCAAGGCCTCAATTCCAGCTTGCCCCGGTGCGTAACCGAGGCCTGCAAAAACTGCATTTTCTTCGCGCAGAGACGCCCGGAGTTCATCAGCCGAATCATATGGCAATGTCTGACCAACTGCATCTGAAAGCGCTCTGAAGATCGCCCAGCCTTCGCGAGCCTCTCCCTTTGGCTGCACCGCCCGGCGAGTCATCTGCACCCGGCCTTCTGTGTTCACATAGGTTGCAGCCATTTCGGTGTAAGCTGCTGCAGGCAGGACGATGTCCGCGCGGCTTGCGCCTGCATCACCGTGGCTTCCAATATAGATCACTTTTGCCGCACTAAGCTGACTTAGATCAACCTCATCGGCGCCCATCAGCACGACCGTGTCCATACTTCCGTTTAGGATAGCGGCTGTGTCAGCACCGCCTTCACCTGGCACAAAGCCTGTATCCAATGCGCCAACACGGCCAGCGGCAGTATGAAGCACACCAAAGCCTGCCCAATCATCTTTGATGGCTTGAATTTCGAGCGCATAATCATGCGCCGCTTTCAGGATAGCCTCGCCATCTTCGCGCGCCAGAACGCCTTCCCCAATAACAATCATAGGCCGCTCTGCATTCCGCAGCGCCTCTGCAATGGCGCTATCGCGACTAAACAGGCCGCTTAGAGCCTCTGGCCCAACGCCAAGGTGCTCGTAGTCGTAAGTCAAGTCCTCGGCCTCGCCGATAACACCAACTTTCAGATCATTCCAAAGCCACGCTTTACGAATACGTGCGTTCCAGACCGCAGCTTCCTTACGCGGGTTCACCCCGATCAGAAGCAGCGCGTCAGCCTCCTCAACGCCCATCAAAGTCGGGTTGAGGATATAGCGTTCGCGCACCCCGTCAGTGCCATAAGAAGCGCCAGCCGGACGGCAATCAGTGTTCTGAACGCCCATTTTGCGAGCCAGGTCGAGGGCGGCTTTGGCCTGCTCAACCTCAATCAGATCACCTGCGACGAAGCCAATCTTCTCAGCGGGGCCAGACAGCGCGTCTTTCGCAGCGGCGAAGGCTTCACCCCAGTTCACCGGGGTGAGTTTGCCACTCTGGCGCACATATGGGCGGTCGAGGCGTTGGCGGGCAAGCCCGTCCCAGATGAAGCGAGACTTGTCTGACAGCCACTCTTCATTCACTTCCTCGTTCATGGTCGGCATAATGCGCATAACGGCATCGCCTTTGGCATCAACGCGGATTGCCGCGCCCATGCCGTCCATCACGTCAATACTCTCGGTTTTACGCAACTCCCATGGCCGCGCATTGTAAGCGTATGGCTTGGAGGTCAGCGCGCCGACCGGGCAGAGGTCGATGACATTGCCGGAAAGCTCTGAGGTCAGGCTCTCTTCGAGATAGGTCGTAATCTCAGCGCTCTCACCACGCGAGATCATCCCGATCTCTTCAACACCTGCCACTTCAGCTGCAAAACGAACACAGCGTGTGCATTGAATACAGCGCGTCATGATCGTCTTGACCAGCGGGCCCATATTCTTGTCTTCAACCGCACGCTTATTCAGGTCATATCGGCTGTCAGAGCGGCCATAGGCCACCGCTTGATCCTGCAAGTCACACTCGCCGCCTTGGTCACAGATAGGGCAATCCAGTGGGTGATTGATGAGAAGGAATTCCATCACACCAGCACGAGCTTTTTCGACATAATCGCCACTCGTCTTGATGTTTGGGGCCGACCCATCGCGGTTCATCCGCATATCGCCAACTGTCTGTGCACAAGACGCAATCGGCTTCGGCGCACCTTCCCATTGAACAAGGCCCATCCGGCAATTGCCCGCCACAGACAGACGCTCATGATAACAAAAGCGCGGAATTTCAGCCCCCGCCTCTTCGCAGGCCTGCATCAGCGTATAATGACGCGGGACTTCGATGTCCTGGCCGTCGATGTTTAGTTTGAAAAGATCGTCAGACATATCGGTTACTCCGCCGCAACCATACCGCCCTGAACCAGCGCACGTGGCGCGCGGTATTGGGTGATACGGTCTTCAATTTCGTGCCGGAAGTGGCGGATCAGGCCTTGAACTGGCCATGCGGCAGCATCGCCGAGCGCGCAGATCGTATGGCCCTCAACCTGCTTTGACACTTCGAGCAGTTTCTCAATGTCGCCATGCTCAGCTTCACCTTTGACCATCTGCTCAAGCACGCGCCACATCCAGCCCGTACCCTCACGGCAGGGTGTGCACTGACCGCAGCTTTCATGCTTGTAGAAGTAGGAAATCCGCGCAATCGCCGCGATCAGGTCAGTCGACTTGTCCATGACAATCACAGCTGCCGTACCAAGGCCAGACTGCAAGTCACGCAGCGTGTCAAAGTCCATATGCGCATCCATAATCTGCTCAGCTGGGACCATTGGCACAGATGAGCCGCCCGGGATCACAGCTTTCAGATTGTCCCAGCCGCCACGAATGCCGCCGCAATGCGTTTCGATTAAGTCCTTGAACGTAATCGACATTTCTTCTTCCACATTGCACGGCGTGTTCACGTGACCGGAAATGCAAAACAGCTTCGTACCAGTATTATTCGGGCGCCCAAAGCCAGCAAACCACTCGGCCCCGCGACGCAAGATGGTCGGCGCAACCGCAATGCTCTCAACATTGTTCACAGTCGTGGGCATTCCATAAAGGCCAGCGTTCGCTGGAAATGGCGGCTTCAGACGCGGCTGCCCCTTCTTGCCCTCAAGGCTTTCCAGCAAAGCGGTCTCTTCGCCGCAAATGTAAGCCCCGGCCCCGTGATGGACGTAAATATCAAAATCCCAGCCATTCACATTGTTCTGGCCGATTAACTTGGCCTCATAGGCCTCCTTGACCGCTTTCTCTAACGCCTCGCGCTCAGCAATATATTCACCGCGCAGATAGACGTAGCATTTGTGCGCCCGCATTGCGCGGCTTGCAACCATACAGCCTTCGATCAGTAGATGCGGATCATGGCGCATGATCTCCCGGTCCTTACAGGTGCCGGGCTCAGATTCATCAGCATTAACAACCAGATAATGTTCTTTACCCTCGGCCACAGTCTTCGGCATGAAGGTCCATTTCAGGCCCGTTGGGAAGCCGGCGCCGCCACGCCCACGAAGGCCAGAAGCTTTGATCTGATCACAAATCCAGTCAGGCCCTTGGGCCAGCATTTCACGCGTTAAATGCCAAGCCCCGCGCTTCTTTGCGCCCTCAAGGCCCGGATCATGCACGCCATAGAGGTTTGTAAAAATACGATCTTTATCTTGAAGCATCATCACGCTCCTTAATTCGTTTTACGCGCAGTAGGGCTGGAATGATAAACAGAACACTACCTGCAATTGCTGCAATGAAGAGCCAGATCGCATTCTTGGTCGTCCAGTACATATAAAATCCGCCTAGCAGAATAGGCGCCTCAGCCAACATTGCGAAAAGCAGGATTTTTCCAGTATTCTCTTTCTTCTCAAAAGGCATCAGGCCTCACCCTCTTCTTTAGAGGACTCAACTTCACCAGCATCGACCCGTTTAGAAAACTCAGTTTCAGCGCCTTTGGCAAGCAACACAGCTTGCGCAATCCAGTCTTCACGCTCGATCCGGCCTGGGAAAGACAGGCTATCCTCAACCCAGTCGACATTCGCGGGGGTCCAGCTGGCAACTTGGCTAAACTTATAAATACCAAGAGCGTTCAGCGCTTTCTCATTGACCGGGCCAATGCCCTTAATGCGCTTCAGGTCGTCTTCTTCGCCAGCAGCAACTTCTACGGCTTCTGGCTTGTCCTCGGCCTTTGGAGCAGGCTTGTCACCGCCGATCAGAGTAGTCTTGCCTTCGGCCTTCGGCGCAGCTACCGGAGCAGGCTCCGCCTCTTCGCTGGCTTGATCTGTTCCCGGCAGGTTTGGCAACACGGATATAGCGTTGCGAGAGCCATCAAACAGACCTGCCTCGTTAAGGCTTGTTGCCCCACCCTGAGGCGCTGAATTGATCCGGTCAACGAATGGTCCGGGTTTCACATCCGCGCCATTCTGCAACTTGCCCAAAATTTCTTCGAGGCTCTCTGGTGTCAGGTCTTCATAATAATAGTCATTGATCTGAACCATCGGCGCATTCACGCAAGCGCCGAGGCATTCAACCTCTTCCCAGCTGAGACGCCCATCATCGGTCACGCTCATCTTATCACCAATCTTGGATTGGCAAACGGCTTTCAAATCATTCGCACCGCGCAGCATGCAAGGCGTCGTGCCGCAAAGCTGGATGTGATGCTTGCCGACAGGTTGAAGGCGGAACATCGTGTAGAAGGTCGCCACCTCATAAACACGGATGTACGGCATTTCGAGACGGTCCGCCACGTCGCGCATCGCAGGCTCAGAGAGCCAACCCGCATTATCCTTTTGCGCCAGCCAGAGCAGCGGGATCACCGCAGAGCGCTTCTTATCCTCTGGATATTTACCAAGCCAAAAAGCAATAGTCGGCTCTGTTTCCGGCTTGAACGCGAACGTATCGCCGCCCGCCTCAAGATCAAATCTACGCAGTGCCATTATGCCTTCGCCTCCGGCAACACCACACGGCCTGCCTCATCAAATGTCCAAAACGGATTGAACGCCACTTCCCAGGAATTGCCCTCAGGGTCTGCGAAATACCCCGAATAGCCGCCCCAGAAAGACTTGTGCGCCGTGGTTGTAATGCTCACACCAGCCGCCTCAAGGCGTCCAAAAATCTCGTCAACCTCAGCTTCTGAGCGAGCATTGTAAGCCAATGCCACATTGCGAAAGCCTTCCGCAGGTTTGGCATCCTGACCTGCATCTTCTGCAAGCTTATCCGCCTCCCAGAGCCCAAGTATGAATCCGCCCATTTCGAACATTGTCATACCCTTATCAAAGGCGAGCTTTAAGCCGATCACATCTTTGTAAAACGTCGTCATGGCAGCGCGATCACGCACGCCAAGTGTAATGATAGACAAGCGGCTTTCGGGAAATACAGTCATTAGCGATCCACCTCACCAAACACGATATCAAGCGACCCAAGGATCGTAGAGGTATCGGCCAATTGGTGGCCCTTACACATGTGATCCATGGCCTGAAGGTGCGCGAAGCTTGGGGCACGCAGCTTCACCCGGTACGGGCGGTTGGTTCCATCGGCGACAAGATAGACGCCAAACTCGCCAGCCGGTGCCTCAACAGCAGCGTAGACTTCGCCCGCCGGAACGTGGAAGCCTTCGGTGTAAAGTTTGAAGTGATGGATCAGCGCTTCCATGCTCTGCTTCATCTCCCCCCGGCGCGGCGGCGAAACTTTCGTGCCTTGCGCCAGAACCGGGCCTTTCGGCATATTCTCAATGCACCATTTCATGATGTCACAAGAGACATACATTTCTTCCATACGGCAGACATAGCGATCATAATTGTCGCCATTCTTGCCAACGATAATCGGGAAGACATCCTGCGGAATGTCGGAGTAAACCTCATAGGGCTGACTGCGGCGCAAATCCCATGGCAGGCCGGAACCACGCGCCATCACGCCAGTAAATCCATAATCCATGATCGTTTTTTCATCGACAACGCCAATATTCACATTGCGCTGTTTGAAGATGCGGTTCTCGGTGATCAGACCCTCAAATTCAGCCATCGCCTTGGGGAATTGCTCGCAAAAGGCCATGATATCGTCGATCAGGTCTTGCGGAATATCCTGATGCACACCGCCCGGACGGAAATAAGCAGCATGGAGGCGGGCGCC
>CAZGVG010000051.1:0-17251 GCA_964528975.1 uncultured Hyphomonas sp.
GCTTATACAGCCCCCGAATTTTGCGTCAACACCCTTTTTCCGACTTTCTGCAGAGCGACTTCAGCGAACCGAAAAACTCTGGTTTTAGTCGAAAAGTCACCCACTGAGCCGTTTGACCGGCCCCGATAAAGTGAGGCATTTCCGTGAAGCGCTGGTCTCTACAGACCGGCCCTCACCCCGTCAACACCCTTAAGCACCAAAACTGTAGAAAGGTTGCAATCGCAACTAATCCGAATTTTTGGCGAAGCCGTTTCTTTGGCCGATTTCTCGGCTTCAAAAACTGAGGCGTTACCGAAGCAAGCCCCCATATAGAATCTGTTTGGGGTCTTTGGCAAGGAAAAAATGTACTGTCCGCGCACTTTTCCACAGCTTCCATATTAACCACAGGTTTTACGGTGTCCCAGCGGGCTCAACCACTCTTGATATAGGCGGTCATCGCTTCGGCTTCGGCGAGAACAGCATCAATTTTATACTTCACCAGATCGCCTATAGAGATAATGCCTTTCAGCTGACCATCCTGAACGACAGGGAGATGGCGTATACGCCGATCTGTCATCCGGCCAAGGCATGTATCGACATCTTCTGAAGGGGCCGCCGTTATCACGCCGCGCGTCATGGCATCGGCCACGGTCATCGTCACCGTGTCACGGCCATGCCGTGCAAAACGGCGGACAATGTCGCGCTCAGATAAAACGCCGATCAAAGCCTCGTTCTTGTCGACAGCCACCACCGCGCCGATTCTCTTCTGGTCCAGCAAGTTTGCCGCTTCAGCTAAGCTGGCTGTGTCCGGAATGGTTTGAACCGCGCCGCCTTTGTCCTTCAATATGGTTTCTATCAGCATTCACCGCCTCCCTTTTATACAGGCTTTATAGCATACCTTAGCCGCTGAGGGGAAAATCCGCGCCGATTGTTTCAAAGCGGAACAGGTTTCTTCGCAAAAGTAGCCGATCCGCCTTGATTTGACGCGAACAGGCTTCGCGTGACAGGCGAAATCTTCTCAGTCGCCACTCAAATCTGGCATGGGCATTGCAAACTTTCCGGCAAACGCAATTACCCGGAAGGGATAGGTAATGAACCGGACACATAACTTCATCAAGACGCTCGCAGGATCGTCTTTAGGTTTGGTAGGGCTGATGTCGATCACCATACCTGCCGCCGCTCAGGAGGCCTCATCGGTTTCCGAGTTCGAGCGTCCTTATGGGTATGGGTACGGACAGGAAGAGCGTCCCTTCTCTGCCAATACAAGGGACCGCGCCGGTAACCGGGTCATTATCAACGGCTTGATCGAGGGCGGTTCAGGCCTCGGCACGGGCCTTTATACCGGATGGGGCCAAACAGATGGCGCCGCAGGTATGATTGGCTCAGGCACAGCCGTTGGCAACCAACTCAATGTCATCACGAACGGTTCAAACAACACGATCATCATCGATTCCACCCAAACCAACACTGGCGACCAAACGGTCGTGCTCAACGGGGAGCTAGACTTCTAATGATTACTCTCAACGCCTTCTCGCTCCTTGCTCGTGCCAAAGCGCCTGCAGCAGCTATTGCCTCTGCCATGGCACTGACCGGGTGTATCTCACCTGTCGCTGGCCCAGGCGGCAACTATACTCAGCCAATCGGTGGCTCACCGGTCACGGCAAACCCAACACCTTACTCAAAAGGTCTGGTCTGTATGGGTCACTTCGCTCGCCAATCTGGCGTCCGCGCGCCGCGCATCGCTGTTGGCCGCATCCTTGACTATACTGGCAAGGCTGACATCGAGGGTGGCCGCCGTGTCACGCAAGGTGGATCACTTATGGCAATGTCTGCTCTGGCGAAAGCCGGCGCGGTTCTGGTTGAACGCTTCGACACGTCGGTTGCCGAGCTGGACCTGAAATACAAGAACAACAAGCTGATCGGCGAATCCAAAGGCAATTTCGAGAAGATCCATGCTGGATCAATCCCGGGATCGGACTTCTATCTTGTCGGCGGTATTACTGAGTTGAACTATAATATCCGCTCAGTTGGGGGTGACGCTTTCATCGGTGACACAGACGCAACCGATCCTAAGGGTACGATTGGCGCGAAACTCTTCGTCATCAATGTCGGCCTCGACCTGCGCCTGGTTAAAACTGACACGCTCGAAGTGTTCGATGTCATCTCTTACCAAAAGCAGATCATTGGCCGTGAGCTTTCACTCGGTGTCTTTGACTTCGCAAACGGCAATGTCTTCGATGTTGGCGTCGGTGGCCGCGCCCAAGAGCCTATCCAACTGGCGGTCCGTTCTGTGATTGAACGTGCGTCACTGGAAATGATGGCAAACCTGTATGGGGCCCCGAACGCTGATGTTTGCGCCATGACGAAGGGCTCAATCTCATCGAACAGCATCACCGGCGATTACCGCCCGGTTCGCGCTAAACTTGAAGAGTATAATGGCCCATCGCGCCAGTCTCCTAGCAAGTGGCACGGCAGCCGTGACAGCGGCTACAAGGCGAAACCTGCCAAATAGCCCGCGACGTGACTTTAACAGACCTCAGAAAGGGGATCTGATATGCTGAAAAAATCTGCACATACTCTGGGAGCGGCTGCAATTGCAGCCCTCCTGACAGCCCCGGCACTCGCCGGTACGCCTCAGGAAACAGAGATTTCCGTTGTCGAGATCGAACAGGTTCAACTGCACAATGTCTGGTCGGATATGTCGGTTGAAGTTCAATCTTACGCTCCTGAAGCTGTTTCAACATCGACCGCTATTGGTAATGCTACAGCAGGTCAGGTGATGAGCGGCGACATTGATGTTGATGCCTATCAAACACTTGAAGGTAATGTCGGTGCAGACAACCGCCTAAGCGGCTACGCAGCTGGCACGGCCCTGACCACCACAACGGCCTATGGCAATTCAAGCACGGGCGGAACATGGTCCGGCACGAATTTCTACCGCGCTGAGCAGGAATCCAATGGTGATGTGACAGCCAATACAGATATTGATCTGCAAGGCGCTCACCAAATCGCTTCTGGCACCACTGCGATCGCCAACGTCTCTGTTCCTGAGGCTGAATATGGCGCTAACCGCACCTTTCAAATTCAGGACAGCAATGGCTCAGTCTCTTCGGAAACCGATGTCGACATGTGCTGCACTGGCACATCCGGAACTTTCGTCACGACGGCTGGCGGTAATGCTGTGTCTTCGACAGGCTCTACCACGACCAATATTACGGGCGCCGTTCAGACCACAGCGCAGGGCGAAACCATTCGCGCGACATCTGATGTCTATATGCGCGATGGTGAGAGTGTTCTTGCGGCCAGCACAGCGTTCGGCAACTCTGCGTCGGTTCATAATGAGTGGGGCTATGCCACACTTGGCCGCGAAGGGTCTGAACTCTTCCAGGGCAACGATTCTGATATTGATAGCCAAAGCTATGTCACACTCGACCATTGGTCCGGGTATGCAACCAGCACCGCTTATGGCGTCGGTAACTCAGCGCTGATTTCGAATGTTGGCTCAGATACCGGGCTTAACGCGATCCAGAACAATACAGGCGATGTGTACAGCCAAGCGAGCCTTGCCGGACAGTCAACGGTCGGCGGCACAGGCATTGTAAACGCAACGTCTATTGGTAATGCCGCAACAGCCACCCTCTGCAACACCTGCGGCGACGCTGTACTAAGGGGCAGCACAAACCAGACGAACTCTGGGCAGGTTATTGCACAAGGCCGCGTCAACGCGCCCAATTCTGGCGGCGTTTATGGCTCTGCTACCGCTGTTGGTAACTCGGCAACATATCAATCAACGGGTCATTGATCACAAACGACCATTAGAAGATCAGTTGATCCAATCGACCAAAAGCAAAACCCCGCCTCAATGAGGCGGGGTTCTTTTTTATCCCGGACAAGCTTTATTGTTATTTCAGGATAAATGTAACTTTCATAACCACGCGGTACTCTTTGATCTCTCCATCTTTCAGGACGACCGTCTGATCTTTTACCCAAGCGCCTTCGACATTCTTCAGGGTCTTGTTAGCGCGGGCAATGCCCTTCTCTACCGCATCCTGGAAACTCTTTTTAGATCCAGAAATAATCTCTGTTACGCGTGCAACGGCCATGGCCACCTCCATAATTGCTGGCGAAGGGGCGTCCTTCGCAACAGTTTTATGGTCATAGGCCTGCCACAGTAACAAGCAGTTACCCTAATAGGTTGAATTTTCAGACTTATGCAGCGAGGCGTTCTGGCTCACGCGAGCCGCCATTTGGAACCGCTTCAACCGGAATCCAGCAGACAACTTCTGTTCCACCGCCTGGCTGGCTCTTAATGCCGACATTCCCGCCGTGAAGCTGTACAAAATGCTTCACCAGAGACAAGCCAAGTCCTGCCCCGCGCTGGTCGCTGGAGGTAAAGCTGTCAAAGCGGGTCGCCTGCTCTTCTGGCGGGATACCGCGTCCATTGTCTTTCACCGTCAGCTTGGCTGTATCGCCCATCCGCTCGGCAGAAATAGAGACTTGACCGCCTGCATCGGTAAAGCGCAGCGCATTTGAAACCAGATTGAACAGGATTTGCCGAATGCGTTTTTCATCTGCTTCAATCGTACCAAGGCCCTTGGCTATGTCAGCAACCACCGCAACCTCGGTATCGGCCGCATTAGTCACGCCAATAGAGACCGCTTCTTCAATCAGTGCGCCAAGATCAACTTCGCTTACGTCCAGGTCCATCCGACCCGCTTCAATCATCGCCAGGTCCAGAATGTTCTCGATCAGCTCATCGAGGTGATTAGACGCCTCGCAAATCGCGCCAATCTTATCGCGCTGAACCTCATTCAACTCGCCCAGCTTGCCCATTTCCAGGAATTGCGCATAGCCAAGGATTGTCTGCAGCGGCGAGCGGAGCTGATAGCTCACATTCTTCACAAACTCGGTCTTCAGCCTGTCGGCTGTTTCAAACGCTTCTGCCCGTTCACGCAGAGCGCCTTCAACAGAGCGCTGCGCTGACACATCAGCAAATGCGATGAGCGTGTTTCCATCCGGTAGCGGCTTGGTCACATAAGTCAGGATCGAGCCGTCAGAGCGCTTCATCTCACCAGTTGTTTCCTGTCGCGCATTAGAGCTTGGGTCGGTGATATGACCTTTGATCGCCGTCCATGTATTCAGGTCATGGAAGAGCGGCACACAGAAATCAGCAATATCATCATAGTCCGGCTCGTCCTTGAGCAAGTCTTCCTCAACGCCCCAAAGCTCAGCAAACGCATAGTTCCAGAGCTTCAGGCGGCCATCGGAGCCGAACACCACGACAGCCTCATGCAGGCTATCCAGCGTCTTGCTCTGGGTCTTGATCATCGCATTGTATTCGGTGCGCAGCTTCAGTTCGCTGGTAATGTCTTTGAACAAGATCAGCAGGCCGCCCATGGGGTGGCGCTGACGGGTCACTTTCAGCGTGCGATTGTCCGGCAAATGCCATTCGTCTTCTTCAATACCGCTAATATCGAGATAGTAAGACAGCTCCTCAGCGCGCCATTTCGCATATTCAGCCTGCGCGGGCAGTTTGCGGCGTTCCCGTAGGCGATCGAGCAGCTGGCCGTGGCTCGGCATATCCAGGAAGAACCCCTCATCCATATCCCACATTTTCGCAAACGCGCGATTGTGGAAGGTCAGCTTTCGGTCACCGCTAAAGATCGCAACAGCATCTGCGACATGGTTCAGAGTCTCGTCATGGGCCTTAACGTGCTTGTCGAGATCATCGCGGGCGCGTTCCTGCTCAGTCACATCGAACGCCATTGCGCCAACGCCGCCAGATAGCGGGAAGGACAGGATACGCATCGCGCGGCGATCGCCGCCAATCGCAATATGGCGGGTCTCATCAATCTCTTTGCCATCGGTCAGGGTCTTGCGAACCTGCTCAACAGCCTTCTCATCCAGCATCACTTGCCGCTCAAGCGTGCGATCCAGCGAGCCGCCCTCTACCGCTTCGACATAAGCCGGGTTGGCCCATTGCAGGCGGCCAACGCCTGAAATCCGCCAAGCCGGAAATGGCGCACGGCCAAGCATATCCAGAAACGCCGTTGGGTCGCGGGCAATCACTTGCCGCGCTTCTTCCAAACGCCCACGGGCGGAGCTTTCTTCAAGGCCCTTAATGGTAGAATCAGTTATCCAGACAACAATGCGCGCGCCCGCCGTGCGCCCGTCTGCTTCAAGAAAACGGCCGTTTTGACCAATAATCGTCAGTGAGAAAGGTTGACCTTCTTCTGCCAGCTCGCGCAACCGAATACGTAAGGTCGCATCCACACCGCTGGCATCGCGCGCCTCCAGGTCGGCAAGCCCCTCAATAATTCTAACCGCCGGATCAATTGCAACGGCGTCGTCGGTAAAGCGCAGCAGGCTCGCCAAAGCGACGGGAGAGCCGTGAATATCCGGCGGGGTAATATCATCGGCGTCGACATCAATGTCCTCGCCCTGCCAGACCAGAATAACGCCCGGATGAGCGCCCAGAACGGACTTCATCTCAGCCAGCGAGCTCTCAGATTCGGCGACTTTCTCTTTATAGCGCTTGGCGGCGCCGCGCGCACCATCAGAGGTTCTTAAAGCCCAAAGCAGGAAAGCGAGGCCTAAAGCCACCGCGCCGACAGCAATGATAAGCGGTATCTGATCAGCGGTGATTTGCATGACGCACTCCTTTGGCGTTCCGGCGAATCGTCACCAGCCCGCAAGCTCTACTGATTAACCGAATGCTGGCTTTGCGTTAAGTCCAGGTTAACAAGACATGCCCAGCTGTTAACCCTTCTGGCAATGAAAAAGGCCAGACATCTTCTCAAATGCCCGGCCTTCACGTTTTCAAACTCGGTTAGGGCAGCCTATTTATAGACCGCCTCTTTGCCGAAATGCTTGGTCAGCATGTAATAAACCACGGCGCGGTACTTTGCGCGGGTCGAACGACCATATGTGTCCATCGCTTTTTCGATCGCTTCGTCCAGTTTTGGACCATCAGAAAGGCCAAGCTTCTTAATCAGGAAGCTATTCTTCACTGTCTCAAGCTCGCTTTTGTCGGTGGCAGAGACCGTAGACGCATCGCGATTATAGATTGACGGCCCACAGCCAATAGTGACCTTGGTGAGCAGGTCCATATCTGCTGTCATGCCACATTTCTCTTTAAGATCAGCCGCATACTTCTCGATCAGATCATCACGTTTTCCCATAAATTCCTCCCTGGGGTTTGGATTGCATACTCAACAATCTTCTTGCTTATCTTCGGGTATGCAGCGCTGCATCGCTTTGGTCCAGACCTTAGCCTGCATCTACTTCCATACGCGCTATCCACGCCTCGATCAGCGCCACCCCCTCTTCATCGCTCAACGCGCGGCCAAGTTCGGGCATCGCGACACCAGCCTCGCGAGACTCCATGCGATAAGTCATGATGGATTTTTCAGGAAATCCTGGCGCAATCACGACAAGAGAATCGCCAGATCCGCGCCCCGCGGCGGTTGGGTGCTTTCCCACCCCCCATTTCACCGGGTCTTTAACGTTCCAATCCAGCCATAGACCTGAGTTGGATGCCGATCCGCTCGACTTATGGCAGTGTGCACAATTGATATCGAGATAAGCGCGCGCCCGGCCTTCAAGCGCTGCCTCTTCATTCCAAACCGCTGGAATGACGGGCAGCGTGTCCGGAACCGCCTCCAGAAAGCCCTTGGCCTGCCAGTCGGCGATCTGGTTCACACCATACGGTCCCTGATGGTTTAGATTTCTGACCTTCGGGCCAATCGGACTGATCGCGTCGCCATTTTGGTGGCACGTCTTGCATTGGTTCTTGTTTGGCACGGCATACGTGAACGCCTCTGCGCCTTTCCCCGCCTCACCTGCGGCCAGTTCGATCCGCTTGCCAACCGGGCTGTAAACCGCCTCTGTTCCAGCCGCGTTCCAGACATAAGGGGCCGCTTCCCAGCCTTTCGCCTTATGAATTAGAAGACGCGTTTCGAGATAACGATCTCCATAGGCAAAGGTCTTGATCAAGACGCTGCCAATCGGAAACTCGACAACATCATCCTCGCGATAGTTTGCAGACTGTCCTTTAGGAACGAAGATATAGCGATGCTTGTCGGCGTGATCTGAAAAGAGCGGATTGATCAGGTCATATTTAACAACGCCGCGGGCAGGCTCTCGCCCCGCCGCATCCCTGAACAACCCATAATCTGAAAGCACTTTGGCAGGTTTATCCGCCAAAACCGTTTCAAGATCAGGCCCGGACGCCCTTCCGCAAGCGGCAAGGACACCAGCCAGCAGAAGGATAATCAGCCCCCTCATTCGTCGTGTATAAGCTTCACAGGCGCCAAGCGTTCGCCGGCAACACCGTCAGGGCGCTGCGTGCTCGGCGATAGTTTTGCCGGGTCGAGCGGATATTCGCCCAGCCCCAAGCTGATATACCCAACGCTTTCCGGCTCATCGATCACAAGATTGATATCAGTGGCTTCGCCGCCCTGCCAGCGATCTACACCGTCTGACACAATATCAGGCAAGCTCCCGCCGAGCGCCATGGCAAGCATTTCCAGATCACCTTGCGGCTCATATCCGCCATTCTCGTAACTGTTGCCTGTGACCAGCACATTGCGGCTCAGCGGGTTATAGCGCTCATCGGTAAACTCTGGCGAATACGCCACAAGCAGGACATGTGCGGTGCGATTATCCTTCAGCACATTGTCAAAAATCTCGACCTTGTCATTCGCTTGAACAATAATGCCTGTTCCAGAAGGGACGCTGGCGACAATGTTCCCCGGCGGTGCAAAGTTGCGCGTATTATTGTCAAAGATCTGATTGTTATACAGGCGGGTCGAATGCCCTCCAACCTTTGGCAAGTCCGGCAGGTCAAACACCAGCAAACCACCCGCATTCTTGGTGACGATATTGTCGTAGACATCGGCGCGGGTTGAATTTTCGATCTCAATCCCGGCTACATTATATTCTGCCAGACTGTTGCGAACGATAATATTGTCCGATTGGCCGACATAAATTCCGGCATCTGAGGCGCCGCGCACCGTAACGCCGTCAACCAGAACATCACTGCTTTCGACCGGATACACGCCATATGCGCCATTATCTTCATCCGGCTCGCCCGACCACTCAACGGTCAGGTCGAGAAAGGCAATCCGGTCGGCGCCTTTGGATTTGATCCCATCGCCTTTTGTGTCGCGCAGGGTGAAGCCTTTCAGGGTGACATCATCGGATGTCACCAGCAGGCCTTCACCCGCCCCGGTTTGGCCAGCAAAGCTCAGGATCGTCTTGTCCTGCCCTGCGCCCTGAATCATCACGCCATCAATATCAAGAGACAGCCCATCGGTGAGTTCGAACGTGCCCTCCGGCAGCGTCACAGTTGAACCAGGATCGGCTTCAATCAGCGCGCTTTGCAGCCGGAACTCGAAATCTTCCCCGGCCAGAACGACCCCGTTTATGGTCTCTATTGTCGGCCCTTCACCGGTTTCACCCGGCATAGCCTCTTCCGACCCACAAGCTGTAAGCAAGGCAGCTGAAGCCGCCCCGATAAGCAGATGTCTAAGCATGACGTTTCCTCCCCGTCATTTATATGTGACGCCAGTGTCATCTTTTTTGCCTGGTTAAGCAAGACTTATCACGAGGCCTGTCAGGCGCCTGACAGAAACGTCATGTGGCATTCATCTGACATATGGCTATATATGGAGGGAGGATGCACCGGAGGCCCCATGATCCGTAAGCTTTCAATTATTGCTTTGATGAGCAGCGCTATGTTTGCGATGCACCCCGCTCTTGCGGATGAGGACGAGCTTGTTCGTCTCCCCGGACAGGGCGAACTTCGCGATGATAAACGCCGCAAAGGTGACAAGCCTGATCGCCTGAAGCCGGGCAGCGGGTTGTTTATCAGCTTCGATAGCGATGAGAATGGCCGCATCAATACAGCTGAGATTGAGCGCGGTATTCCAGCCGCCTTCGAGACCGCAGACGCCAATGCAGACGGCTACCTGACCGCGCTGGAGCAACAGGACTGGGCTGCGAGCCTGCCGACCCGTGATGATAGTCTGGCAAACCCGTTCCGGTTCGATCCTAATCTTGACCGCCGGGTCGATATTGATGAGTTCACCAAAGTCATCAGCGACCTTGGGGTTGAATATGCCGACGAGCTAAGCGGCGAGATCATTGTCGCAAACCTGAAAGCGCCAACGCTAAGGGATGAGCGTCGCAATCGCTTTGGAGAGCCTGACGAAAGCACCGTCTCGCGTGAGAGCAATCGCCGCCCTGAGCAAAGAACCCGGTCTTTCCGGAGCTTCTAAGCCAGATAAAACCTAATCAGACATCGCTCTGCCCGTCGATTGGCGGATCATCATTTCATATGGAAGATAGTTGACGTGCTTCTGCGTGAGCGGTTTTGCCCGCCCTGCTGAGGCGATCAACATGTCCATGGCTTTCGCGCCAAGCTCCTGCAAAGGCTGTCGTACGGTTGTCAAAGCGGGCCACATTTTTTCAGCAATCTCTGAATCGTCAAACCCCGCAATCGACACCGCCTCCGGTACCTGAACCCCTAGGCGGTGCGCCGCCACCAAGGCTCCAGCGGCCATGTCATCATTCGCAGCAAAGATTGCAGTCGGCGGGTTTTCCATGCGCAAAAAGCGATCTCCAGCGGCTAGTCCTGATTCAAAATCAAACGCGCCGGGCGCCACCAAATCTGCATCAAATGCAAGCGCATGAGCGGCAAGCGCAGATTGATAGCCCGCAAAACGCTCAAATGTTGCGTCCTGATTTTCCTTGCCCCGAATAAAGGCAATCCGGCGATGGCCAAGCGCAATCAGATGTTCAGTGATGTCCCGCGCGGCGGCTTGGTCATCAATCATGACCGTTCCATTATCGTCTGCAATTCGGTTCGGACCAATCCGAACGATCGGAATGTCATAACTGCTGATCACGTCGTTTATCAGGACGACATTCGATAGTGGCGGCAGCAAGATGACACCGTCCGGCTTTCCGGCTTTTACAACCCCTTCGCACCAATCCCGCAAGAGCGCCTCATCCACCGCCATGTCCGCCGTCAGCATAGAGACACTCATCCGATAGCCGCGCTCCTGACAGGCTTGCAGCGCTCCAAACTGAACCGCATTGACGAAATTACTCCGCAAAGAGTGATTGATCAGGTGAATGCAATATGTCCGGTTGCTGCGAAGGCTGCGGGCACTCGCGCTCGGCACATAGCCAAGCTCGGCCACGGATGCTTGCACCTTATCGCGCAGCTGCGGGCGCACGTGCGGTTCATTGTTCAGAACACGCGACACTGTCTTGACAGAAACCCCAGCATGACGGGCAACATCAGTCATTTTCGCCATCAGTTTTCGTTGCAGCCCTTCCGATCCATCTTAGACAAACAGAAACAGCACCGAACAGACAATCAGCCCGGTCACGCTGATCAGGCCGGTTGAGACCGTCCAGGTTCGAAGTGTCTCTTGTTCATTAATCCCGAACAGTTTCCCAACCAACCAGAAGCCGGAATCATTGACGTGTGAAAGCCCTGTGGCTCCAGCAGCAATCGCAATCGTCATTATGCCAAGCTGCGGCTCTGATAGTCCTGCAGCGATGACAATCGGTGCGGCCAGACCTGCCGCTGTGATCATCGCAACGGTCGCGCTGCCCTGCGCCAGGCGGATCAGAAAAGCCAGAACATAGCCGGCAAGGATTGGTGTCAGGCCAAGCGACAGGGTCATTTGCGCCAGCTGCTCACCTGCTCCAGTATCGACCAGGACTTGCTTGAACGCGCCGCCAGCACCGGTCACAAGGATCACGATCCCAGTAGGCTCAAACGCCTTTTCCAGAGCACTTCGCAGCTTTGACCGCCCCGCCTCATCACGTTGCGGCAAAACCATCATCACTGCGCCGCTGGCAATCAGGAGGGCGCTAAAGGGGTGTCCAATCACAGCGAGCGTGTCTTTAAGGAGACCTGCCGGAAGCAGATACGACGCGAGCGTCCCGGTTAAGATCAGGATGAGCGGCAAAAGGATCAGCAACAGAGCCTTGCCCGCAAGGCCCGGCTGTGTCTCTGCCTCAGCCGTGTCGCTTCTCACCGCCTCGGCAATGGACCCCGCTGGCAATTGCCCGCGCTGCGCCAAAACACCCGTCCAGATTGGCCCTGCTACGGCAACTGAAATCAGGCCGGTAATCGCTCCGAACAGGATCACCCACCCCAGATCAGCGCCAATCAGCTCAGCGATCGCAATCGGCCCCGGCGTTGGCGGAATAAACGCATGTCCCACCGCAAGCCCCGCACAAAGCGGTAAGCCAAACGTCAAAGCGACCAAGCCTGTCCGCTTGGACAAAGCTGATACCAGCGGCATCAGCACAATCAGAGCGACATCAAAGAAAACAGGGGTCGCGGCGACGATGCCAAGGCCGCCCATGACCCAGCGTTGACGTGCTGCGCTGGCCATTCGACCTACACTTGCCGCCAGCGCTCTCAGCCCGCCTGAGCTTTCCAGGATCGCTCCGAACAAAGCGCCAAGCCCGATAATTGGCGCAATAAAGCCAAGCGTTCCACCCATCCCGTTTCGTATCGTCCCGAAAGCACCATCCGGTGACATACCAGCCGCCAAAGCGCTGAAGATCGACACCAGCAAAAGCGCAGCAAACGCATTCATCCGTGCTCGGAGGATCAGAGCTAAAAGCGCAATAATCCCGGCAAGCGTCGCGATGACCGCTCTGTATTCGGTGATTAACTCCACGACAGACCGCGAACCTTTGTCTCAATTTTCAGCAAACGATCATGCGCCGTCATAAACAGCGTGCGGCCATCGCCGCCAAACGCGCAATTGGCCGTCGCACGCCCAGTCTTGATCCGCCCCAGCAGTTTGCCATCCGGTGCAATGATCAGAACGCCGCCGGGACCTGTTGCAAACAGATGTCCCTCGCTACTGATCGCCATACCATCTGGCAATCCGGGTGCATCTTCAGCCATATAAGGCTTGGCATCAAACAGCAGGCGGTCGCCCGTCACGCTGCCATCTGCAGCCAAAGTCAGCTCACGGATGAGCGGGGCTTCGGGGTCAGACTGGCTGATATAAAGCCGGGACTCGTCCGGTGAAAGCGCAATGCCGTTCGGGAAGGTCATATCGCTCAGAATTTGCTCAATCGTTCCATCCGGGCGCAAACGATAAACGCCATTGGCCGCCTGCTCTTTCAACGGCGAAGCGTCCAGTCCTTCCAGACCGTAAGGCGGATCGGTGAAGTAAAGCGTGCCATCAGACGCCTCAACTACATCATTCGGGCTGTTAAAGGCCTTGCCCTCAAACGCGCCGACCAGAAGCTCACGCTCCATCGTCTCCAGGTTGAGACGCTCTACACCGCGGCGGCCATGATTGCAGACAATCAAACTGCCATCGCGTGCATACCAAAGCCCATTCGCGCCGGGCTCGCGGAACCCGGGCGCCGCCTCCGGTGCGCCAGACGGGTCCATGAATACTTCTACACCCGCTGCGTCGGTCCATTTATAGGCGACATTTCCCGGCACGTCGGTGAAGTAGAGCGCACCGCGCGCCTTGTCCCATGCCGGGCCTTCGCTCCAACCATACCCGCGCCCAAGCTCGCGAAGCGGCGCTTCAGGATCAATAAGGCTGCTCAGCGCAGGATCGAGCACTTCGACATCAGAGGCGGCGGGCACCCCCGTTTCATTGGCACAGCTGCTCAGGGCCAGCGCTGCGCCGCCCATAAGAACAAGTTCGCGTCTACTCAAGATCATTGGACAACCACTCCTGTTTCAATTGCGGCGGCAGGAATCCGCGACACCGACTCACCTGTTACGGTAACACTTACCGACTGGCGAAGGTCAGCAGAAGATGCGCCAACATGAAACTCAAGCTCACCCGCCTCAATCTGCCAGATACCATCTTCTTGATAGATCGCCGCCTGAGCCGGGTCGATGTCAAACGTCACGGTTTTGCTTTCGCCCGCCTCTAAAGCAATCCGCTTGAACCCGCGCAGTTCAAGCTTGGGCCGCGACACGCTGGCGACCGGATCACGCATATAAAGCTGCACAACTTCATCGGCATCGACGCCTCCAGTATTGGAAATCTCCAGGCTGATCTGGACCGACTGATCCGGGGAGATTGAACTTTCTGAGACCGATAGGTCGCCATAGGAAAAGCTCGAATAGCTAAGGCCGTGCCCAAATGGGAAGAGCGGCGTAATCGGCAAGTCGAGATAACGGTTGCTGTCTTTCTCAAGGTCCGGATTGGCCGGGCGCCCACTTGGCAGCTCAGAGTAGACAATCGGCGATTGCCCCGTCACACGCGGGAAATTCGCTGGCAGACGCCCGGCAGGCGAGGTCCGTCCAAACAGCACATCGGCCACCGCAGGCCCCGCCTCAACCCCAAGCATCCAGGTATTGAGGATTGCATCCGCTTTCTCTGCCACATCCGGGATCGCCAGAGGCCGCCCGGTTACGAGCACCACTGTCACCGGCTTACCGGTTTCAAACATCGCTTCGGCCAGCGCTTTCTGGCTCGCAGGCAGGGAAATATCGGATCGGCTACGCGCTTCACCAGACAGGTCAAAGTCCTCACCAATCACAAGCAATACGTGATCTGCGCTTTCGCTGGCGCGCACCGCTGCCGCAATTCCAGCCTCATCAACGGTCTCAACCGGGGTGCCCGCAACATAGGTCACGGAGGTTCCAGATGGTGCGCCGCGCTGTATCCCTTCCAGGATTGAGGTCACGTCTTCTGTCTGCCCACGCGCGCGCCAGGACCCAAGCTGAGTTAGCTTGTCTTCGGCCAGCGCCCCAACAACCATCAGTCTCGATCCAGCGGCAACGCCATCCTCACCAACAGGGCCTCTATCACCCGTTAGAAGCGGCAGAGTCTCATTCTCATTCTTCATCAGAACAATAGACCGCGCCGCAATCCTGCGGGCCTCTGCGAGATTGTCATCCGTCAGCAGGCTTACCGCCTCCCGGGCGGGATCATGATAGGCCATCGGATTATCAAACAGGCCAAGACGTTCTTTCGTCGTCAGAATGCGCCCAACCGCCAGGTCGAGATCGGACAGTAAATCTGGGTCGCTTTCGATCGCATCTCCCAGCTCATTGCCAAAGATGCCGCTGGTCATATCCATGTCGACGCCAGCCTTGAGCGCCAGTGCACCAGCATCGGCCCGCGTTCCGGCAACACCGTGATTCATCAGCTCTGCAATCGCGTTCCAGTCGGAGACGATCATGCCATCAAAGCCCCATTGGTCGCGCAAAATACCATCGACCAGCGCTTCATTGCCAGTCGTCGGCACGCCTGCAACATCATTAAACGCCGTCATGAAAGAGCCTGATCCTGCCATCGTCGCGGCATGGAAAGGCGGCAGATAAATCTCATGCAGCGCGCGTTCGGAAACATCGGCGGCGCCATAATCGCGGCCACCTAAAGCCGCGCCATAAGCCCCAAAGTGCTTCGTTCCGGCCAGCATTGTTTCACCAGAACTTAGATCATCGCCTTGAAAGCCTTCAACCTGCGCGGCGCTCATCCGGCTGCCAAGATAAGGATCAGAGCCAGCCCCTTCGACGATCCGGCCCCAGCGCGCATCGCGAGCAATGTCGACCATAGGTGCAAACGTCCAGTGCAGCCCGGAGGCTGTCGCTTCATCCGCTGAAATCTGCGCTGCGGTTTCCCAATCGGCAGGGTCCCACGTGCTCGCCATCGCCAGCGGCACGGGGAAGATTGTGCGATAGCCATGCACAACATCCATCGCGAACAGCAGCGGAATACCGTGCGTACTTTCCTCAACGGCTATGCGTTGCAACTCACCCAGCGGCTCTGCGCCTGCAACATGAAGGTAAGACCCAACACCGCCAACACGGACCCGGTCATGCTCTTGTGGGGTCAGGCGCGAGTTCAAATTCTTGCTTCGTCCACCCGCCGCCTGAACCAGTTGACCAAGCTTTTCCTCAACTGTCATATCAGACAATAAGCCTATGACGCGCGGGCTAAAATCCGTTTCTATGACAGGCGCCACGCTCACCTCTTCAGCAGGCATAACTGGATTGGCGACGCACCCGGCAGACAGGAGCAGGACCGCGGCGAGGGCGGTAAGACTTGGTTTCACGAAAATTTCCTCCAGGAATATTCTGGCCCATTCAGGCTCGATAATTGCCAGAGCATTGGCAAAATTGTCCTACGTTGTCAAACCGCTCTGAAAGGCAAACGGTGGCGCTAGTTGTATTGATACTCTGACCCATTCTGCGACCGCACTGCGCCTCTAATTATATATCCTTGCAAGGAGGCAAGATGACAAAAACCAAATTGGTCGAACAATTCCCTTGTCCTGAATGTGGGACATGGGGCTCTATCACAGCAAAATTTTGCACAAAGTGCGGCCTGAAGCTCCCAGAAGACAAATCAGGTTTCGAAAAGCGGACGGTAGTAACCCCAGACATCCCCTCTCCTCGACTTACTGATTTGAAAGGTCCCGGCTTAGACCGGCTCGAAGGTGAGAGCGATGAAGATTGGCTCATACGCCACGCCGAAGTCATAAAAGACATCGTGCGACCAAAACTTTATTATGGCTTGCGCGATCCTGACGACCCCAGCCGAGAGGAGGAAATGCAACGCCTAGACGAACAGGAAAAGCGACGCTTGGAAGAACTCACTAAAGCCACGGAGGAAGAACTCATACGCCGCAGGAAACTGCAGGAGTAGACGAAAAGCCGCCTCTATAGATGCCTTAACCCTACCCCTCGCTCTAAACCCTCGCTAAACCCTTCCCAACACCCGGAAGGAATCACCTATGCCCAGCGCACCGCTCAATACAGACAGCCACCTCTACCTGATTGATGCGAGCGCCTATATCTTCCGCGCCTACCATGCCCTACCGCCGCTCACCCGCGCCTCTGACGGCGCTCCGGTTGGGGCGGTGTCTGGCTTTTGCAACATGCTCTGGAAGCTGCTGGAAGACCTGAAAGGCCCGGACCGCCCGACCCATTTTGCCTGCATCTTCGACAAGGGCTCCTACACGTTCCGCAATGAGATGTACCCGGACTATAAAGCGAACCGCTCAGAGACACCGGAAGACCTCGTCCCGCAATTCCCGATGGTACGCGAGGCGGCGGTCGCCTTCCACACCCACGCGCTGGAACTGGAAGGCTATGAGGCCGACGACCTGATCGCTACATATGCCCGTCAGGCCGAAGCCAAGGGCGCACGCGTAACGATTGTGTCCTCAGACAAAGACCTGATGCAGCTGGTGACGGACAAGATCCACATGCTCGACACGATGAAGAACAAAGCCATTGCCGCCGAGCAAG
>CAZGVG010000052.1:0-8960 GCA_964528975.1 uncultured Hyphomonas sp.
GGAATATATCTTGCGTTTCATGACGCAGGCGTCACAGTTTCGATATGACCACGCCGCATCCTCGTCTTTCGCTACCCCGTGTCCTGGCCTTTGCAGGGGTCGGCATGCCACTGGCGGCGGTCGGTTTACCAATGGCGGTGTTTGTCGCGCCGATGTATGCGACCGAACTGGGTCTCGGCACCACCCTGACAGGCCTGATCTTCATGATCCTGCGGTTCTGGGACCTTGGCACTGACCCAGTAATGGGCTGGCTCGTCGACACCAAGCCGACCCGACGCGGACGGGTCAAGCATTGGCTGATCGCCAGCATTCCAGTCCTGATGCTAGGCTCATTCTTTCTCTATATGCCTGTTGGTGAGACCGTCTCAGCGCCCTATCTGGTGGTCTGGCTGGCGGTCATGTGGCTCGGTTTCACAATGCTACAGACGCCGCATCAGGCATGGGTGCCAATGATCACAAAGAGTTACGATGATCGCTCTCGCATGTTCCTGTGGCGCGAGGTGATTAACACAGGGACTTTGCTGGCCCTCTTAATCATCCCGACGATACTCGCCATTAATTTCGACTTCGACCGCCGCCAGCAAGTCACGGCTATGGGAATGATCCTGCTCGTGGTTTTGCCCCTGAGTGTTTTGCTTGCCGTCCTGTTCGTGCCGGACCCGCCTCCAACGGCGAAAGAGCAGAATGTCAAACTTGATTGGGCTGCGGTCAAAACCGCTTTCACAGACCCAACCATGCTGAAAATTATTGCGGTTGAAATCCTTGTTGGCATCGCGATCGCAGGCACAGGCGGGACGTTCTTGTTTGCAGCGCAATGGGGCTTTGGCGTGACCAATCTCGCCCCGGTCATCCTGATGGTCTTTTTCATTGCCGGATTTGCCGCCATGCCATTCTGGATCTGGCTCTCCAAACGGACCGAAAAGCATATTGCCTTTATCGCAACCTGTGTCTGGTCGATGGTGATGTATCTTGTCTATCTGCCGCTGAGCACGATGGGCGGCGGGGTGGTCTATTTGCTGATTGCCGCAATGGTTTCAGGACTAGGCTATGGCACGCCGTTTATTCTGGCGCGCTCAATGATGGCGGACATTATCGAGCAGGAAGAGGCGCGCGGCGGAGAGAGCCGGGCTGGCCTCTATTACTCCTTAATGTCTGGATCCTATAAAACCGGGGCGAGCTTTGCGATTGGTATCCCCTATATCCTGCTTGGGGTACTGGTCGGGTTTGACCCATCAGGCGAGAATAGCGCGGGCGTGGTTCAGGGCCTGATGTTAGTCTTTGTTGGGGTTCCAGTTGTCTCTTATGCCTTGGCGGCGTTGATCCTGCGCGGCTATCCTTTGACACGTGATGTGCAGCAAAAGAACGCGGCCAAGCTCGCCGCCGCTCTTGAAAGCGAAGCTTAGAGTTCAAGTCGGTATTGCCCGCCTTCAAGAATAGGGGGCTGAAACAGATCCGTGCGCAAGGGCGGGCGATGCGCGTTGAGGTCGAGCCGTTTAACCGCTTTGGCAAACCGCTGGGCGATAAATTTTGCCCGCTCACCGACCCCAGAGCCGCGCGTAAACCACTCGGCGTCATAATCCTTGCCGCCGCGCATTTCTCGCAGCAGATTGATGACGCGCGCGGCCCGGTCCGGATAATGCTGCACAAGCCATTCCTGTACGACATCTTTCAGCTCATGCGGAAGGCGCAGGAGAACATAGCCCGCCCCGGTTGCACCATGCTCCTTGGCCGCCTCTAATAGCGCTTCCATTTCAGGTTCGTTCAGCGCCGGAATAATCGGCGCAGTCATCACTGTGACAGGAATACCTGCATCGCTGAGCGCCTTAACGGTCTGATACCGCAGGCGCGGTGCAGCGGCGCGCGGTTCCATCTGGCGTGAGAGTTTGGGATCAAGCGTGGTAATTGAAACGCCAACCCGGCAAAGACCCTTCTCAGCCATTGGTGCGATCAGGTCGATGTCACGCTGGATGAGCGCCGACTTGGTCAGAAGCGAGACCGGGTGATTATGATCGCTGAGAATTTGCAGGAAGGCGCGCGTCAGTTTCAAGCGCTTTTCAATCGGCTGGTAGCCATCTGTATTGATGCCCAGCGCGATCGGACGCGGAACGTATCTCGGCCGGGAAAGTTCCTGAAGTAGTAAGCGGGGGCCTTCGGGTTTATAGAAAAGCTTACTCTCAAAATCCAAACCCGCAGACAGGCCATGAAACGCATGACTTGGACGCGCGAAACAATAGACGCAGCCATGTTCACAGCCGCGATACGGATTAATCGAGCGATCAAAGCTGATGTCAGGCGACTTGTTAAAGGTTATAATTGTACGCGGGGTTTCACGGGTGAGGGTTGTGCGCAGCGGCGCAGCCTCTTCCTCAATCGTGCCCCAGCCATCATCAAGCGCTTCGCGCGTTTCCGGCTCAAACCGTCCGGTCTGATTGGAAACCGCCCCGCGGCCACGATGGTGAAAGCGCTCTTGCACTTCCGCCACCGCAGCCCGGTCCACCCGGCCTTTTTTCGTAAGCTTCTGTGTCGTCCTCATATATCAGGAGAGAGCATAAGGATTAGAACAAATCAAGAACAATAATAGTTTTCATCCACAGCTTTACGGAACGCTGCAGGCCAACACCCTTACGCGGCCGCCTTGAGATTACCCTAATCGAATCATCATAAGACTCAGTCTTGATGCTTGAAGGAGGCTGTCATGCTGGAAGCTGTTCGTGAGTTTGGGCAAAGCGGCGCGATCCTGGTGATCGGGCTGGCGACGGGGGCGGCCTGGATCGCCGCGATTGTTGCCCCGAACTGCTCCTATGACCGCCTGGACGCCAGCCGCGCCGATGGGCATGTTCGCCAGCTCTTGAAGTCAGCGTCTGACCCAATTGCGGTCTTGTTATTGGCCGGCGGCGCGCTGGCTATTCTCGGCGGCGGTATCGTCTCTGGTATAACCGCGTTTCTGGCGGCACTTGGATTCTTCAGCAATCGCTGGACACTGGCGAGCTTTAAGCGCGGCGAAACCCCGCCCGGCGCCAAACGCCGACGCAAGACCCAGCGCGTTGTTGCGGTCAGCTTGACCCTGATCTTTACGCTGGTGGCCGCCATCGCTGCGGGCCTTCTCATGCTTGGCTTCTAAGCGTCCGGGCTTTCTGCGATATCAGGCACGTCGATCCGAGTTGGCGCGGTTAGCTCCTCAATGATCTCAAGGCCTGCCCGCTGATCTGACAGTTTGCGCAGCGCTTTGAGGAAATCGCCGCCGGCCGTTATCCCGTCGCCGCTATACTGCACTGAAAGCTCAGCCGCTTTTGCATAATGGCTTTGCGCGGTCTGGAAATCAGACGAAGCCTCGGCGCACGCGCCCATATTGTGAAGGACGGCCGGGGCTTCAGGATACTCTTCCGCCATGCCTGTCCACAACGCACACGACGTGAATGGGTCCTTGGACGAAAGCTTGATCGCTTGCTCAAACCGAGGGTCAGCGCGAACAACCGGGTCGAGCGGTTCATCCATGAAAACAGCTTTGACAACCGCATTGCGCGGCGCGATGTCATAGCGGATCGACTGTAAAGTCTCTCCCAATGCATTCCGCATCAGGTCAGCCGGAGCATCAAGGCCGACAAAGCCAATCGGGTGATAGTCACGCCCGAGGGTGTGACGTCTGCGGTCACGCCTGATCTTCTTATTACGCACCCCGTCATAGACACCTGTTTCATAGCAGCTCTCGCGGCTGGCATCGCCGCCATAAACGCCAGAGAAAACCGTCTCACCATTATCCGCGTCAACCAAGCGCGGCTGAACGCTGACTGTGACGCGCTCTTCAATGCAGAGCTCTTCAACATCAACGCGGGTTTCACAATCAAACAGGCCATCCCATTCGATGCACTTACTGACTGTCTGATAACGCTCATCGAATGTGTAGCTGTCGAGATTAACCTCTCCGGTATAGGTCCCGGCCGGCGTGTCACCGGGGACACCATAGCTGAAGTCGGCGAGCGAAAACCAAGCTTTGCCATCAAAAACTGTATTGGCCAGCATCGCTTCAAACTGGCGCGCATACCAGCGCCCACCAGGACCACGGAAACGATCGACCTGCACCGTGCGGGTTTCAGCCGCCGCGAGGCTGGTCGGCATCAGGCGCGCTTCATACTTGATGCCTGGCGTTGTGCAGGCGGCAACACTGGAAAGGGCAATGACGCTGGCAAAGGTGGTCTTCATGAGGTTTCGTCCCTGTACTTTAAAATAAATAGAAGCCGGGCGCGGCTGAATAGTTTCTGAATACATTGAGAAAAAGAAAGGCGAAATCGGGAGAATGCGATTGCCGCAAGGTCAGACTTGCGGGCTGCGACGTCTTTCCCACATACAGGTTCGACACCTAAAAGGACCCATCCATGTCTGATACTGCCCCTCTTTTTGAACCAATGACCATTCGCGGCATGACCATACCGAACCGAATTGTCATGGCCCCAATGACCCGCTCTTTCTCACCAGATGGCATCCCTGGCCAGAATGTTGTCGATTATTATGAACGACGGGGAAACGCAGATGTCGGTCTGATCATCACCGAAGGTACGACCGTTGATCGCGGCGGCGCCTCAAACGATCCACGCGTGCCGAAATTCCATAGTGATGCCTCGCTAGATGGCTGGAAGAATGTCGTCGATGCAGTGAAAGGCACGCCCGGTAAGATCGCGCCGCAGCTCTGGCATGTCGGCATGATGCGCAAACCGGGCACTGGCCCATATCCGGAGGCCGTCTCCGATAGCCCATCTGGCAAAACCCATAAGGGTAAGCAGGTTCAGGCTGAACCAACCGATCGTGAAGTTGCTGATATGGTCATGGCTTACGCCGACGCCGCAGGCGAAGCGAAACGCCTCGGCTTCGATTGTATCGAGATCCACGGCGCGCATGGTTACTTGATCGACGAGTTCTTCTGGGGCGTCATGAATACGCGCTCTGACAAGTATGGCGGCGACCTTGTCGACCGGGCGACCTTTGCAGGCGAAGTGATTGCCGAATGCCGCAAGCAGGTTGGCGACGACATGCCGATCATCCTGCGCTGGTCACAATGGAAACAACAGGAATATACCGCCCGACTGGCCGAAAGCCCGAAAGAACTGGAAGCCTTCCTAAAAGTCTTTGTCGATGCGGGTGTTGATGTGCTGCATGCCTCACAGCGCCGCTGGTGGGAACCGGAATTCCCCGAAGTTGATGGCCAGGACGGTATGAACCTGGCGGGCTGGTGCAAGAAGCTGACAGGCTTGCCTTCTATCACGGTGGGTTCGGTTGGCCTCTCATCTGACTTTACCGGATCATTCCAGGGCGAAGGCTCCAAGACCCGCCCGATCGCAGATGTGATCGAACGCCTCGACAAGGGTGAGTTCGACATGATCGCGGTTGGCCGCGCGCTGCTGCAAGACCCACTCTGGGCGCAGAAAATCAAGGAAGGTCGCACGGAAGACCTGGAAGACTATGACGGCAAGGCGCTCATGACGCTATACTAGGTGAACCATATCGGGCAGTGGCGCGTATACCTATTGAACAGACAATAGGAAATAACGATGCGCGCGACTGCCCTCCTTAAACCTGCCATTGCCGCAAGCATGGCAACTGCTGCCTTAACTGGATGCGTATCCCCGACCCTAGCCGACTTTGACAATGCCCCGCGTCAACTGGTGCTTGAGGAGTATTTTGAGGGGGAAACTGTTGCTTATGGTATTTTTGAGGACCGCTTCAACAAGCTTAGACGCTCCTTCAAAGTGACGATAACTGGAACAGTTGAAGACGACGTTCTGACCCTCGATGAGCGCTTCATCTATGATGATGGCGAGCGTGACACACGGATTTGGACCATCGATATTCTCGGCAATGGCAAGTATCGCGGCACGGCTGGCGATATTCCAGATTACGCCTATGGCGAGACCAAGGGAAATGCCTTTAACTGGAAGTATAAGGTCGATCTGAAAGTTGGCGACAGCACCTGGAATGTCGGCTTTGACGATTGGATGTACCTGCTTGAGGATGGTGTACTGATCAACCGCGCCTACGTCACCCGCTACGGCATCCGGATTGGCGAAGTGACAATCAGCTTTCAGAAATAGAGCCTGCTCTTCGCCTTCGATTAAAAGTTGACGCATGCGTCATTTTTTGAGATGAAGGGCCATGGAACAGGTCGTAAAAACAGTCTTTTACTTTGGACCGCTGATCTTTGGATTGGCTTTCATTGCGCCGCTTATCGCACAGATCATGACTGCAATGGGCTGGGTTGCGCCGTTTGATCTTTCCTCGCTGACAGTCGGCCTCCTCGTCGGAGGCGGCCTTGGCCTGATCGCGCAAATCCGGGGGCGCTGGGTATGAGCGGCGCAAAGGACCTGTCCAAGCTCTCAAGCGCTGAACTGATCCGCATGGAGCGCGAAATCGCGCGCCGGCATATCGACAAATTTCCCTATTTCGCCGTGATCTGGGCGTTTACTAATCTTGCTGTTTGGCTCGCGCTCTGGCCACTTGTTCTGACGGGAACCCTATCGCTCTGGATCGCATTTCCGATTGCCTGTTTGAACGTGACGCTCAGTTATCTGCCGAGCCATGAGGCCCAGCATGACATTATCGCAAAGCCTGGGACAAAGCTGCGCTGGTTGAACCAATTGGTTGGGCATGTCTCAACGATTCCGCTCGGTCTGCCTTACCGCGTCGCGAAATATACCCATATGGCGCATCATAAACACGCAAATGATCCGGCGCTAGACCCTGACTATTCCACACATGCCGAGACGCCCTTGAAGGCTATCTTGAAGAGTATTCAGAACCGTCAGCCGCGCGCCAAAGGCGGATTTAACGCCTATGGTGAGATGCTGCAGCGCGAGGGACGGCTCGACATCCTGCTGGATGGCATTCTCTATGAGGTTATTTTCTATGGAGTTTTGTTCACGCTTGCCTGGAACGGGCTGGCAATTGAAGCGGCCCTCCTCTGGTGGCTACCGCGCCATATCGGAGTCACATATATCCAGTATTATCTCAGTTGGGCGCCGCACAATCCGAGTCTTAGCAAAGGGCGCTACCGCGATACGCGCAGTTTCCGCTCGATCCTCGGCAATGTCGGCTCATTGGGTATGCAGTATCATATTGTTCACCATCTGCATCCGCGTATCCCGCTCTACCGAACGCCGCGCGCCTATTGGGAGATGAAGCCGATCCTCGAAGCGCGCGGGTGTGAGATCAGCGAGCTTTAGAGCGGCTGGCTGCTGGCAAGCGTTTTGGCGACAATCTTCCAGACAGATGCATTGACCCCTAGGCCGCAATGGGTGCCGCGCACTTCAATATGACGTGTCTGATCATTGTAGACGTCCAAAGCGGCTTTCCAGCCGACAACCCCATCTGATTTGCTATAAATCGCTGTGATGGGCTGGGTCAGGCCAAGCAGGTTTCGTTCGTGAATCTCTTGCTCGAACGCATCCATGTCCAGATTGTTGAGCTTGGCATAGACACCGCCAACAGAGGTATATTTCGGCCCACCAATCAGCGGGGACCCCATTGTGATGATCTCACGCACAGACGCCGGAAACAGTCTGGCTGTTTCGCGCGCGATCACGCCGCCAAGGCTCCACCCAATCAGCGTGACGGGCGCGCTGGCCTCTTGCGCTATTTCCTGAACCCGAGGCCCAAATTTCGCCGTTAGGTCGTCCACATCTCCACCATTAACCCCAAGCCCCCAGGTCGAGGCCTCATAGCCCAGAAAATTGAGATATGAGGCCAGAGGCTGCATCGCGAGTTCCGGCGACGTAAAGCCAGGCAGCAGAACGACCTTGCGGCCATCCCCACGCGGCATTGAGAGCAATGACGGGGTCATGACGGGGAATTTCAGGAACTCAAGCGGCGTTCCGAACTCCCGCAGGGAAGACAACATGCTCGGCTTGGCGCAATCGGTTGGCATTTCTGTCATCAGTACAGCCCTCTTTCCTCACGACATGTCTACGTATGCACGTGTGCTTTAGATGACTAATACAACTTATTAGAAAGCTCGCCCTACGCTAGAGCTGTCGACCTAGTTGGCAGATTGCGACTCAAGGCGCGGGTTAGCAGCGCTGGAATATCCGCTAATGTGCCAGTAAACACGTGCTGCGCTGTCAACAGATGTATTGCGAACAAGCAGCACTTTGCCTTTAGGGACAGATTGATTGAAGCGGTCACCCGGCAACACAGAGCCAACCGTCTCCTCACTCTCACCGTCTTGAATGATCAGCGTGAGCGCATAGTCACCGCGGTTTTGGCCATCAATGTCAATCCAGCCCGGCTGCTCACCGCCCAGAAGAAGCGCGTCGCCGCCTGCAATCTTATTGTTGGCACTAATGCCGGCTGTCGCCGTCAAACCGAGGCTCAAGCTGGCAATCATCAAAATGGGTATGTTTCGAATTTTCATAAATCTTACTTTCGCTTCCAAACTGCTCCCCAATGCAGTTCTCTACGCTGATCCATTGAAATCGGTTTTTACTGTGTAAATTCCAGTCTACCAACTACCCGTATTTTCCATACTGGCCCAAGGCTCTATTGGCGTGAGCGCATCCCCTTTTTGCAAGAGCTCAACAGAAACGCCATCTGGGGAGCGCACAAAAGCCATGCGGCCATCACGCGGCGGACGGTTGATCGTCACGCCTAACTTTTCGAACCGTTCACAGGCCTCGTATATATTTCCAACTTTGTAGGCGAGATGGCCGAAGTTACGGCCACCGCCATACTCTTCAGGATCCCAATTGTGGGTCAGCTCGACCATTGGAATATCCATCTCTGTCGGGCGTTTGCCCTCTGGAATACCGCCGCAGCGTTTAATGTCATCGGGTGACGCCAGGAAAACGAGCGTAAAGCGCCCCTGTTCGCTGTCATAGCGCCCCACTTCGCTGAGGCCGAGACCATCGCCATAGAATTTCAGCGCCGCATCTATATCGGTCACGCGCACCATGGCGTGCAGGAATTCAGTGCTCATT
>CAZGVG010000052.1:9060-17053 GCA_964528975.1 uncultured Hyphomonas sp.
GTTCCAAGCCGAGGCCCTTCGGCCTGAATGTAGCTTTGAATATACGCCTCACGATCAACGCGCTTGTCGATCAAGTCCTGCTCAACGTTCGAATCATAAACCGCGCCTGCAAAGTCAGGCAATTTACGCCAACGCCAGAACAAGCTGGCGCCCCAGACCAAAACGGCTGCGAACAGAGCAAAGTAAGAATATTGGATAATCGCAAAATATAGGGTCGTCATCTTAGGTACGCCTGTGTTTGGCGCGACGTGATTTAACCCGACATTCGCACCGTCTCATAAGTCAGCATGGCACGTTTTCGCGCCGTCCCCCAATGGTAATTATGTAACCTACCGTCAGATGCAAGCGCGCGATGACAGGGAATCAGCCAAGCAATCGTATTTGCGCCTATCGCAGTGCCAGCTGCGCGGGAGGCTTTGGGGTTCCCGGCGGTGGTTGCAACTTGTTTATAAGTCCAGGTTTCACCAGCTGGTATCTCAAGCAAAGCGCGCCAGACTTGGCGGCGAAACTCGGTTCCGTAAACCGCAAGCCCAACCTCGCCGCCATCGCCAAAAATACGCGCGGCCCAATTGGCGGCTTCGGCATCATCGCGGGTAAAATCTGCGCCGGGATAGCGGGCCGCCATATCCTTAAAAGTCCGGTCTTCATTATAGCCTGGGTGAACAAATCCGGATTTGGCCTCAGCGCCTGCATCCGCAAACCCAAGGCCGCAAAGGCCGCGCGGAGAAATTAGGAAAACCCCCGTCCCAAATGGCGTCAGGGCCTTGCCTATTGTGAGTTTTGCGCCTTCCCCGCCTTTTTTCGCTTCACCGGGGGATAGAGCCTCATGCGCAATGAATAGATCGTGCAAGCGCGATGGTGAGGAGAGGCCTGTTTCAAAGCTGGTATCCAGCACACTCGCGCCCTCCCGAAGCAAATCACCCGCTTCGGCATGTGCCAGCGTGGCTTGATACTGTTTCGGGCTGATTCCAGCCCAGCGGGTGAACTCACGTTGAAAATGGCTGGGCGAGAGGCCGACCGCATCGGCACAAGCTTTCAGGTCCGGCCACTCCCGCCATGTCTCGCCAAGGTGCTCAAGCGCAATCGCCATACGGTCATAGGATTTACCGCGGGCTTCAATCGGTGTGAGAGTCTGTGCCATGGCAGTGATATAATCGCCTAAATCAGCAGGCCGCCACCCGTTTCTTGCGGTAGGTTTCTTTTTGTAAATGAGAATCGTTCTTGACAATCGACTCATAAAGTTGCAAATCATTCTCATGATCATTTGCATCTGCCGTCGTATCAATGACCAAGGGGTCCGCGAAGCTATCGAAGCTGGCGCGCGCAGCCCTGAAGCCGTACAGGCGCATCACGGCTGTGAGTTCAATTGCGGCAAATGCCGTTGCACGATTGGCGAAGTGATCTCAGAAACGCTGGACGCAAGCGCAGCTGAATTTCGTCTGGTTGCTGCCGAGTAGCACTCTACGCCAGATAATCTGGAAGCTTTAAAGACATTTGCCCATCATCAGCTTGAGGGTTTTCAACTTCTGTATCGGGGTCGTCTTTTGAAACCGGGCTGCTAAATCCGCCCTGCAATTCCAGAACCGTGACTTTCTGCCAAATCTTGCCGGCAAGCTCCCCTGTCAGACTTTCGAAATCATTGACCGAAGCGATAACCACCGGGTCCTCAATATATTCCAGATAGACCGCCGCGAGCTTGCCTGTGATCGCCAAGAGATCAGCGCAATAATCAAGATAGCGGACCAGTTCATAGCCATGCAGGTCGCTCTCTGGCAGCGATTCACTCGAGGCTCCGGTATGCAAATCCGCCATCGGGTCTTTTGAGATTTGGTGCATGTCGATGACATGCGCAATGGAGCGAAGCTGGTTGATCCGGACCAGAACGTCATGCCGCTTCATACGGGTCTCGAGGTTTAGAAGGAACCAAACCCCGGCACTGAGCAGGATCAAGAGATTGATAAAGGCTTCAACGCCCTCAAACATATCCAGGCTCGGTTCGGCCTGAATATCAATTTTGACCGTCCAGCCAACATATCCGATCAAGGCAATCCCGCAGAGGATGAAGAGATACACAAGCCCCCGCAGAAAGAGGCGTGGACGGGACAAGAGTTTCGCGCGCCCGGTTTCCTCCTTTGCAAAGGCCGTCAGTTCCTCAGCGACCTTCGTCAAACCGCGCCCGCCAAAGCGGGCATTCATGCGTACGCTTAAGCGGCTAACCGTTTCAACAATGAGGTCGGCGTTCAGACTGCGATACGGCATTCACACAGGTCCTGCCGCTAAAACCCGCAAAGCCCGAGACCATTTTCACATGTCGCGATGACATCTGTGATCCAGTCCTCATAGCCTTGGAGATTGGTATAGCGTGCGCCATAGCTACCTTCACAAAACTGGCGGGTCTCCAGATTCTGTTCGACAACAGACAGGACGCCGACGACAGTTTGTGAGCCGTCTTCTTCTGCGACGTAAAGCGGGCCGCCGCTATCACCGACACACGGGCCAGAGCCCTCAATACTCGCCACACCAATCGCCGCAGGGCCGGTTCCGGTCATTGAAAGGGTCGCCGTCAAAAGTCGATCAGAGAGCGACCCCCGAAACGCGGTCAGGCCCCACCCGGCCATGCGCACCTGCGGATAATTAAACGGCACAAGCGTTTTCTGCGTCGCACCATAAGACGCAATCGGGAGATCAGCGAGCGCGCCAATATCCGCCTCGTCGACCCGCACCATGGCAATATCGTTGACATAGCTATTGCCTGCGCCGCCATAGGCTGCATGGCAGATCGAGGAAGACGCATTGACGCGTGCCCCAAGCGGGCTGGACAAGGTCTCAGTTCCAACGATCAGCATGACCTCATCATAATCATCATCAAGACAATGCGCGGCGGTGATGAACCAGGTCTCAGAAATACGGGTCGCACCGCAATGCCCAGAAGCGATGGCGCCGCCAGGAAGCACTTCGCGCGGTTCCATTTTTACAAGGCCAGGAAAATCCGCCAGAGACGCTGCGTCGCCTTCAACAACCGCAACTCCAACCCTGTCAGTATCAGCAGGCTGCGCGCCGGTTACCTCAGCGAGAGTCAGGCTATTATCCACCGGACGCACAGGCAGACCGCAAGTCACCGCATTGATTGCAGCCAAATCGCTAATCGCAAGTGGGCCTTCAACCGGAATTTCGGTCTCAAGCTCCGGTGTTTCTTCTGGCGGCGTTTCGAGGTTTGTGTCGACAGGAGCAGGCTGGGTCTCGATTTCAGCTGCAGGCGTCGAGATATTGGTGGGATCAGGTGTCTCATCTGGAGTTGGAGCTGGCTCAACTGGCTCTGTGGGCTCCGTCACCTCAGTACTGCGCACGTCATCTGGGCCTGGCAGGCGAACCTGATCACATGCGGCCACGGTAAACAGTCCGAGCAGTCCTACGGTCAATAATGTCTTAGACATGATCTGTCCCTCCTTCGAACGAATAGGGTTAACGCCCGAACACGACACTAGCAACATGGCTTTTCTTACTGGCCTTCCTCTTCATACCCGACCAAGCGAAGAGGCCGGGCTTTGCGTCCTTGCAGCTCAGCCCATCGCACCAGCGCATCTTCGCGCCCATGCGTGATCCATAGCTCTTCAGGGTCAACGTCGTGCACGGTTTGGGTCAGCTCATCCCAATCGGCATGGTCTGACAGAATAAGCGGCAGCTCAACCCCGCGCTGTTTAGCGCGCTGACGCACGCTCATCCATCCCGAGGCAAAGGCGGGCACCGGGTCGGGGAAGCGCCTGCCCCATTTGTCAGCGAAACTGGATGGGGTGCCGAGAACAATCTCACCGCGAAACTTCTCGCTTTCACCACGTTCGCCTTTGTTGAGCGTTGCGGGCTCAAGCGGACCAAGTCTCACACCGAGGGTTTCATACAGGTCGCAAAGTTTCTGAAGGGCGCCGTGCACATAGACTGGTTTTGAGTACCCCGCCTCCCGTAAAAGCGCGATCACGCGCTGCGCTTTTCCAAGGGCATAGACGCCGACCAGATGGGTTCGTTCTGGGAAAAGATCGACGCTCGCCAGCAATTTCGCGATCTCCGCGCTGCTGTCCGGGTGGCGGAAGACAGGAAGACCAAAGGTTGCCTCACTAATGAAGACATGCGTGTTTGGGACGACTTCGAACTGCCGACAGGTTGGATCGCGCCTGCGTTTGTAATCGCCTGTGCAAACCATGCGCAGACCCTTCCAGTCGACGACGACTTGCGCGGACCCTAGTATGTGCCCAGCCGGTGCGAACCAGACGCTGACACCATTAATCTCGACCACTTCACCGAACTCAAGCGGTTGGCGAGTTGCCGTGAATGCCTCACCAAACCGGGCGGCCATGATCGCAATCGTATCGGGTGTCGCCAGCACTGCGCCATGCCCGGCGCGCGCATGATCGGCATGGCCATGCGTGATCACGGCGCGGTCGACGGCGCCCCGAACTGGATCGATATAGAAATCGCCGGGCGGGCAATAAAGGCCCTTTTTGGTTTCGTGCAGGAGAAGGTCGGGACGGATCATGTGTCTCTATATAGATGCTGCAGCCGAAGCACCAACTGCCGCATTTCCGCCGCTTGTGAGTCTTATCCAAATTGTCATAGTCCTGTTTCTTGTATTTTTGGAGTTCCCTATGCGCCGAATTGCCTTGCTGGCCAGCTGTCTTGCGATCACATTTTCTCCCCTCGCCATCGCGCAAAATGAAGGCGTCAGTGATACAACAAAGCTCGCCTTTGCAGCAGGGTACAAGGCGCTGTTTACCTGCGGTGCGGTTTATAATGCCGATCAGGATTTGCCCGTGATTGAGGCGAATGAACTCAGTGGCATCTACCAGGATTACCGCCCACTGATGAATGAAGTCTCGGACGCTAATATCAATGAACGCAAGCGGATCGTGACAGTGGGTTTCTCCAACACTTTGCCCCCGCGTGTAGCCGTCTGGAGGGCTGGTATGGGCTGCTCTCTGCTGCCGGTTGGTGCTGGTCCTAATATGACGTCCTGGCTGCCGAGCTTTTCAAATGTCGTGGAGGACAAACCGCGAGATCTGACCACAGCGCTTGGCGACTCGGTGACTCTGACAGAGAACACATTTGCGCTCGATCGTCTGGGCGCGCCGATTTCATTTGCGTTTGATGGCAGCACCTATGGCGAAGGCACACGCACCAGCGCGCTACTGGTCGTGCACAAAGGCCAGGTTGTTGGCGAGCAGTATGATCGCGGCATGGATGCTGACACCCCGCAGCGGACCTGGTCGGTGGCAAAGTCCTTGACGGCAACAGTGATTGGCGCGGCGATTTATGAGGGTCTGCTTGGCCTTGATAATGAGGCGGTCATTGAAGACTTCAACAAAGGCGGCGATCCGCGCCGTACGATAACGCTGCGACATCTCTTAAACATGGCGAGCGGGCTTGAGTCAGGCACACGTGGGTCACGCACAGATGCGATCTATTTTGGCGGTGCAAGCGCGCTGGACTTCATGACGGCAAGATCGCTAGAGGCCGAACCCGGCAGCCGCTTCAAATACTCAAACTATGACACATTGCTGGCCATGCGGGCTTTGCGGGAGGCGCTTGGCAATGATCCACAGTATCACGCCTATCCCTACGCCGCTGTCCTCAATAAGATTGGTGCGACGCATACGGTTCTAGAGACCGATTGGCATGGCGATTACATGTCTTCGTCGCAGGTCTGGATGACGGCCCGTGATATGGCGCGCCTCGGCCAGCTTTATCTGCAAGACGGAAAATGGGGCGGCGAGCAAATCCTGCCCAAGGATTGGGTGAAATTTGTGACCAATCCAGCCCGCGCCCAACCTGATCGCGGAGACTTCGGGTATGGCGGTTCATTCTGGCTGATTGGCGGCGTCGATGGCGCACCAGAGGATGCTTACGCTGGGCTAGGCAATCGCGGGCAGCATCTGGTCATCATACCTTCGCGCGAGCTTGTGATTGTGCGTCGCGGCTATGATGTCGCCGGAGAGCCGCCCTTCGAGATTGCACGGCTAACGGCTGACATCGTTGGGGCCTTCGATGCTGCTGAGCGCGCCAAGGCAGAAGCGGAAGCCGCGGCAGCTCTCGCGCTTGAGGCGGAAGCTGCGGAATAATACGGACCTATCCAACAGGCCCAAGGAGCTTGGTAATACTCCGCGACATCTGCTCCTCAAAGCTTTGCATCATTGCGGACCCTGAAATGCCGAACGCAAAGTCGCGGACATAGGTCCGGCCATCTGGTGCGCGCGTGCAGGTGGCGTCCATTTCAAAGCGGTTGATCTTTACGATCATGGCAGGCTTGTAGGGCTTTGGCAGCGCCATGTTGAAGGACAAGACCGAGCCATCGCTCTTATCGAGCGTGATCAGGCCTTTGATCTTTTTCATCAGCTTCTTTTCCGCACCATCCGCGTCGGCTTCAGGCTTTGGCGTAAAAGCATAAGTCGCTGTCAGGTCGTCTTCCGTCGTCATCTTGGCTGACTGCGGCACCATTTCAGCAAAATCAGCGCACCAAATGTCGCCGTCGGTTTCAGCATCCATTTCCTCAACGCCTTTGCGGAAGTCCTTGCTCCAATCAGCTTCGCCGGGCGTATAGATTTCAAGCCTCTGGCCTTCAGGTTGGCTGGGATCAACCTTGCCGCTGGCTGTCACTTCAGCGTCGGAATAAGTCATCTCATAGGCATAGACGGGCCCATCCTTGGTTTGCCCGCGCATTTTCTCCAGCAACGGATCAGCTGCGGCTGGAAGTGTGAGCATGAGGACAGATAGACTATAACCAAGTATGCGTGGCATTTAGAAACTCCTTCTTCTGGTGCCCACTGAAAGGAGATTGCGGCTGAATGCCAGATGAAAAGTCTGGAACTGATGCCAAGATTGCGCAAGTTTAACCCATATGGCCGATACACTGCCCCCTGCCCCCGTTCTACCAGAGCGATTTAAGGCGTGGTTTGAAAGCCGCGACTGGCAGGCACGCCCTCATCAATTATCCCTCACTGAAACCGCACTTAGCGGCGAGAGCGCACTATTAATTGCACCGACGGGCGGCGGGAAAACCTTAGCTGGGTTTCTAGCAAGCCTGATCGAACTGGCTGAACGCCCCAAGAGCAATTCAGGCCGCCCGGCACTCCACACGCTATATATCTCACCTCTGAAGGCACTGGCTGTGGATGTTGCCCGCAACCTGATGACCCCAGTTGAGGAAATGGGTCTGGATATTCGCATCGAGACGCGGACCGGCGATACGCCCGCCAGCAAGCGCCAACGCCAGCGCCGCAATCCACCGGACATCTTGCTCACCACACCAGAGCAGCTGGCCCTCTTCATCGCCTCCGATCATGCGGCGGAGTTTTTCTCCGACTTAAAATGCGTCATCATTGATGAGATTCACGCCATCGCACCCAGCAAACGCGGTGACCTGCTCAGTCTTGGCTTAGCGGCGCTCGCAGACTGGGCACCAGCCTGCCGTTTCATCGGTCTTTCAGCGACCGTGCATGAGCCAAGCGTGCTGCAAAGGTGGCTCGGTGTACGCGGCGACCGCCCGCACCTGATTATAGCCGAAGGCGGAGTTCATGCGGATGTCGATATTCTGATCTCTGATGAACGCATCCCCTGGTCAGGTCATTCAGGCCGGTTCGCAGTCCCAGAGGTTTATGAGCAGATCAAACAGGCTGAGATGGCGCTGGTTTTCGTCAATACACGGGCGCAAGCAGAGTTAATGTTTCAAGAGCTGTGGACCGCCAATGAAGATGGCCTTGCAATCGCGCTGCACCATGGCTCTCTCGCAAAAGAACAAAGGCGCCGGGTTGAGTCAGCGATGGCGGCCGGGCAGCTCAAGGCCGTGGTCTGCACCTCAACGCTCGACCTTGGGATTGATTGGGGCGAGGTTGATCTTGTCATCCAAATGGGCGCACCGAAAGGTGCCGCCCGCCTTATTCAGCGTATTGGCAGAGCCAATCACCGGATGGATGAAGCAAGCCAGGCCATGCTCGTTCCGACCAATCGT
>CAZGVG010000053.1:0-16751 GCA_964528975.1 uncultured Hyphomonas sp.
TGGTTCTACACCATGCTTTTGAAGCGGCGCACGTCTCAGAACATTGTGATCGGCGGCGCTGCTGGCGCATTTCCGCCTGTCATCGGGTGGGCGGCCGTTACAGGGAGCACATCACTAGATGCCTGGATCTTGTTTGCGATCATCTTCTTTTGGACGCCGCCTCATTTCTGGGCTCTAAGCCTTGTGGCGCATAAAGAGTATGAGAAAGCTGGCGTCCCGATGTTGCCCGTTACAGCCGGGGTGAAGGCCACGCGGTTGCAAATTTTACTGTATACGCTTGTGCTCGCACCAATCGGTTTGGCGCCCGTTCTAACGGGTTTGGGTGGCCTGATCTATGCGATCCTCGGAACAGCTCTAACCCTATTATTCATATACTTTGCCATCAAAGTCTTTGTCAGCAAGGCAGGTGACGCGGACGCAGGAGATACAGAACGCAAACTCGCAATGAGCATGTTTGCGTTTTCAATCCTCTATCTGTTCGGCTTATTCGCCGCACTCATCATTGAGCATGGTTTCGGGTTATACTTCCCGGCAGGAGTTATATGATGAGCGAGCTACCAAAAGAACCTACCCCTGAAGAATGGCGCGCCGCGCAGAAGCGTCGTAACCTCTGGCTTGGTTTTGCTTTAGTGGCGTTTGTTGCCATTGTTGGTGTAACCACTGCCGTGCGTATTCAGAATACGGACTTCAGCCGTGGGGACCGGATGTACTTTTCCGGATACATGAATGAGGCTGCTGTTGAAAAAGCAGATCGCGAGGCGCAAAAACGGGCTGATGAGTTGAACGCGGAAGCTGTGCAGAAGGGCGATGATGAATAATACACGGATAGCCCTTATCGCCACTTTCAGTGCGCTGTTTATGCTCGGGCTCGCCTTCGCATCCAAGCCGCTTTACGACACGTTTTGTCGTGTAACCGGTTTTGGGGGGACAACTCAGACGGCGGATAAAGCACCTGAAGAAATTCTTTCCCGTGAGATAACAGTTCGCTTTGATGCCAATGTTGCCGATGCGCCGCTGCAGTTCAGGCCGACACAGAATGATCTACCTGTTCAGGTCGGGGCTCATAGCCTCGCTTTTTATGAAGTTACAAACACAGCTTCGAGCGATGTTAGTGTTATTGCCAGCTATAATGTAACGCCTCACAAGATTGGTCGATTTTTCAATAAGTTAGAGTGTTTTTGCTTCGAGGAACGTATCATCAAGGCGGGTGAAACCAAAAAGCTCCCCGTCATCTTCTTTATTGACCCGTCAATTGAAGAAGAACGAAATGCGCAAGACGTAAGAACGATCACGCTGTCCTATACGTTTTTCCAAACAGATGCGTTTCAAGGTGCGGCGAAAACGGCAGCCCTTGATTGACCTATTGCAGAATTGGGTAGCAGCAGTCTAAAAGCGACGAAAATCTAATATTTGCCCTTAGGGATTCCCTGTCATGGCCGAAGACGTCAAACACGATTATCACCTCGTAAATCCATCACCCTGGCCGTTTATCGGTTCTTTCGCTGTCGTGTTGCTCGCCATTGGCGGCGTCACGTACATGAAAGGACTATTTGGGGTCGAGCAAGGCCAGCTTTGGACGCTGCTCCCAGGTTTCCTGATGGTTATTTGGGTTATGATGGGGTGGTGGCGTGAAGTCATCAAAGAGGGACGTACGGGCGATCATACCCCTGTTGTTGAGATTGGCCTTAAGTACGGAATGATCCTCTTTATTGTTTCAGAGATTATGTTCTTTGCGGCATGGTTTTGGAGCTTCTTTGAGGTCGCTATATTCTTCCCAGCGCGTGTTGGGGGCACATTTGATAGTACTAGCCCGGTTTGGGAAGGTTTGAACGCGTTTGCGCAATGGCCGCCGACGGGTGTCACAACCTTCGATCCATTCCACTTGCCGCTGATCAACACGTTGATCCTACTTTTGTCTGGCACAACTGTTACGGCAGCGCACCATTCGTTGCAGCATGATAAATTGGACAATGCCAAGTTCATGCTTTGGCTGACAATCATTCTCGGTTTCGCTTTTACATGCTTGCAGGTTTACGAATATTCAGAAGCCCAATTCACTTTTGATGGCACAATCTATGGTTCGGCCTTCTTTATGGCGACCGGTTTCCATGGCGCACACGTCGTCATTGGCACCATTTTCCTCGCTGTTTGCCTGCTACGTTTGTACGCCAGCAATATGACGGCAAAAAAGCACCTCGGGTTTGAGTTTGCAGCTTGGTATTGGCACTTTGTAGATGTCGTTTGGCTCTTCCTGTTTGCCTTTGTTTACGTCATCCCGCACCTCACTTTGGGACACTAAGGTTATGAGCCGTAAGGTCTCGCCGATTACGGCAGGCCTCGGCTGTCGCTGTCCGCAATGCGGGGAGGGGCCTGTGTTCAAGTCCTACCTTGGATTAGCAGACGCTTGCTCATCTTGCGGTGCTGATTTCAGCAAAGCCGATTCCGGAGACGGCCCCGCGTTCTTTGTGATGTTCCTGGTCGCGATCCTGATTACACCACCCGTATTACTGCTACAGGTTATGTTTGACCCACCGGTCTGGGTTCATGTCTTGCTGTGGGGGCCAATCATTATATTCCTCAGCGTATTGCTTTTACGCCCGTTCAAATCCTTGCTATTTGCGCTGCAATGGAAGAACCATGCCGAAGAAGCCCAATGGGAGTCACACGGAGCGCATGGCGAATGAGTTTTCGACCTATGCCAATTCTGACAGGTCTGAGCCTGATCAGCCTTTTCATTCTCTTTCAGTTAGGCAACTGGCAACATGCCCGCTACACCGAAAAGCAGGCCGCACCTCCACTAGAAGCTGCAGTAGCGGATGCCTCTAACCTCAGTATTCTCATTCAACCCTCGAGCGCCGCTGGTGTTCAGCAGGTTTATGGTTTAGCGAATAGCGAACCTATATGGCGCTACTACACACTTGGAATGGTTGAGGAAACTGGTGAACCAGTTCTGGCGCTTGTCGATGCGACGGGCGGCGCTAATCCAGTGGCAGTTGAGTATTCCGAATTGCCAGAGCGTATTCAGTATCGAGGAACTTTGTCAGAAAAGTCTTCCAAGAAAGGACTGTTTGGTAACCCAGACAGGCCCAGAGAGAATGTGTGGTATCGTCTGGACGCGCGAGCGCTTGCAGACCGGTTCGATGTTTCAATGACGCCAAGAGTTGCTGAACCCATAGAGTTGAAAGTTCGTAATAGCGCAGACCTGGATCAGTTTCGCATCACAGCAAATCCATATGCATTTGCTAAACCCTTGGATCCGCTACCGCCTGAACGTCATTTTGGCTATGCGTTGACATGGTGGGGGATGGCCTTGGGGTTGATTGGTGTTTATGTCGCCCTGCATCATAGTCGTGGCCGTCTTCGATTCAGGAAAGTTTGAATCATGAAATACATTTCTACTAGAGGCGAAGCTCCAGCAGTTGATTTTGTTGAAGCTTGTCTGAAGGGGCTTGCCCCAGATGGCGGGCTTTATGTTCCTGAACAATGGCCGCAGATCCAACCTGCTAAAGCTTCTGAGAGCTATGTCTCCGTTGCGACCCGCATCTTGAAGGCGTTTGCAGGCGATGCGCTCAGCATTGAGGATATTCGCGGTCTTTGCGAGCGAGCTTATGCCAGTTTTTCGCATCATAGCGTCGCGCCCCTGAATCAGACGGGGGCTAATCAGTTCTTGATGGAGCTTCATCACGGGCCGACCTTGGCTTTTAAGGATGTCGCGATGCAATTCATCGGGCAGCTTTATGATCTGGTGCTCGAACGGCAGGGCAACCGTATGAGTGTCGTCTGTGCAACGTCTGGCGATACAGGCGGCGCTGCGGCAGCGGCTTTTGCAGGCGCGAAACATGTGGATCTTTATATCCTACATCCTCATGAGCGCGTTTCCCCTGTGCAGCGTCTTTTTATGACAACGACAGGGGCCCCTAGTATCCACAATATTGCGGTTGAGGGTGATTTTGACGATTGCCAATCGCTTGTGAAGGCCATGTTTGCCGATCAGGCCTTTTCCGCCGATGTTATGCTGTCTGGTGTAAATTCGATCAACTGGGCAAGGATTGCGGCGCAGTCAGTTTATTATGCGATCACCCAAGCTGCCCTTGGGCCGGATAGGCCGGTAAGGTTTGTCGTCCCTAGCGGAAATATGGGCGATGCGTTCGCGGGCTATGTCGCGGCCCGGTGTGGATTATTGAACGGATTTGAAGTGGTCTGCGCGGTTAATGAGAACAAGACGCTTGATACACTCTTCAAGACCGGTCGTATGGCGCGTGAGCAAGCCACATCTACGCCAAGCCCTGCGATGGACATATCTGTGCCGAGCAACTTTGAAAGACTGTTATTTGAAGTCAGCGGCCGTGATGGCAATGCGGTCCGGCGCACTTATGAACAATACAAGCAATCTGGCTCAGCTGAGTTGCCTGAGCATGCTTTTGGTCCGCTCTCTTGTGCGGGGTTCACGACAGATATTGTCGATAATCAGGAAACCCTTTCTGAGATACAGCTGGTTCTCTCAGAGACGGGCATGTTGATTTGTCCACACACAGCTGTCGGTACCAGAGCGGCGCGCCGCTTAGCCAAAAATGAGACATGTACAGTTGTGCTAGCGACCGCTCACGCTGCAAAGTTTCCTGAGACGGTGGAGGACGTGACAGGCCTTTACCCTAGTCTACCTGAGCGGTGCGCTCATCTGGAAGCCCGCACGGAAGTCTTTGACCGCGTTGAAAACGATCTTGACGTGGTCAAATCGTATATCCGTGACCGTGCAGTGGCTGAGGCCTAAACATGGGGTATCCCATCGGTGAGTGGATTTGGGACGCCAGCACTGAGAGGTTGGGACTGTCCATATCTGAAGGGCCACTCAAATCGGTTCTGAATGGGGCCTGGAGCCTCCAAGATGTCGGCAAAGTGCTTGATGGGCTAAGCCATAAGGCTCTAACAGATGCGCTTGAGATGTGTGATACTCAGGTGGGGGTAGATCTGCAGACCGCAGAAGGGGCTCGCATCCATCTCGCCGGCGCATCTATTGGCGCCAACACAACGCGTGGGGTGATTTTATCAAGTGTGTCAGGCGAGAGTGTAAGCGCCGCACCCAGTTCAGGGCTCGCACCATCCTACCAACCGATTATTGATCTTCGAACACAGGCTGTCGCCGGCTTTGAAGCTCTTGCGCGATGGGAAGATGGTAAGGCAAGATCTCCTGAAGCTTTGGCAGAGGCGCAAGCGCTAGCATCAAACATGCTGATCAAAGCCGCTGAAGCCCTTGTCTGCTTTAGAAGTATTTCAGGTGCGCAGAACCTTTTCATGCATGTAAACGTCACAAGTATGGATTTGGTCGATGAGAATTTGACCAACCTGGTATCAGCGCTCTGTAGCGGCTATGACCTGGCTTCAGGAAGTCTTCGCCTAGAGCTGACAGAACAAGCCGCCCTAAGAGACACTGAGCAGTCTTTGAAGCGCATTCAAGACTTGAAAGCCGTAGGGGCTGGTCTTGTTTTGGATGATTTCGGCTCTGGTCACTCATCATTTCTATGGCTTGCAGATTTGCCCGCTGACAGTCTCAAGATTGATGCATCTTTGATTCAGCAGTTGGACAATCCGCGGGTTGAGACGATTCTGGAAGCGCTGACATTGATGTCGCGGCGCCTTGGCATGACAGTAACTGCCGAGGGTGTTGAAGACATTGAGATGATGCCAAAGCTCAGCAGGCTCGGGTTTGACTATGCGCAAGGCTATGCCTTGGGACGACCGCTTCCCGTGGATGGAATGGAAGCTTTCCTTCGTCCCTAAAGCGCAAATTTATTTACCAAGATCGACTTCGAGTGATGCGATGGCGTGCACGAAATTACTCGGCGCAAGTTCTTGTTTTCCAGTCCAGCGTATATCCGGGAAACGGCCTAGGATGTTACGGTAGGCGCTTTCCAATTGCATGTTGGCAACACGTTTGCCCAAGCAGACATGTGGGCCATTACCAAATGCGAGATGCTCGTTCGCGTTCGCGCGACTAATATCGAACATGTTTGGGTTTTCAAATTTCGATACGTCTCTATTCGCAGCAACATAGTACATGACTGTCTTGTCGCCTTCCGCCATTTTTTGGCCGCCGAGTTCGGTGTCTTTCGTAACCGTCCGGCGCATATACGTAACCGGACTAACCATACGGATCGACTCATTCACAAAATTGGGAAAGAGGTCCGGTTGAGCCAGTAGCTTCTCTCGTTGCTCAGAATACTCTGTCAGTAGCTTCATCGTGCCTGATAATGAGTTGCGGGTTGTGTCATTGCCCGCAAAGACGATGAGTAGCCATGAGCCGTCCAAAAACTCCTCTGAGAGGGGCGCGCCATCTATTTCTACGTTTGCGATCGCGCTTAGCAAGTCATTGCGCGGGTTTTTGCGGCGATCTTGTAGTTGATGTCTGCCATACTCAAAAAGAGCCTGTATCTCACTCATGAAGGCCATGATCTGTTCTGGAGTGACGTTTCCAAGCCCCTCTTGCTGCGCTTGATATTGCGCTTGTTCGAGAAAGTGCATCCAGTGGACAAGTTTTGGCCGATCAGCCTCGGGAATACCCAGGATTTCACACAAAGTGAAAAGGGGAAGCTCGGCTGAGAATGTCTCTACCATATCCACAACCGGACCTTTGGCGACCATGTCATCCAGGAGTTTGTTAACGTGAATATCAACTTTCTTCTTGAGTTCGGCCACATAATTGGGCCGGAAGAAGGCCATATGCTCCATACGCAGCGGTGTATGATGTGGCCGATCAAGATTGATCAACGAGTTTAGAGACGAGGAATGGAGGAGGGGGTGGCGCGGAGTATCAGGCAATCCATATGTCATCAGAATGCCACCACGCTGTGATGAGAAGGTCGCCGCATCAAGTTCGATCTGCTTGACAAGATCGTACGAGGTTACTGCCCAAAATCCAGCGCCATGCTCTTCGGGATGCCACATGACTGGGGCTTGCTCGCGCATTGTATCAAACGCCTCATAAGTGTATCCACCATGGCTGGAAAACACTTCGGGCTTGGTTAAATTCACAGGTGGTTTCAAGCTATAAATGGGCGGATGGCTGGGTGCGCTTGAAGTGCGCTCCTGCTGGTAGGTCTCGGTAACATTTTGAAGGCCCATTAGCACATCTCCCTGCGAGTCAGTCGTGAAAATCTTATTAGGTTTACGTGCACGTTACCCTAGGATTTTCGTCTGTGAACCCGTGACCTTGGGGGAGCCGGTCTGCGGCGCTCTGGTTTCTGAGTTTCTTTTGGAAGAAGCTCTTCAGGAATAGACGGGGCAAGCAATAGCCGAAGCTCGCTCGTTGTTATTTCTTCCACAGCTCCTGGGCGGAGATCGGTCAGTTCAAAAGGGCCGTATTGCGTTCGAATCAGGCGGTTCACTTTTAGGCCTAGGTGCTCAAGCGCTTTCCTGACTTCTCGATTTTTGCCCTCAGTGAGGCGGACGTTGATCCAATTATTCGTTCCCGTCTCACGTTCTAACTCGGCTTCAATCGAGGTATAACGCGTACCATCGTCAAGCGTGACGCCGTCTTTAAGCGTGTCGAGTTGGACTTGTGTGATGGAACCATGAGCGCGGGCTCGGTAATGTCGCACAAAGCCCGTTTTGGGTAGCTCCATAGCTCGCGCCAAGCCACCATCATTTGTGAGCAATAGAATGCCCTCCGTCGTCAAATCGAGACGTCCAATCGTGATTGTTCGGGGTAGGGCCTTTGGCAATTCTTCAAAGATTGTGCGGCGGCCTTCTGGATCAGAAGTCGTTGTAATCAAGCCAGAGGGTTTATGATACCGCCAGACACGAATAGGTTCATGGGCTTTAACGCTCTTACCATTGACTTGAATGTCTTCACGACCGGTAACCTTGAACGCTGGAGTGGTGAGTTTACGACCATTGATCCGGACTTCGCCGCGCTCAATCATAGCTTCGACCTCGCGCCGCGAAGCGACACCCGCGCGGGCCAAGTATTTTGCGATCCGTTCGCCTTGAGACCAGTCATCTGCAGCAGAAGATGCGCCAGGTTTCCGGCGTGGTTGCGGTTTTCTACGCGGCTTTCGGTTCGTCTCGCGACGGTCCGTCATGGCAATCTCCGAATTAGGAAGACCCCAGTTGGAAGACTGGAGCCAGAATTGCAAGGCCAAGTGTAAGTTCCATCGGAATCCAGATTGGTATCATTCCAGAGCTATGGTTTTCCTCCTTGTCCAGAAGCAGTGATAATGTGCGACCAAGTCCTGCACCAATCCAGGCCATTGCGATTGGGAACAAAGCGAAGACTTTGTAGGTAATCTTCAAGTCCGGCTGCAGCAACATAATCAGCGCAGACAAATGCAGGAATAGGAGTAAGCCGCCATAAGTCGCGCGAAACTCTGAGAAGCCGCCTGGTTTTTCAGGATCTGGATCTGCAACCAGGCGCACAACGCCTGCCGCCCACTTCGGAGCAAACAAAGACCCTAAACCCAACAAGGCGCAGAAGCCGAGAGCGATGATTGAAATGATTTCAGTAAAGTGTGGCATACCTGTCTCCGCAGCGTCGTACCTGAAAGACTATAGGGTGCTTGCTATGGTTTGACAGGGGCATCCATGACACCTGCGTCGCGCCAGGCTTCTTTGGGCCATCGCCTATGCTGCCAGAACCATTGCCCGGGATTAGCTGCAATCTCAGCTTCGAGGAAGTCCGTTATCCGTTCCACAGTGCGCTTAACGTCAGCATCGGTGCTATCTGTTTTTTCAGGAGTGAACGGCTTGTGTATCTCAACTCTAAAACGTGCAGGACCGATCCTACGTGTCGTCACAGGAACAATCGGAACACCATACTTCAATGCAAGACGTGACGGTCCTGGAGCTGTCATCGCATCATGGCCAAAAAACCTGATGGGCAGGCCCTGATTGAATTTCTGATCGTTCAAAAGCGCGACTGTTCGACCTTTGCTTAAAGCTCTCATCAATTCGCGGGTGCCAAGGCCTTTAGGGGTCAGAACACCAATTCCATAATCGTGACGGACCTTATTTAGGCGGCGGTCAATATGCGGATTATTCAGAGCGCGATATGTGACAAGACAATCCACCGGTCTTTGGCAAATAACAGCAGCCATAACCTCCCAGTTCGCAAAGTGGCCGGAGATAAAAACAGCACCCTCTTCATTAGATTCAACCGTATCGAGATATTCTGCACCAACGACTTCGACACGGTCACCCTTATAGGGATTGATTGACGGCAAGTGTGGTAGCTCACCTGCGGTTCTTCCAACACTTTCCCAGGCCGATTCCGCAATTTTAGCGCGGTCCTCTTCAGAAAGATCAGGAAAAGCAAGTCGAAGGTTTCTCAAGACAGTTTTGTTTTGCGAAAATAGCGGCGCAATCCGCTTCATCACCCAGCCTAAAAAGTTTGATGCCCTATCCGGGCCCAAAAGTTTCATCGGCCACCAGTATATGAAATCCCACGCCAAAGTCTCCAGCCGCCAAACAAGGCGCTGTGAGAATGTCGATCGATTATCGATGTCCTTTGGGCGGATATACTGCTGATCAGGTGTGTTTGTCATGATTAGGCTTTGTTGATCACATCAGCGATCATTTTGTCGAGGTCTGCTTCTTTTTCGAACTGAACTTTAACAGGAAAAACATGAACGCTCTCGCGTTGCTCAGCGTCGAGTCGGGCATAATCTTTCTGGGTTGTGATCAACTGAGCCTGATGATCGCTCGCTAAGCGTTGCAAATAGTTCCAATCTGCACCTGTGAAGGCGTGATGGTCTGGGAAGGGGACAGAATCCCGAACGTCTGCTCCGGCGACTTCAAGAGAAGCAAAGAATTTCTCTGGTCGCCCGATCCCTGCAAAAGCGACATAGGGCAGGGGGGCTAAGCTGTTCTTTGCCACTAAGCCTGCTCTGAGAATGGGAAGCTGCGTAGTGGAAAGTGCTTCAGGTAAAGCTCCTTCACCCATCAAAATGATAGCGTCAGCGCGCGAGAGCCCTCTGTGAACGGGTTCACGTAATGGCCCTTTAGGAATGACAAATCCATTCCCGAAGACGGCTTTCGCATCTACAACAATAAACGTGAAATCCTTTGAGAGAGTGGGGTTTTGATGGCCGTCATCCATTATTATGACCTCTACACCCTCCTGCGCCATAGCTTGTCCGGTTGCTTTCCGATCAGCGCCAATCCAGGCTTCGCCAAGCGTTGAGAGCATAAGAGGTTCGTCGCCAACATCCTTTGCAGTATGTAGGTCTTTGACGACTTTGAGGGGCCCTTTAAGACGCCCTTTATAACCTCGGCTAAGCGTAGCAACCCGAAGTCCATATTTGTCTTCGATTGTTGCGCGTAATTCTGCAACGATAGGGCTTTTACCGACACCTCCGGCTGTCAGGTTTCCAACACAAATGACCTTTGCAGAAACCTTGTGAGGCGTGATTTTTGAAATCCGGCGCTTTGTCACCCATGCATATAAGCTGGCAAATGGGGATAGGAGAAACCTCATCAAGGGCGCCGCTTCACGCGACCTTGGGTCTAGATCGGCAGACCAGAATCTTGGCTCCCTCATTCCATTAGCCCAGCGTGTTTGAGCAACGGAGCTAATGCATCTAGAGTCGCGGTTATTGGGCCTAATGATTCTCTTTCCAGCATATTTAGTAAATCCTGAGACACGGGCTCTGCAGGAAAAGCTGCATGAAGTGCTTCGGCATCCTCTATGACCGTGAAGCCTTCATGAGGCAGCAGCTTCTCAGACAGGTCACTAAAATTAAAAAGGCTCGGTCCCGTCAAGATAGGTTTGCCAAGACGCAAGGCTTCAAGTGGGTTGTGTCCACCGACACCAGGCGTGTGTCCGCCACCAAGGTAAACGGTATCCGCTAACTCATACCACAGACCCATTTCCCCCATTGTGTCGGCGAGCAATATATTTGTTTCGCTCGTAATCGGATCGCCCTCTGATCGTCTGGAAATTGCATAGCGGGTGCAAGATAACAGGGCGTCGACTTCATCGCCTCGTTCAGGATGACGTGGGGCAATAATCATGAATGTGCTGTCGGGCATTCGCATATAGGCGTCCAGCGCTATGGCTTCCTCTCCTGTATGGGTTGATGCCGCGAGAAGGACTTTTCGGTCCCCGATCTTATCCTTGAGCGTCAAAAGCATGCCTGCATCGCTTGAGGGCAGGGGCAGCGCAGACTTCAAATTGCCTGTGCATTCAATCTCCCTGTGAGTGATCGCCTCAAGCCCTGTCTGCGTTTTCAAATCGCTAGCCAGCAGGACGTCAAAGCAATCAAATACCATTTTTGCGGTTTTGGGCCATCGCAGCCAGCCGTGAATGCTATCGTCAGTCATTCTGGCATTCAGTAGGACTGTAACTGCGCGGTCTTCTTTAAGCTTGAACAGGATATTGGGCCAGACCTCACCCTCGGCAAAAATTGCCAGATCAGGCTTCCAGTTATCGCAGAAACGATTCACGATGCCCGGCGAATCCAGCGGCGCCATATTATGTATCACCCGAACTGCGCTCAGCGGTGGTTTGGTGATGCTCTCTTCAATCAGCTTGGAAGCGGTTTGGGTTTGACAAGTCAGGAGGTAATTCGTCGGCGCTGATACGCTCTCATCAAGTCTGCGGATAAGTTCGAGGAGTATCTGGGTTTCGCCCACACTTGCCCCATGCAGCCATACCAGCCGGTCCTTGGGGCGCTCTAGAAGATTTTCAGCCTTGCGCTCATGGATGCGTTGAGCTGCTTCTTTGCCGCTTCTCACACGTGAGCGCAGCACTAACCCTATAAAAGGTGCGATCAGCAGCGTGATTGCTTTGTAAAGAAATAGTCCGAGTCGCATAAGGACTTATAGGCTTCTCAGCCGCCAAACATATACAGGCTTCTTCAGTTAACGAATAAAGCCAGATAGCCCAGCAGATGTAAGCGATTGCGGTGCCTTATCTTCAGAGTCTTCATTATGATCGGCAATCGAAAAACCAAGCCATGCCAAGAGGATGGCAATTGTGAAGTTTCTAAGTGCGATAAGAATTGCAAACATGATATTCCCCATTTCTAGTTGCTTTCTAATTCAATTACAGCGAAACGCAAAGCATTCTTCTAATTGAAATTCTTAAATTTGTGACATTTGTAGCATTAATAGCGGAGATCGTCCAAACATGGTGCCAAAAATAGATATTGAACATCTGCTGACCATGACGGGTGGCGATATTGAGCTTGCTGATGAAGTGTTGGATATTTTCAGGACACAGGCAGATACTTGGGGGCGTATGCTGAGCGCGGATCTTCCGCAAAAAGAATGGTCAGATGCTGCCCATACGCTGAAAGGGGCGGCATTGAGCATTGGAGCCAAAGCCTTCGCAGAAGATTGCGCGACTGTCGAAACCAAGGGTAGGGGGGAAGAGGTGCTTAGCCGTGTGGAAGCAGCAACGTTATTATCCGGTCTGAAAGACAGCCTAGGGAATGCTCTGGAAGCCTGCGCGCAAGCTAGCTATGAATTGTCCAAACCCGGCTTGAGGTGATCAAACGCCTCGAACTCATAAGCAATGCAGCGATCTATAAGCGTTCGCCATACAGGCTCAGCGATTGCGGTTGATAAACCTCGGTTTTCCGCTTCAGCCTTTACTTTCGAAACGACATCTTCGATCCGAGGGCGGTCCAGAACAGCTTTTCTTTGTCCTTTAATCCGCGCTGCGGCACCCATAAAAGACTGTCTTTCAACCAAGAGCTCAACCAGCAGCCGATCTATTCGGTCCACCTCGTGTCGAACATCTAACATGGTCTCGGCTGTTTGGGCTGTATGCACGCGCCTGTCTTTATCGAGCGTTTTCGTCATAGGAGAGCTTTCCATTTTTTCTCATATTGGACTGCATTCAGCGAAATGCCATGCGGTCCGGCGACGCGGTAGTTCTGAAAATAAAAAGGCCTCCTGAAACATGTCCAGAAGGCCTTTCCTAATAAATCAGACGCTACCTCATTTTTCAATAAAACTCGGCATACGCGCTTGAACTCGGCTGCTGCGAGCTGCTTCAGTTTCCGCAATCAAGGCCTGAACCTGAGGATCATTGATCAAAGCCGCCAACTGTCCGATCGCTTTTAACTCACCTGCAGAGGCTGAGGCCGAAGCGCCCATGAAACCAAAACCACCCGTTTGCATTGGATACTTCACAAGACGCACCTCCTGATCAGCATCAATCCCTGCAAGTTCACGCGCCTTAGAGATGGCATCAGTCAAACCACCAAGCTGATCAACGAGGCCTTTTTCAAGTGCGTCTTCACCACTCCAAACACGGCCACGTGCAACGGCGTCGACCTCAACTAGGCTCATCTCTCTACCCTCAGCAACCAGTGCAATAAACCTGTCATAGCCACGCGTAAGCCAGCTGCGAACAAGCTGTCTTTGCTCGTCACTAAAGCCTTCGGTTGTTGAGAAAGCCCCGGCAAATGCTCCGCCAACTCTAATGCTATCGGCATTCACGCCGATTCGGGCGAGACCTTCTGAAATGGCAAACTTGCCGCCGAATATCCCGATCGATCCTGTAATCGTGCTACGATTCGCAAGGATCCAGTCGGCGCCCGTGGAGACATAATAGCCACCTGAGGCTGCGACAGAAGCCATTGATACGATAACCGGCTTTTCATATTCAAGCTGAACACGTTCAACGGCTCGCCAAATCTGATCAGAGGCCGTTGGTGAGCCGCCTGGGCTGTCGACGCGGAAAACGATCGCTTCCACGTCTTCGTCTTTGCCAGCCGCTAGGATATTGGCGGCGACGCTATCTGATGCAAAGCCGCTTCCTTCTTGAAACAGGCTTCCACCTGCTTCGCCAGTAATGATCGGGCCTTGTCCGCCGACGATTGCAATGACAGGGGATCTGAAAGGGGCAGAAGGTGCTGCATAAGCACTGATGTCTATTAGGATTGCGTCAGCCCCAGCACGGTTGCTCGCTTCGTCCCTTGCGTCTTCTGGCCAGCCTTCTTGCGTCGCTAAATTCAACTCGATCATACGTTCCGAGCTGACAGGACTGGACTCTAACGCCGCTTTTGCGTCTGCGACTGAGATACCGCGGTCGGCCGCAATATCATCGAGAGAAATATCCCAGATTGATTCTGCCAATTTAGTCATGGCGAGGCGATGAGGCTCGGTATACCCTTCCTGCTCATAGGTATTTGGCGCATTCTTATACTCGTAAAGCGCTTCGAATTCTGGGGTGATTGATAGATTATCAAACAACCCTTTCATGAACAGCGTTTCGAAGACGACACCACTAGAGATCATATCGCTTCCGGGTTGCACCCAAATTTCGTCTGCAGAGGCTATTGCACGATAAGAAGAGGGGCCGCCGCCATAAGTTCCTTGAGAGTGAGCAATGATAAATTTGTCAGCCGCTTTAAATTTCAGGAAAGCCGCGCGCAATTCTTCAGCCTTTGAGGACCCGATGCCAAAGTCGCTGCCTCGTACAAAGAGGCCTTTAACCTGATCGTCCTTCGTCGCTGCCTCGAGATTAATAAGCGTATCGATAAAGCCGACAGGGCTGCCGAGGAAAGCTTCCGGCCCGCTTGATGGCGCCTGATCGGTCAATCCATTTCTCAAATCGAGCGTTAGGACAATCGCATTACCATCAGCTTGGCCTGTTTCTGGACCTGAAGCAGATCGGAGCGCGTCGTTCACTGCGTATTGTATCATCGCAATGCCGATGAAAAATAGCAGGACGAGTCCTATGATCGATCCAATTGCTGCCCCAGTCAGGGATGTCAGAAAGGTTTTCATATGGCTCCGGCTCCGTAATATCTCTTATCGGATAACGATATGGGTGTTAATGTCTGGTTTGTCAAAACTGAAACATTCATGCGATTCAATTATGCTTGATCGATATGCCTTCAAATGACTCCAGAACTGGTGCATTTTATAGCATCAAGCAGATATGGCATGAGCGATGCCTGATATCAGAAAATGCAGTCAGATACGGCGCGACATCCAATTGGGTGTTGCAACCTGAAAATGTATTGGGTATGTCCGCCGCTCAGTTGGGGTGTCGCCAAGTGGTAAGGCACCGGTTTTTGGTATCGGCATTCCCAGGTTCGAATCCTGGCACCCCAGCCACTTCATTGTAATCAGTGCTATTTTTCGCAGAATCTTTCCGCGAATGACTAGAATATGTAATATTATGTCAAAAATGCCTTGCAACTGCCTCAATTATGAATGAAAGTTTGACAAGGTCTCGAGCATTTTGCAGAGGTGAGATGTCTACACACCATAACCAATAGGTCATGTTTCTGTAGCGCAGGAAAAAGAAAAGCGATCAACGCTTCATATAAAACTGGGAGGAGGTGGGCATTGCCCAGTTTCCCTGCATAACTTTGTGGGTGTGTGTGTTCCCGCATTTAACAGTCGCTCAAGCAAACATGCTCGAGTGCCAAAAGTTTCTTGGGTCGCCATAAGGCGACGCACATTTGGAGAGTGAGAGGCAGACTTCATGAAGAAAGTTCTGACACCGGCTCGTGGAGTGATCCTAGCAGCGTCCTTCGCGGCTTTGACGGTCCCGGCCATAGCGCAAGGTCTAGACCGCGCAATTGCGACAGGCGAGCAGGCAACACGCCGCGCTGAACAAGTTCAAGCACAAATCAATCAACTTGATGATGAGCGCTCTGACATGGTTGGAGAGTTCCGCACTCTTATCCAGCGCAAGACCGCCGCTGAGCTATATGCGAGACAGCAAGCCGCTGCGGTTGAGAGCCAAGAACGCGAAAAAGCGTCTCTCACAGATCAGCTTGGACGTGTTGACGAGATTACGTCTCAGACTGTTCCGATGCTGGACCAGCTTGTAGACGATCTGGATGCGTTTATCGATGCGGATCTTCCGTTCCGTCTTGACCAGCGTAAGGCACGTATTTCGCGTCTTCGCGCTTACAATAGCGAAGGCACAATCTCTGTAACTGAGCGCTATCGCCAGATTATGGATGCTTACACGGCGGAGATGGAAGTCGGTCGCAAGACAGATACTTGGAAAGAAACCATCACTGTCGACGACAAAGAAGTTGCCGTTGACATGGTGCTGTTCGGCCGTGTTGCGCTCGTATATATGGACCCAACAGGTCGCTATGCGAAACGCTATGACCGCGAGACCAAGTCATGGGTCGATCTTGAGGGCAAGTATAAGCCTGAGATCGAGAAAGCCATTCGTATCATTCAGGGCAAGCGCACGCAGGACGTCATGTACGTCCCAGCGACCAAGCTCGATGTTCAGTAATCCCAATAGTTGAGGTAAGAACACATGAAACCACTTCATAAATCCATAAAGGCCATTGGGATTGCCGCAATTTTTGCAGGTACATCTCTGGTCGCATCGCTTCCTGCGACAGCCCAGTCGCTTTCAGACATTCTTCGGCGTGTGGAGCAGGATAGCCAGCAACTTTCATCTGAAAACCAGCAGCGTCTTGATAGTTTCCGTCGCGAAACGGCTCAGCAAGAAGCTGAGATGCAGTCTGCGCGCGGTGAACTGAATGCAGCGAACGCACGAGGCAACGCTCTGAGTGCTCAGTTTGATACGCTTCAAGCTGAGATCAACGAACTTGATGCTCAGCTTCAAGAGCAAGCGGGTGACTTTGCCCAGCTCGTCGGTGAATTCCGTGCTGTTGTCGGTGAAGTCCAGCCGCTCATGCAAGAAAGCCTTGCAAGCTTTGACTATACTGGTCGCTATGAAGGCCTTTCTGAAGTTGCTGAAGCCGTAGCGCTTCCAACACGTGAAGAGCTTGATCGTCTTCCAAAAGCTATCTTGACTGAGATGA
>CAZGVG010000054.1:0-4118 GCA_964528975.1 uncultured Hyphomonas sp.
ATCTCGCGCTAAGCGCTTCGCGCACGCGAGATGAAGCGGGTTCCGCGTCAGCCCTTCGGGCTGCGCATGAACCAGGTTCAAGACTGTGCCTAGGAAACCGGGGAGGTATTTGTCCAAGTCGCCGGGCGTCCAGCTGAGCTTTTCGCCCGTCTCCTCGTCCCAGCGATCATGCATGCCTTCCCACCAGAGGAGGTAGACTTTGCCATCTGGCTCGACCTCGACAAAGACTTGGCGTCCAAAGTGCGCGGTCCAGCGGTCAATTTCACGCAGCTGCCACCACACCGCTGGCCACAGCCAGAGCGGGACGTGCTCGTAATAGAGGAGATGCCAACGGTGCTCGATCATGCCTCAGAGCATAATGCGAAACTGAACCCGGTCGGATTGGAAAACTCGAATCGTCGGGCGGGACTGAGCTGGCATGGGGGAAACACCGGGTTTTCTCGGCGACACGCCAAGGGAAAGCAGACCAATCCGACTCAGATTTCTGATCGTATGGAAAGGCATAAGACGTATGCTTCTTAATCGATTTTCACTGAGCTGAGCACCGGTTTGTTGAAAACACTTAGAAGCATTTTGATAAAAGGAGTGTATCCATGCTGCGCAACCTGTTCCTCATGACCGTTTCGATCAGTCTTCCTTGCTTGGGGTTTGCTGAGAATGCCGAACCTAAAAGACTCGCACCTGATCAGTTGCAACAGGATGGGCGTATCACATTAAGCCCGAGTTTCACTCCAGACGGACAAATGATCTATTTTGCTCAGTCGGAATGCTCTCCGATCTGGGACTGTCCGCAAACTCTCAAACGAGCCGTTAAAACGCGTGATGGGTGGAGCGCGCCTGAAGCGATATCGTTCGCACGGGAAGGCCGCGTGGATTGGCCAACCGTTTCGCCTGACGGGGACACACTCATATTCTCATGGTCTGCAGATCGACCTGAATTCGCCGCGTTGGACATTTATGAGAACTTTGATCTCTATACATTAGACCTCACCGATACTGATGCGGCCCCCGTCCCAATTATGACAGGGGACATTAACCGTCCACGGGCTGGCGCGCTCAAAACACTGAGATATATGCATAATGAGACACTGCCCTCATTGACCAAGTCAGGGGCGCTATATTTTATGACCGAACGCCCGGATGGCATTGGTGAGCGCGACATTTATATCGCTGAGCCCGGCCCCGATGGCGTGTATAAAACGGCTGTGCCTGTGCCCGGATCGATCAATTCAGAGCAGCGCGACGATGGCGTTTGGGTGGATGCTGACGAAAGCGTCATGCTTTTGAGCTATCCGGATCGCGGCGGGCAAGGCGGCGCCGACATCTTCATATCGATGCGCACTGCTGACGGCTGGAGCCGACCGCGCAATATTGGCGCCCTCATTAACTCCCAGTACCAGGAATTTGGCGCAAGGCTCTCACCGGACAAGACGCAGATCGTGTTCACATCTGATCGTCCATTTGAGGGGCAAAGCGCGGGTCTCTTACAAGTCTGGACCGCGCCCTTCGATGTCCGGACGGTCATGCCGTAGATATTAGGCCTCTAAAGGCTCCGCAAAGCGTCTAAGCCAGCCGCGCGGCGGCCCGCTCGCGGCCCATCAGGACGAGCATATCACCGACACTTGGACCGCGCTCCATCCCTGTCAGGGCTTTGCGGAGCGGCATGAACAGGCCTTTGCCTTTGCGGCCTGTCTCGGCTTTCAGAGCCTTGGTCCATTCACCCCAGGTGTCCGCTGTGATCTCGCCTTCAGGTAGCAGGGCGGCGGCGGCAGTGATAAATTCGCGGTCTTCATCATCAATGATCGGAGTGATCTCTGCAAAGGCGACAGGAACGAAACGGCCAGCGTCTTCAACGATCTGACAGTTCTCGCGGACCAGTAACCAGAACGCCTCATTTACGGCTTGCGGGTCAACCGCCGCGAGACGGCCTTTGACCTCAGCGAAGGGCATATCGTGGGTGAGAGACGCGTTCAAGCCGGCCAGCTCTTCCTCATCAAAGCGGGCGGGCGAGCGGCCGATCTTGCTGAAGGCAAACTCTTCGGCGAGCTGGGTGAGGTTGTCACGGATTTCGACATTGTCGCTGGTGCCAAGCTTACCGAGTAGACTGCAAATGGCGAGCGGTTCAATCCCGCGCTCCCGCAGCGTGCCCATGCCGAGCGAGCCAAGACGTTTTGATAGGCTGGCACCATCTGCACCGACCAGAAGCGGGGTGTGGGCCATGTCGGGCGCGTTGCCGCCCAGGGCTTTGAAAATCTCAATCTGTGCGCCGGAATTGGTGACATGGTCCTCGCCGCGCACGACATGGGTGATCTTGGCTTCAATATCATCGACGCAGCTTGGCAGCGTGTAGAGGTAGGAGCCATCCGCACGGATCAGAACCGGGTCAGACAGGCTGGACGTATCAATGCTTTGATCGCCGCGCACCAGGTCGATCCACTCAACGCGGCCCCCGGAAAGCTTGAAGCGCCAATGCGGTTTGCGGCCTTCGGCTTCGAGTTTGGTTTTATCTGCGACTGTCAGGTCCAATGCAGCGCGGTTATAGATAGGCGGCTTGCCCCGCGCGCGTTGCAGCTTGCGCTGTTTGTCCAGCTCGTCGGCGGTCTCATAGCAGGGATAGAGCAAGCCCATGTCGCGGAGTTTGTCGGCAGCAGCATCGTATTGGGCAAAGCGCTCAGACTGTTTGAACGTGTCGTCCCAATTGAGGCCAAGCCAGCCAAGGTCGCGGCGGATGCCGTCTTCATATTCAGCTGTGGAGCGCTCAAGATCGGTATCATCAATGCGCAGGATGAAAGACCCGCCCTGGCCCTTGGCGAACAGCCAGTTGATCAGGGCCGTGCGGACATTCCCGACATGCAGGTTTCCGGTTGGTGAGGGCGCAAATCTGACGACAGGTGGGGCGATAGGTTTGGTCATGGCAAAGCCTTTGAGAATTCAAGCGCCCCTTGCACACGAAAACGCCTCAAAAGCCAAGCTCTTCGCGCCATATTTGACAGCAAGGCTGACTCCGACAACATGGATCACAGCCAAGAGGGAGGCCGATATGATCCGCATTTTGACCGTGGGAGCCGCCGCAGCTTTGATGCTCAGCGCCTGTTCGCAGCCTGCTGAAGAGAAGTCAGGTGAGGCTGAGACAAAACCTGCCGTGACTGAAACGGAAACAGAGACTGAGGTGCCAGAGCCGCAAGTGCCGGAAGGCCCAACCATCGGTTATGATGAGACCTGGGACATGATCGAGTATTGGAGCGGCGAGTATCCAAGCGCTTTTGCCGTTACACAAACAGGTGTAACTTTGCTTGGACATGAACGCCCGAGCAAAACTGGGGAGCCAACGGTCAGCTGCGCCCTGCCATATCAGGCCACGTATAGCCCCTGGAATGGGACACGCATTGACGCGGACGGTCTTAAATTTGTGACGATGACCTATCCGACACAAATCACGCTGACTGAAGATGTCGTGCTGGAAACCTTTGAAGGTGAGAAGCAGGTGAACCTGTCCCTGACCGCGGGCGAGACGCTGATTTACAAGAGCTATATGTCAGAAGGCTGGTTCATCGCGGAATATGACGGCAAGGAATATGAGTTGGAAGAGAGCGCTCTGCCGCAAAACACTGAGTTTGCGCAAGGCCCTGCAGATGAACAATGGGTAGAGACGGCGTGCGCAGGCCCCGATCAGACGCGCGTCTGGTTTCGCTATAGTGATGTCGTCAAAGAGGACGGGATCGAGGTCTATAATTATACCGCCTATGGTGAGGCGTTTGACCTCGGCGAATAAGCCCTAGTCCGGCATAGGACCGTACTGATTGGCCCGCTGATCGCCTTCTCGGAAGACATTGGCGACAACCGATAGAATGCCAAACGGGTTAAGGCTGAAAATCAGGGTCCATGCCCGCTTATCAAGGTCGTGATAGCGTCGCACCAAGAGCGACAGGAATGCGATGAATAGAATGAGCGGCGCGAAGGCGAGAACTGGCGCGAACACGGAAACAAAGGGCAACGCGCTGATCGCACTGACGATCGTGCCAAGCAAAAAGACCCAGACAAACCACAGTCCAATGAAAGACAAAAATTCACCGCGCGAAGCCCGGCCCTGAAAATTCACCGTATTGATCAGGCTATGC
>CAZGVG010000054.1:4218-13354 GCA_964528975.1 uncultured Hyphomonas sp.
GCCGCCAAACAGCGTTCGCCACCAGGACTTTGACTGATCATAAGGCCAATTGCCGGTCTGTCTGCTCATGATGAAAAGATGCTCCTCAGCAGACTATATAGACTGCTGAGGTAAATCTCTAGCTAACCGGACGTGTCACATCTTCGATTGGAATGACATAATTGCGTGAGCAAAACTGGCAGTCGACGCTTAAGGTTCCATCCGGTTCAACCATTTCGCGCAGGCTTTCATCGGCAAGCCCTTCAAGCGTGCCGATCAAACGGTCGCGGTTACACGTGCAGACATCGGTTAAGACTTGGGCATCACTGTCCATGGCCACGCCGCCCTCATGAAACAGGCGGTAGATCAGGTCCTGCGCCGGCAGGCTCTGATCGGTCAGCTCGGCCTCAGACAGCGTTGAGAACAAAGCTTCGGCTTCACGCCAGCCCTCTTCAGTGTCACCGCGGGCCATGTCGCCAGCAATCTTCTGGATCATCATACCGCCAGCGATCCACTCGCCGCTTTCATCTTTGACGACCGACATGCGCAAGCAGGTTTCAACCTGCTCAGACTGGCGAAAATAATCCTCCGCGCATTGCGCCATTGAGCCTTTAACCAGCGGCACAATCCCCTGATAGGGCTGCATATCTGGATTATCATGGACGATGATCAAGCCAAGCCGCCCGATCGCGCCAAATAGTTGCGGCATGTGCGGTTTGTCGCCTTTATTGACCTTGTTCAGCCAGGCCCAACGCTCCGGCTCATGACGGGCATAGGCGCGCACGCCGCCGCTCTTGGAATACTCGCCAACCATCATCGAGACCGGGCCATCGCCTTCGGCCTGCGCCAGGACCTTACCCTCAAATTTCATGCCTGAGCCGACAAGCGCCGATAGCATCAGCGCCTCACCGAGAATCTCAGCCAGGTGGTCCGGATAAGCATGGCGTTTCAGAATAGGTGACAGGCTGCCCCCCGCCATGCGGATCACACGTCCGCGCACAGGCAAGCCTTGCGGGCTAAACCCCGCGACAAAATCATCTTGTCTTATATTGGTCGCGGTCATCGCGCCCTCCATCATCAAGCCCTCAATCATCAGGCAAGGCCGCCATGTGGCAAGCCTCTGCCAAAAGAACAAGGGCTTCCTCTGCGAACGGTCTGGTCACACTGTCGCCAGCAGACTAGCTAAGCCGCATGACACAGCCAGATACGCATAACACATTTACCTCCCAGCGCCTGCAGATCGCCTATGCGACATGGGGTGATCCCGCGAACCCTCCGCTGGTGCTGGTGCATGGCGGGCGTGACCAGAAACGCAGTTGGGACCGGGTCGCGGGGCATCTGGCACAGCGCTACCATGTCATCGCGCATGATCTGCGCGGGCACGGGCAAAGCGAATGGGTGAATGATGGCGATTATGGCGTGATGGATCATGTCTATGATCTGGCCAGCCTCGTAGAGCATTTTGATCTAGAACGGTTCACCCTGATCGGGCATTCGCTCGGCGGGAATATCACGCTGCGCTATACAGGGCTGTTTCCAGACAAGGTTGGAAAACTGGTCGCGATTGAGGGACTTGGCCCATCACCCAAGATGTTGGCCGAGCGCCGCGCCCGCAGCGTGACAGAGCGCTTGCACATCTGGCTGGAGCAGCGCCGCAAGCTGTCACCGCGCGCGCCTCGCGTGATGGAGACCCTGGCGGCGGCCAAAGCCCGGATGCAGGCCGCTTTTACGCATTTGCCAGATGATCTGATCCATCACCTGACAGAAACGGGCGTGAAGACGCATGCAGATGGCACAGTCAGCTGGGCCTATGATCCGGCGGGTATGGGCTTTTCTCCATCGGACATTTCACATGAGGATTTCGTCCAGCTTTGGCGCGAGATTACCTGCCCGACCTGGCTAGTCTATGGCGAGAATAGCTGGGCCTCTAACCCGGCTGAAGATGGCCGGGCTGAGCCGTTTCAGGATGCAAGCGTCACCATCATCAAGGATGCAGGCCACTGGCTACACCATGACCAGTTCGAGGACTTTATGGGCAGATTGGAGGGGTTTTTAAGCTAGAGCTTTGTGAAGATGGTTTCGAGCACCCCCTCCAAACGCGGGCGAATGGCTGCGACGGCATTGTAAACTTCTTCGGCCGAAGTCACATGCGGATCATCCACGCTATCGACGGCCATATTGCAGACCGCGCTGAGCACCAGAACCTCAAGTCCATGATAGCGCGCTGCCATCACTTCCGGCACAGTCGACATGCCAACAAGATCGCAGCCCAGCGTCCGCAGGGCGCGGACCTCGGCCGGTGTTTCCAGGCTTGGCCCGACAACAAAGCCATAAGTGCCTCGCCGAAGTTGCTCGCCCTGCTCGGCTCCAGCCTTTGCGGCCAAATCTAGAAGCTGTTTGGAATAAGCGCCGTTCTGGCTAAGGAAACGCGGGCCAAGATTTGTATCATTTGGGCCGCGCATTGGATCAGCGCCGCTAAGATTAGCGAGGCTTAGATGGTCTTCAATCAGTACAATATCACCCGCCGAATAGGCTGGGTTAAGACCGCCGCTCGCGTTTGTGACAATCAGTTTTTGCGCGCTCAAGGCAGCCATAACATGAACCGGGAAAGCAACCTCTGCAGCGCTATAGCCTTCATACATATGCACCCGGCCCTGCATGGCGATGACAGGCTTTCCGAACAGCATCCCGATGCGCAGACATCCAGCATGCTCTGGCGCAGTAGAGACCGGGAAACCTGGAATATCCGCATACGGAATAGAGATGCCTTCAATGGCTTCCGCAATATCGCCAAGCCCTGAACCGAGGATTAGTGCGATCTCTGGCAAGACGGACCTTTTCTGGCGAATAAAGGCGGTCGCCTCGGCGAGCTTTTGAGAGAGCGTCTGCATGAGGCATGGCTTAGCGGCTGGCCTGCGAGAGGTCGAGCCATCTTGATTTTTTGTCAGCCACCTGCCAGCAAGAAGCGGGAGGCATTCACATGTTTATCGGTCATTACGGCGCGGCTTTGGCAGCGCGGGCGGCTAAGCCAGCTATTCCGCTTTGGCAGCTTTTTGTGGCCGTCCAGCTGGTGGACTTTGCTTGGGCCGGGTTGGTTCTGGCCGGGGTTGAGAAGCTGCGCATTGCCCCCGGATTTATGGAGGCGTCCTTCCTTGATCTGCACCATATGCCGTATACTCATTCTCTGGTTGCGGCGGTGATCTGGTCGATCGCAGCGGGCGTGCTCTACACCGCGCTGCGGCGCGGGGCGAAGGCGGTAACGGCAGGCGTGATAATCGGCCTTGCCGTGTTCAGTCACTGGATCACCGACCTGATCGTCCACGCACCAGACCTCGCGCTCTGGTTTGGCGGCCCGAAGGTTGGCTTTGGACTTTGGAACAGCCTGTTATGGAGCCAGGTGGTTGAGATTGGGCTGCTGCTGATCGGCGGCGTGCTTTATCTGGTACATACAAAGCCGAAAGGTCCGATTGGCCGGATCGCGCCATTTGTTTTGATCGGGTTTATGTTGGCACTCCAAATCTATAATCACTTGCCTGTGGATCACCCGCCAGCCATTCCGCAATTCGCGATCATGGGCCTGATTGCTTACACCGTGCTGGCCATCTCAGCCTGGCTCGCCGACCGGACCCGCGCGCCAAGCTGAGGACGAGCCATAGCCAAACGCAGCCTTTAGCCCTATGTAGAGCGCATAGACGCATAGCTCCGAGGGTGGACAAAAGCGCCTAAGGCCTCGGAAAGACCGCACACATGACAGACCAGAACACGATCCCAGCGCCCCTGGCGCAGGCGATTTCAGCGCGTGGCTATGACAGCCTCACCCCCGTCCAAGAGGCTGTGATCAGCCCAGATCTGGCCGAGCAGGACTTGCTCGTTTCAGCCCAGACCGGCTCCGGTAAAACGGTCGCCTTTGGCTTGGCGATGGCAGAAACCCTGTTGGAAGGCGCTGACCGCCTGCCGCAAGCGGGCGCGCCTTTGGCGCTTTGTATTGCGCCGACCCGAGAGCTGGCCCAGCAAGTCACTAAAGAGCTGCAATGGTTGTTCCGTGAAGCGGGCGGTAAAGTGCTGACCTGTGTTGGCGGTATGGACCCGCGCGAAGAAAGACGCGCGCTGGATCGCGGCGCGCACATCGTTGTCGGCACGCCGGGCCGCCTGTCAGACCACTTGCGGCGCGGGAACCTTGATCTCGATCTTATTCGCGTTGTTGTCCTCGATGAAGCCGATGAAATGCTCGATATGGGCTTCCGTGAAGAGCTGGAGCATATTCTGGGTGAGGCGCCGATTGATCGCCGCACGCTGATGTTCTCAGCCACCGTGTCCAAGCCGATCGCGCGTCTGGCCGAAAATTATCAGAACAATGCGAAACGCGTGAACACGGTTTCGAAAGAAGATCAGCACGCCGATATTGACTATCAGGCGCTAACCGTTGTGCCGAATGATACTGAGAACGCAATTATCAATGTCTTGCGCTTTCATGAAGCGCAAAATGCGATTGTCTTCGTGTCGCGCCGAGACGCGGTGAACAAGCTGACCAGCCGCCTGAATAATCGCGGCTTTGCTGTTGTGGCGCTGTCAGGTGAGTATAGCCAGAAAGAACGCACGAACGCCTTGCAGGCGATGCGCGATGGCCGGGCGAGCGTCTGTGTTGCGACTGATGTTGCGGCGCGCGGGATTGACTTGCCGGGCCTTGATCTGGTGATCCATGCTGAGTTGCCGCGCAACAAGGAAGGCTTACTGCACCGGTCTGGCCGGACCGGGCGTGCAGGCCGCAAAGGCGTTTGCGCCCTGATCGTGCCTTTCCGCGCCAAACGCCGGGTCGAGCGCCTGTTGCAAGACGCGAAAGTGACCGCGACCTGGCGCAACCCGCCCACCGTCGCTGAAGTTGAAGCACAGGACGATGCACGTCTGCTGGCCCATGAAGCGCTCAACGATCCGATCCGTGACGGGGAGAAACCACTAGCAACGGCGCTGCTCGCCAAGTTTGGACCAGAGCAGCTGGCGGCTGCCTTTATCCGCTTGCAACGCGAAGGGCGCTCAGCGCCGGAAGACATTCAAAACGTGCCGGAAGACAAAGGCCGCCGGGATCGCGGCGACCGCGAAGACCGCTTCCCGCGCGAAGACAAACGCAGGTCCCGCAAGCAGGAACCAGACTTTGACAATAGCGCTTGGGTGACGCTTAGCGTTGGCCGGGTGACCAATGCAGACCCAAAGTGGATCCTGCCCATGTTGTGCAAGGCAGGCGACCTCAACCGCAGCCAGATCGGCAATATCCGCATTGGGCCGAAGGTCACGCATGTTGAGCTGAAACCAGACGCAGCAAGCCAGATCATGGACAAAGCCGGAGCCGATGGACAGATCGACAAGAGCCTGATCATCAAACGCGCCGAAGGCCCACCGCCAGATGACTTTGGCGCTGGCGACCGCCCGCCGCGTAAACCGTTCAAAGGCAAAGGCAGTGGCCGCCCACCGGCGCGCGGACAAAAGCCTCGTTTCGCCAAAGAGGGCGGACAGAAACGCGACAAACCAAGCTTCTCAAAAGATGCAGATGGCGCGCGCAAGAAGAAGGCGCGCTGGTCCGATGATGATCCGCGCAAAGCCAAGAACAAAGTGAACCCCAAGGATAAGGGCAAGCCCAAATGGGCCCCGGACGCCGCCGGGAAAAAGCCCCGCAAACCGCGCAGCGATAAACCGAAGGGCGGACCTTCGTCGGCCCGTATTGTTAGGAAACCAAACAAGCCGTCTTAACCGGCGCGTTTGACAGACCTCCTAAAATCAGGGCCGTATGAAAGCTTTTCTATAGGAGGCTTTCATGCCGACACGCCGCACTGTTATGGGCGCGATTACAACCATGCCCACCTTGATCAGCGCGGCTTGCGCGCAGGCCGTTCCAAGTCAGGACGCGGTTTATAAAGTCGGCCTTATCGGGTCTGGCTGGTTCGGCAAAGTCGATGCTCAGGCCTTGCAGCAAACGACCCCGGTTGAGATTACAGCCCTTTGCGATGTGGACGCCATCATGCTGCGCGAAGCGGCAGATGAGCTTATGAATACCCCCAAGGCCCTACATAGACAGGCGGAGGCGCCCGCGCTCTACAGCGATTATCGAGAGATGCTGGAGTCGCATGAGCTAGATATCGTGCTGATCGGCACACCAGATCACTGGCACGCGCTGCCGATGATCGCAGCGGCCGAAAAGGGCGCGCATATCTATCTGCAAAAACCGATTTGCGTGGACATTGCCGAGGGTCAGGCCATGGTTGCCGCGGCTGAGGCCTCTTCTGGTATCATTCAGGTTGGACTGCAACGCCGCACCAGCCCGCATATGATCGAGGCGCGTCAAGACATTCTCGATAAAGGCCTGCTTGGAACCATCGGTCATGTTGAGGTGTTTGGCTATTTCCATCAGCGCCCGAGCGACATGGGTGAGACCAGCGCGCCGCCAGCAAGTCTTGACTGGGACTTCTATTGCGGGCCAGCGCCTGAAGTTGCGTATCGGCCCGGCATCCACCCTTTGAACTGGCGCGCCTACGAAGCATTTGGCAATGGCATGCTCGGGGATATTGGGGTGCATTTTCTGGATGGTGTGCGCTGGCTCCTGGATCTTGGCTGGCCGCAGCAGGTTTACTCTAGCGGCGGGGTCTTCACTGATCCTGTCAGCCCAGCGACAATCCCGGATACACAAACGGCGATCTATACATTTGACGACATGACCGTGACTTGGACCAATCGCGTCTGGGGTCATGCGCCAGATCAAGGACATCCTTGGGGCGCTATTATTCACGGCGATAAGGGCATGCTGAAAATCTCAACCGATTGGTATGAGTTTGTGCCAACCAGCGGCAAGACGATACGCGGTGAAGCTTTTCGCGATCTCAACGCTTACCCACACGAGAAGAAGATCGAGCCGTGGCGCGCTTTGCTCAACACCACGAACCGCTTGCAAATGCAGGATTTCGTGCGCGCCATTCGTGGCGAGAAAGCGCCTGCCGCCCCTATCGAGGAAGCGCATATATCTACCGCCTGCTGTATTCTGGCGAATATGTCGATGAAGCTGGGCCGCGCCCTGAACTGGGACGCGCAGACGCAAACGATTGTCGATGATGCGGAGGCAAATACTCTAATGGCGCGCGACTACCGTGCGCCTTGGGTGCATCCGGCAAAGGCGTAGGCCGCTTACTTTCCCAAACACCAGCGCAAAACCGCTTTCTGAGCGTGCAGGCGGTTTTCTGCCTCATCCCAGACCAGCGAGTTTGGCCCGTCAATGATCTCAGCGTCGACCTCTTCACCCCGGTGGGCAGGTAGACAATGCAGGAATTTCGCCCCGCCTTGTGCCAGGTCCATCAGATCATCGGTGACAGCATAGGGGTCAAGCTCAGCAAGGCGTTCCTCGCCATCACTATCGCCCATTGAGACAAACGTGTCGGTGATCACGACATCGGCACCAGAGACGGCTTCTTCAGCGGTGTCAAACAGCTCAATTCGGCCCTGCAGGTCGCGGGCAAGGGCAACATCTTCCTCATCCGGAGCAAAGCGGTCCGGCGTCCCGATGGCAAAGGTAAAACCAAACTTTGGCGCAGCATGAATGAAGCTGGAGCAAACATTATTGCCGTCCCCAACCCAGGCGAGGCGCGCGCCTTTGAGCGTCACGCCGTGCTCTTCCAGCGTCATCAGATCAGCCATGATCTGACACGGGTGCGAGCGATCGGTGAGGCCATTGATCACGGGTACGTCTGCAGCCTCAGCGAAGGTCTCCAGATCGCCATGGCTATTGGCGCGCAGCATGATCAGATCGACATAGCGGCTGAGGACCTTGGCGGTATCTTCCACCGTTTCGCCCCGGCCAAGCTGCATGTCTGAAGCGGTCGCAATGATCGAGTCGCCGCCAAGCTGACGCATCGCAGCCTCAAAGCTGAACCGGGTCCGCGTCGAGGATTTTTCGAAAATCATCGCCATTGTATGCCCGGCCAATGGAGCGTCCGCATCGGTCTTGCCTTTCGGCCAGCCGACACGGGCGCGCTTCATCGCATGGGCCTGATCGAGGATCGCGCGCAGCTCGCTCGCATCCAGCTGCCATAGATCAATGAAGTGCCGCTTGGTCATGTACCCCTCCGGAGTAAAAAGGAAGCGGCGCTCATAACTGATTTTTATGGTAAATGCTACTCGCGACTAAAAAGTGCTTGTATCGAGGCAATTTCAGCAGGTTCAGCCCTGATAAGGCATGAAATGGAACTGGCGAAGCACAAGATTCTTCAGTACAGGCTAAACTTACTCGATTGCTTAAAGGGGCTTATCCTATGGCCAACCCGAAAATGGATACTGTTTTGATCATCGGCGCTGGCGCGGCGGGGTCTGTCGTCGCGCAAAAATGCGCCATGGACCGAGAAACGTTCAAGCATATCACGCTGGCCAGCCGCCGCCTCGTCTCCTGTGAAAACGTCTCCAAACTGTGCAAGACGCCAATCGATATCGCTCAGGTCGATGCCGATAATGTCGCCGAGACCGTCGCCCTCATCAACAAGGTCAAACCCGACCTGGTGATCAATATGGCCCTGCCCTATCAGGACCTGCCGATCATGGATGCATGCCTCGAAACCAGCACGCATTACATGGATACAGCAAACTATGAGCCGCGTGATGTCGCCAAGTTCGAATATAGTTGGCAATGGGCCTATCAGGATCGGTTTGTAGAGAAAGGCATTACCGCCATTCTCGGCTGCGGCTTTGATCCGGGCGTTACAAATATCATGTGCGCCTATGCCCAACAGGAAGGCCTGCTGGATGAGATTGAGTATATCGACATTGTCGACTGCAATGCCGGTGATCACGGCAAGACGTTCGCGACCAATTTCAACCCGGAAATCAATCTGCGCGAAGTGACCCAGGATGGTAAATACTGGAAAAATGGCGAGTGGATTGAGATACCGGCGCTCTCAATCAAGACGATGATCGACTATCCAGAGGTTGGCCCCAAAATGTCCTACCTGATCTATCATGAGGAAGAAGAAAGCCTTGTGAAGCACATAAAGGGCTTAAAACAAATCCGCTTCTGGATGACGTTTGGGGAGGAATACATCAAGCATCTGGACGTATTCAAATCCATCGGCCTGATTGGCCTGAAGCCGATCAAGCATAAGGGCATGGACGTGATCCCGATGGAGTTCTT
>CAZGVG010000054.1:13454-16037 GCA_964528975.1 uncultured Hyphomonas sp.
CCATTCTTGGAAGACGTGGCGAAGCGCGGTCTGCCTTGGCATGTCATTGATGTGAACGAGGATGAGCAAATGGCGCTATTTGGGGTGGAGACCTGACTATGACGAAGACGGCAGGAAAGAACCAAAAAGAGCAATCCATGATTATCATCATTTTGGGAGTATGCTTTGCCTCACTATTCCTTATTGCGGGCATAGTTACGCTTTTAGTCGCTCCAAAGGCCGGCCCGAAACAAATTGGAACGCTGATACAAGCAACAGGGTCAAAGGGCATGATGAGTAATAATACGACACTCATCGTCAGAACTATTGGCGGGCAAGAGCTCAACTTCGAAGTGAAATCATCACTGCAAGCTAGCAACATTAAAAGAATAAGGCGCACAGCTCGTAGCAATATTGGAAAGACTGTGACGTTTAGAACTACAGACTGGTTTGGTCGGTCTTTGATCGAAATGGAGACGACAGATGGGACCGCAATCGTGTCTGCGAGTCATACTAACGCGGCAAGGCTATTCACAGGTTGGGGAATGTTGATATCTAGTTTGGTCATAATCATTTATGGGGTATTTGCAGGCAACCGACTTCACCAAATGCAAAAAGGCGCTTCCGCTGCATCTATTGAGTAGTGCGGAATTCACCCTGCTGTGTAATGCCCCGAGCGGCGGGATAGACCCGCCTTACAAGCAAATACCACCTACCCACAACACGCCTTCACCTTCGCCTGCGCTGCTTCGCGGTCATCGTCACTCATCGGCTTAAACTCGGCATCATCCCAATCCTCGCCATCGCGCATGTCATGGCCATAAGTCGGGGCGCCGCTCATCGTGTGGAACATTTCCCAGGTCACGCCTTGTGGATCTTTCGCCCAATGCTTGTTGGAATTGGCATAGCAGCAGGTCGCAGCAGGGTCCGGCAAGGTCGATTGCTCCGCCGCCTGTAGCGCCGCGTTCAGCCCGTCTAATTCTGCATCGCTGTCCACCTGTATGCCGACATGATCAACGCCCCGCACCGCGCCGCACCGCTGGCTCACCGCGATATTCACGAACGGATCGTCTAGCATCCATTTCATATAGTCGGGATGATCAACTGTCGGAGCTTGCCCGAACAGGGCCGAGTAAAAGCGCTTTGTCGCGGCCATGTCGTTGGCGCTGATATGGATATGCAGGCGTTTCATGTCGTCTCCAATTCTGTTTTCAAAGAGGGTTCAGCGCCAAAAGCGCCCTTGCAGCAGTCTTGGATCAAAAAGGCAGTCAGGCGCTGTATCGTATTATAATCCGCGGTTGAGATGATCTCACGGCCGCGCTTTTGCTGCCTCACGAGGCCTGTATCTGCCAAGGCTTTCAAGTGATGCGCAAAGGTTGAGGCCGGCACGTCCACCGCGCCGCGCAATTGCCCCACACTGAGACCCGCGCAACCCGCTTTCACCAGAAGTCGCAAGACCTGTACCCGCGCCGGGTGACCCAGCGCAGAGAATGTTTGAGAAGCTATTTGATCATCCATTATTTTTATATAACTAGTTTTATAGTTATAATCAAGCCGCCTGACCACATTTCCCATTTTATCTCACGCCAATAACCGTTAAAGCCGGGGCATGTTCACGCTCGACACCTTGCCGACCCCTACTTTCCTGCTCGACGCGGCGCGCCTGCGTGCCAATCTGGAGACTGCGAAGCGTATCCGCGAGGAAGCCGGATGCAAGATCCTGCTCGCGACCAAAGCTTTTGCGATGCCCGCTGTGTTCCCGATGATGCGCGCATATCTGGATGGAACGACAGCCAGCGGTGAACATGAAGCGATCATGGGCCAGCAAGAGTTTGGCAAAGAGGTTCACGTCTATTCCCCGGCCTATACGAAAGGCGAGGTGGAGCGCCTGACGAGCATCGCCCAGCACATTTACTTCAACTCCGCTGAGCAGCTCGCCTCATTTGGCCAGATCGCAAGAGAGGCCGGCTGCAAAGTTGGTCTGCGGGTCAATCCGGGCTATTCAAATGCGACGCTGGGCGGCGCGCTATACGATCCATGCGCGCCAGGCAGCCGCTTTGGCGAAGTGCCTCATAAGCTGGATGAGGTCGACTGGTCCGGCGTCGATATTTTCCATGTTCACGCGCTTTGTGAGAGCTTGGCAGAGGGCTCAATTGGGTTGATCAACCATGTGGCGAAAAATTTCGCGCCGCAGGTGAGTATGGTTAATGCGGTCAATTTTGGCGGCGGACACTTTCTGAATAGTGACGGCTATGACGTTGATGCGTTGATCGCGACTATTCGTGACTTCAAGTCAGAGTTCGGTGTGAACGTGATCCTGGAGCCGGGCGCTGGGCTGGTTGTAAATACGGGCGAGCTACATGCTTCTGTCCTCGCGCTGCACTGGAATGAGACCCCCCTCGCCATCCTCGATGCCAGCGCCTCAACGCATATGCCGGACGTGCTGGAAGTGCCCTATCGCCCGGACATCATTGGCGCTGGCGAAGCGGGCGAGAAAGCGCACACCTATACGCTGGGGGGTAAGACTTGCATGACCGGAGACGTGATTGGCGAGTATAGTTTCGACGATCCATTACAACCCGGCGACCGCCTGATCTTTACCGA
>CAZGVG010000055.1:0-16036 GCA_964528975.1 uncultured Hyphomonas sp.
GCACCCTTGCTGCCAGCCATGGGCATCGGACAGTCGATTGGGGACCGGGCCACTGCAGCAGGTCTTCCACCAGAGCTTCCGACCGGCATTTTCTTCTCGATCTGGGGCATCATCTTTTTAGGTTTTCTGGGCATTGCGGTCTTGAGCCTCTTGCGCCGGTCCTATCCTATTCAGAAGATTGCCATGCCGCTCGCGCTTGCGGGGCTGGGCAATGTGATCTGGATGATCAGCGCACAAAGCCTTGATCTGTCCTGGCTGAATTTCGTGCTTCTGATCCCGATATTGCTTTGCATTTGGGAGGCGGCGCACCGACTGGACAGGATTGGCGGGTTTGATGGAACACCGATCAGTCTGCTTTTGTGCCTCACCATCGGGCTCTTTGCAGGTTGGATTAGTATCGCCGTGTCGATCAGTGTGCCAGACCTCGTTCGGGGGATTCTAGGGCGCGGCGCGAGTGACTTTGTCTGGCAGTCTTTATGGCTGGCCTTGGTTCCAGCTCTCGTTCTGGCATGGCTCTTTGCCAGCCGGGTCAGCCGAAATTTCTGGTACTTTGTTGCGCTCGCCTGGGGGCTGACAGGCATTATCGTCAATAACTGGTTCAGGCTTGAAACCCACGCGCTGGCACTTGCTGTCACGGCTCTTGGCGCCTACGCGCTGTTTCGGCGCGTGCGCTTTGGGGCCAAGGGCAGTCAGGCGGCCAAGCTTTAGCTTTGCGTTTGGCTGTTTAACGCTTCAATCAGAGCCGCATTGATCGTGCCGGTTGTTTCAAGACCATAGTCCAACTGGAAGCTGCGAATGGCTGTTCGGGTTCCAACGCCGGCAATCCCATCTGGTGTTCCAGCATCATAACCAAGGCCGTTCAGAACGGTTTGTAGCGCCAGGACTTGCGTGCGTGTCTCTGTTTCCCAGCTTTGCACGGGGAAGGCGCCATTGGAGGCGGGGGCTGCGGTTGCAACCGCCCAACCTGCGGCTCTGCGCTGGGCTTGTTGGGCTTGATCAAGCGGGAGTGCGTCGCGAAGTGTCGCGACATTGCCCGGCGCGCTGGCATCGCCATTCGCAGCTGCAATTTCATACCAATAGAGCGCCTCAACTTTGCTTGGAGAGATACCAAGGCCATTCTCATAGAGAACGGCCAAATTGTACTGGCTATCAACCACGCCAAAATCAGCCGCTTTGCGGAACCATTCCGCAGCGGCGGCATAGGATTGTGGTCCGCCCTCACCATCGGCAAAGAATACGGCCAGATCATGCATGGCTTTGATGTTGCCGCCGCGCGCCGATTTTTCGGTCCACTGACGCGCTTCGGTGAGATCACGAGGGACCCCAGTGCCGCGTTCGTGCAGCTTGGCGAGGCGATATTGGGCTGCTGGTAAACCTTGCTGAGCGGCGCGTTGGATGAAATCAGCACCAACGGCGAGATCTTTAGCAGTTAGGCGTGTCTCACCCCATTTGTACTGGGCGACGGCGTTGCCTTCTTCGGCGGCGCGGCTAAGGCTCAGCGCCATTGGGATTCTGGGCAGGCCTTCCGGCACTGCATTAGCCATTGCCTGGATAGGATCAGCCATTTCAGGCTCAACCATTGCGGCACTGCCTTCTTCTTCGAACAGCATTTCCTCAACGCCTGCTTCGGCTTTAGCAAAGTCGACACCAGTCAAAGACGGCTCGTCGATGGGGGTATCAGTTGAAGCCATCTCTGCTTCGGTATCTAGCACGCTGCTTGTCGCCAGAACCGGGGCAGGCGAGGTTTCAACATCCTGTTTCCCGCGCAGAGCGACCCACGCGCCTGTTCCGGCCGCGGCAATGGCAAAGACTGAAGCTGCAGCAAGGATAGGAACTTTACTATTGCTCTTCTTTTGCGGCTTTGGGGTCGTAGAAGCTGCAGAGCGACGCCCTTTGGCGGGTTTAGCTTTCTTCGCCGCGGTTGCGGGATCAGTTGCAGCGGCAATCGCGGCTTTGCGGGCCCGCGCCAGATAATCGGTTGCGTCCTCGTCAGGCTCCAGAAGAGGCGTGATCTCATCCAGGTCTTCAGCTGAGATATTGCTGGCCAAGTCAGGTGTATCCAGACTGAGGCTTGCAGTAAGCTCTGAAAAGGCGTCATCGCTTGCAAAAACATCAGACTCGCGCGTCTCTTGCTGGGCCTCATCCCATGAGCCGAGCTCGGCAAGCGGATCATCCTCAGGTTCAGACGGAATATCCGCGACATAGGAATGCAGCTCTTCTGCGATTTCAGGTTCGATAATGTCAGACGTGGTTTCGTAATCGATATCGACGGTTTCAACCATCCAGCCATCATCTGTATCGGCTGCTTCAATCTCTTCAAATGGGTCCGCGCTGTGCTCAGGCTCCGCGTCGAAATCCGGAAGGCCGGCAATGAAATCAAGATCAACAGCTTCAGTTTCGAGCGCAACTTGTTCCTCAATTTCAGGACCGAAGGCGTCTTCATATGTTTCAACAACCGCATCCGGCGCGGAAACCTCAACGGGCTCTGCAGCTGTGGTCATTGTTTCCATCTCTGGAAGATCATGCTGCGCGCGCGGGGCATGTGGCGGGGCGTTAAAATCCTCGACTGTATCGAGGCGCGCGGCCAATGAGGCGATCGCTTTTTGAACTGGGGAAACTGTAGATACAGTCTGGTGCTGCACTTCCGCCAAGCGATCAGAGATATTTGCCAGCGCCTGAGACAAGCGAGCTTCCTGCTTATTTTCAGCGGCAGAGACTTTCGCGTCCAGCTCTTGATGCTGGGTTTCCTGACGCGCCTGAACGCGCTTGATGGCTGTTGCGACTTGCTCGCCAACCTGTTCAATCGCGGCGGCGCTGCGGCTCTCGCTTTCATGTACCCGCTCATCAAGCGTCGTAGCCAGATTGGAGATCTGCTCCCCAACGCCGTCGAGCATTTCGCTAGGGTCGTGGGCCTCAAGCGTGCTGACGCGGGTCTCCAGATGCTCTGACATCTGGCTCATTTGTTCGCTAACTGCTTGTAGTGCGCGGTTTGAACGCTCCTCGCCAGTGCTCAGTTCAAGCTTCAACGTATCAACTGTGGCTTCCAGGCGCCCCATCAGTTCAGGATTGGCCCCAGCGGCGGCTTGCTCAATCTCATCGGCCAATTGCTGGCGCGATTGCTCGACACTGGCGCGTAGATCCGCCGTCAGGCTTTCAAACCGCTGTTCAAACTCAAGACGCAAGGCTTCAGCTTTTTCTGGATTGGCATGCACGGCAACCGTTTCGATGCGCTCATCAAGGCTAGCAAACGTGTTTTCCAGCGCTTTTAAAGCTGCATCCGTTGTGCCCTCGGCGCGGTTCAAGCGGTCTTGAATGCGTGTCAGCGTGCTTTCCATGCTCGTAATCGCACCCGAGACGTCATCTTGCACAACATTTACACGGCTATCGAGGTCATCGACTTTTGAAAGCTTGGTTGCGACAGATGACTCAATCGCTGAGAAACGTTCTGAAAGATGGCGGGATGTCCCTTCGGCGCGCAGTTCTGCTTGCTCAACGGCTTTTTCGACGCGCTGAGCCGCTTCTGCCAAAGTCGACTCGACTTTCACTTCCATGCCTTCGACGCGGTCGTTTAAATCCATAAACCCGGATTCAACCCGGCCCTTGATCGCAGATGTTTCTTCCTGAGCGAGGCCGCCCTCTTCATAGACGTGCGTTGCCAGTTTGCCGAGCGCGCCCTCAAGGGCTTTCATCGCTTCCAAGCTCTGCTGGGCGCTGTCATCAGTTTCAATTTCTGTGACTTTGCTGCGCAGGGCCTCCTGGGTCTCACGCAGTTCGTCGATCATGCTTTCAACCTCTGCCGCCATGGCAGACGAGCTGTTTTCGGTGTTCTCAAGGCGGGCCAGTAGTCCAAGGACAGATTGATCAATCCCGGTAATCGCCAGCGTTGAGCGTGCTTCAACGGCTTCTATTCGGCGGGCGAGCCCGTCCAGCGGTGTTGGCTGCGGCGCGGGTGCAGCGATGGCGCTTGGCGTGAAGACATCCCGCGGCCCGGCTTCGCTATGCCCCTGCAAAAGCAGACCATTAATATAGTCGCCCAGCGTAATGCCTTGCAGCCGCGCCTTTTCCTTGGCGGCAGCTCTTGCGCGATCATCAACGCCTTTAACGCTCCAGGACCCAAATTGGCTCATACCCGGTACTCCAGAAACAGCGCATCCTGATTCGCAGGATGGGCCGATTAACCCATTTCAAGGATAGAGATGCAGGGCAGGGCCTTAATTCTGCGTTAAAAAGGTAAACACTGAGCGGCAGTTTCGTAACACTTCTTCATATCTGTTACACCATGCTCACAAAAGCTGACGTTGACGTTCGCGTAAACACAGGGCATAGTTGTGCTATGCCTGATACCGTTACATCACTTTCTATCGCTGACTCCCGCACCTACTCGATCTCAGAGTTGGCCCGCGAGTTTGGAATCACCCCTCGTGCGCTTCGGTTCTACGAAGACAAGGACATGCTGCATCCTGCTCGGGATGGTATGACCCGTGTTTACTCGCACCGTGACCGGGGCCGTGTAAAAATCATCGTGCGCTTGAAGCGTCTTGGTCTGCCGCTGGCCGATATTCGCGAGATTCTTGACCTTTATGGTCTCGAGGATGGCCAGCGCGCCCAAATGCGCATGTCGCTGGTCAAGTTTCAAAACCAGATCAAAGAGCTTGAAAACCAGCGCGAAGACATTGAGATGGCCTTGCAGGAATTGCACAACGGAATTGAGTGGTTGGAAGGCCAGCTTGCCAAGATTGGCCCTGGCGCCGCAGAGGTAGAAAATCTCAAAGCGTATGATGCGGTTGCGCGTAAACAGTTGGACGAAGCGTAGGTTTACCTGCTTTGACCCGCAAAAGTTGAATGATCTTTCAAAACCGTGACGCTAAAGCCAGCGTCACGGTTTAAAATTAAAGGGAAGCCCAGATGCCACGTTATGATGCCCCGGTTCGCGATATGCAGTTCATTTTGCACGATGTCTTGTCGTTGCAGAACTATTCAAACCTGCCAGGTTTTGAAGAAGCCACGCCCGATCTAATTGATGCGGTGCTCGAAGAGTCAGGTAAGTTCTGCAAGGATGTCCTCTTCCCGCTGAATAAAGTCGGGGATGAGCAGGGCTGTGTGCGTAACGCAGATGGTAGCGTAAAGACCCCGGACGGGTTCAAAGAGGCTTACCACCAATTCGTTGAGAATGGTTGGCCGTTGCTTGGTAAAACGCCGGAAATGGGCGGCCAAGGCCTGCCTTACGTCTTACAAATGGCGACCAGTGAAATGACGTCGTCTGCGAATATGGCGTTCGGCATGTATCCGGGACTGACATCAGGCGCTTATGAGGCGCTAATGGCGGGCGGCTCTGATGAGCAACGCGCAAAGTACGGCCCGAAAATGGCTTCTGGCGAATGGGCCGGAACCATGAACCTAACTGAGCCGCAGTGCGGCACAGATCTTGGCCTCATCAAGACCAAAGCGGTTCTGCAAGGCGACGGCTCTTACAAGATTACGGGCCAGAAAATCTGGATCTCTGGCGGTGAGCAGGATATTACCGATAATATTATCCACCTTGTCCTTGCCCGTATCGAAGGTGCGCCAGAAGGCATTAAAGGCATCTCACTCTTCGTCGTTCCAAAATTCATTGTTGGTGAAGATGGTTCACTCGGCGATCGCAACGAAGCGACTTGCGGCGGCCTTGAAGAGAAAATGGGCATTCACGGCAATGCGACCTGCGTCATGAACTATGATGGCGCTACAGGCTGGCTTGTCGGCGAAGAGAACAAGGGCATGCGCACCATGTTCGTGATGATGAACGAAGCGCGCCTCGGGGTTGGTCTTCAGGGGCTGTCACAAGCTGAAATCGCTTATCAGAACGCTGTCGACTTCTCAAATGACCGCTTGCAGTCACGCTCGTTGACAGGGCCGAAAGCGCCGGAGAAGCCAGCCGATCCGATTATTGTGCACCCGGATGTGCGCCGGATGCTGATGGACCAGCGCTCGTTTATTGAGGGCGCTCGTGCCTTCACGCTCTGGACAGCGCTGTACGGCGATCTGCACCATAAATCTCCTGACGAAGAGGTCCGCCAGAAGTCAGACGAGTATATGGCCCTGCTGACGCCTGTCATTAAGGCTTTCCTGACCGATCGCGGGTTCAAAATGGCCAACGAAGCGCTGCAAATTCATGGCGGTTCTGGCTTTACGAAAGAGTGGGGCCTTGAGCAGTTCGTTCGCGATTGCCGCATCACGCTTATCTATGAAGGTACGAACGGCATTCAGGCGCTCGACCTGGTTGGCCGTAAGCTTGCGGCGAATGGTGGCCGCGCGGTGTTTAGTTTCTTTGCCGAGATAGACGATTTTGTCGGCGCAAACTCTGACAATCCAGATATGAAAGTCTTTACCGATGGTCTGGCTTCAGCGAAAGCTGAGCTGCAAGACGGCACGACCTGGTTGATGCAGAACGGTATGTCTGACTTTAATAATGCCGGCGCCGCATCCACAGATTACCTGCAGCTCTTTGGTCTCACAGCGCTCGCCTATATGTGGGCGAAAATGGCGAAAGTTGCGCTTGAGAAAAAGGGCGACGACCCCTTCTTCGACGACAAGCTGATTACAGGTCGTTATTACATGACCCGTGTTCTGCCCGAAACAGGCGCGCACCTCGCCAAACTCAAGACCGGCGCAGAGCCTGTCATGGCGCTCGCGGCTGACCGTTTCTAAGCTTGACCTATAACGCAGCACCAACTCTGAAGACACAGCGGTTGGTGCTGCGAGCCTATAAACAATCTGATTTCGACGCGTTCGCAAACTATTTTGGATCGCCGCGCTCGCTTCATACGGATGGCCCTGTTTCAAAAGAAAGTGCATGGGATTTATTTACAGCAGGGGCCGGACGTTGGGTCATCGCTGGGCACGGTGCCTGGACGATTGAACGTCAATCCGATCAAGCCTCGATTGGTCTTGTATCCCTAAACACAGCTATCTCACTGCCTGAGCCTGAATTAGGTTGGATTTTGTGGGCCGGATATGAAGGTGCCGGATTTGCTTTAGAGGCTGCCGCTAAAGCACGAGACTTTGCCTTTAATGAACTGAAGTGGGGCACACTGATCAGTGGCATTCATAGGGATAATGCCAGATCCGTTAAACTAGCAGAGCGTTTGGGCGCCAAACGCGCACCTGATCTGAAACTGGAACATGAGCCGGAAACGTATTTCTATCGCCACGCACCGACCTGATCCATCGATTGATGCAGCTTCGCGTTGCGTCAGCACTGGTCAAAACACGTCTTAGCGCCTATGTTGACGTGAACGTAAACGTCATAAACTTAAACGGGATCCCGCCATGTCAGATGTCCTCGATGTGCCGAAGTCAAACTGGCGCCGCGATGAAGAGATTCAGATCTTCAGCGACGCGGTAGCGACCTTTTTTGAAAAAGAGCTGAAACCTGACGTTGAGAGCTGGCGCGAGGCGCGCCAGGTGCCGCGCGACGTCTGGTACAAAGCCGGTGAAATGGGTCTGCTTCTCCCGTCTGCCCCTGAAGAGTATGGCGGTGCGGGCGGCGACTTTCGCCATGATGCGGTGATCATTGAGCAGCTCGATCTGCAAGGTATTGCGGGTTTTGGTATCGGCTTGCACAACGCCATTGTTGCCCCTTACATCATTCACTATGGCTCTGAGGAGCAGAAGCAACGCCTCCTGCCAAAGCTTGCCACAGGCGAGCTGGTTTGCGCGATTGCCATGACAGAACCGGGTACGGGCTCTGATCTCCAGAACATTAAAACCACGGCCAAGAAAGATGGCAATGGCTACGTCATCAATGGCTCTAAGACCTTTATTACGAACGGCCAGACCGCCAATCTGATCTTGGTTTGCGCCAAAACTGATCCCAGCAAGGGCGCTAAAGGCATTTCCATCATGATGGTCGAAACCGATGAGGTTGAGGGCTTTGAACGTGGCCGTAACCTCAAGAAGATCGGCCAGCCCGCCGCCGATACATCAGAACTGTTCTTCAATGACTGCAAAGTGCCAGCCTCAGCGCTGCTCGGCCCGGAAGAGGGCCAAGGCTTTATTCAACTGATGCAGCAACTCCCGCAGGAACGCCACATTATCGGCATTCAAGGCATGGGCATGATCGAGCGCGCTCTGAAAGAAACCATCGCTTACGTGAAGCAGCGCAAAGCGTTTGGCGGTACGATTATGGATTTCCAGAACACGCAGTTCAAACTGGCTGAGTGCAAAACCGAAGCAACGGTCGCAAAAGTGTTCGTTGAGCATTGCACAGAGCAGCTTCTAAAAGGAGAGCTCGACGCGGCGACGGCCTCTATGAGCAAATACTGGATTTCAGATTTGCAGTGCAAGATTATCGATGAGTGCCTGCAGCTGCATGGCGGTTGGGGCTATATGGATGAATATCCCATTGGCCAAATGTACCAAGATGCCCGCGTCCAGCGCATCTATGGCGGGGCAAACGAAGTAATGAAAATGCTGATCGCGAGGACGCTATGAGTCATGACTTAAATGAGCGGTTCGACTTTTTCACTTCGCTGATACAGCCAGAACTTGATGGTCTTTTGTCGATGAGCAATAGACCAGACATGTTCGGGGAACGAGACATCCCGGGTAAAGACGATTTTTTTCGAAAAATGGCGGAACATCGAGACGCGATTCGAAGACATCTCGGTGTTCTGCAGCGAATTGAAGAGATGCACTATCCGCATGGGCTCCCGGATGCCTGATAGCCACCTCCTTACCTCAACCTTCCCAAAGCCAGCAAACAGTTCGTTGTCATTAGGCTTTGAACTGATTTCTCTCGACATGAAGAAAATGCTGACTCGTGTGCGCTTTGACGGCAAGTCTGAATTCACCAATCCAGCAGGCTACATTCAGGGCGGCTATCTCTCTGCTATGCTAGATGATACCATTGGCATGCTCGCAACGGTCAAAATGGGCACGACGAAGTTCCCGTCCACGATTGACCTTCACACAACTTTTTTACGCCCTGTGAGGGTCGGCGCGATTGAGGTCGTGGCCCGCCTTCGCAACATTGGCCGTCAGGTGATCTTCGCCGAGGCCGACCTTTTCGACGCGCGCGGCAAAGAAGCTGCCCGCGCCACTGCATCGCTCGCCATCAATCCCATGAAGGCGCCCGCCACTTGATATGAACACCAAAGGAGCCCCCTCCCATGACTGAAGCCTATATTTATGACGCTGTCCGCACCCCGCGCGGCAAAGGCAAGAAATCCGGCAGCTTGCACGAAATTACCGCGCTTGAGCTGTCCAGCCAGACCCTGGAAGCGATCCGCGACCGCAACGATCTCGACACCAAATATGTCGACGATGTGGTCCTTGGCTGCGTCTCACCAGTAGGCGAGCAAGGCGGTGATATTGCCCGTATTGCTGTGCTGAACGCAGATTATGCTGAAACTACTGCAGGCGTGCAGATCGACCGTTTCTGCGCTTCAGGCCTCGAAGCCTGTAATATGGCAGCGGCAAAGGTCATGACCGGCGAAGCCGATATGGCAATCGGCGGCGGTATTGAGAGCATGAGCCGCGTGCCAATGGGCGCAGCAGGTGGGGCGTGGTCAGCTGACCCGCAAGTTGCCATCAAGACCTATTTTGCCCCGCAAGGTATCGGCGCTGATACGATTGCGACCAAGTGGGGCTTTTCCCGCGATGACGTTGATGCTTATGCGGTTGAAAGCCAGCAGCGCGCCGCGCGCGCCTGGAAAGAGGGCCGTTTCTCTAAATCTGTGATCGCGGTCAAAGATCAGATGGGCGGCACACAGCTCGACCATGATGAGCATATGCGCCCTGAGGCCACCATGCAGAGCCTCGCCGCGCTGAACCCATCTTTCGCTGGAATGGGCGCGATGGGCTTTGATGAAGTGCTAAAGCAGCGCTACCCTGAACTGGAGGCCATCAATCACGTGCATCATGCGGGCAACTCGTCTGGCATCGTTGATGGTGCGTCTGCGGTTCTGTTTGGATCAAAGGAAATGGGTGAGCGCCTTGGCCTGAAGCCTCGCGCGCGTATTAAGCAAATGGCGTCTATTGGCTCTGAGCCTGGCATCATGCTGACTGGCCCAACCGACGTGACGCTAAAAGCGCTTAAGAAAGCCGGCATGGATGTTGGTGATATTGACCTTTATGAGCTCAACGAAGCTTTTGCCTCAGTTCCAATGCTGATGATGCACCTGCTTGGCATTGATCATGAGAAAATGAACGTGAATGGCGGCGCGATTGCGATGGGTCACCCGCTCGGTGCAACTGGCGGCATGCTGCTCGGTACGATGGTGGATGAGTTGGAGCGCGCCGACAAAGAGACCGCGCTCGTCACGCTTTGCGTTGGCGCCGGTATGGGCACCGCAACGATCATTGAGCGCGTTTAAGCGCCTCCCAGAACTTTGAACGGAATAAGTAAAATGAACCTCGAAACATTCTCTTTCGATATTGATGCTGACGGTATTGCGCACGCGGTTTTTGATGTGCCGGGTCGCAGTATGAATACTCTCACTGCCAAGGCGATTGGTGATATCATTGCCATCACTGCCGAAGTGGCCAGCAATGACAAGATCACAGGCCTCGTCCTGTCCTCTGGCAAGCCAAGCGGATTTTGCGCGGGCGCAGACCTTGGTGAAATGGGCCAAGCCGCTGGCGGCAAACCAGAGTCTGAAATGTCAGAAGCTGAGCTGAAAAAGGCTCAGTTCGACCGTGGCTTCGCGCTTAACAAGACGCTTCGCGAGCTTGAAACCTGCGGCAAGCCAGTTGCCGTTGCACTTAATGGTCTTGCCCTCGGCGGCGGTCTTGAAGTGGCACTCGCTGGGCATTACCGCGTTGCCGCGAATGACAATCCGAAAATCCAGTTCGGCCTGCCAGAAGCCAAGATCGGCCTCTTGCCGGGCGCTGGTGGAACCCAGCGTCTGCCACGCCTGATTGGGGTGCAGAACGCTCTGCCTTTGATCCTTGAGGGCAAGTCTTTCAACGCAGAGAAAGCCCTCGGTATGGGCGTTGTGAACGAACTTGCTGCGTCTTCTGAGACCGTTGATAAGTGTAAGGCCTGGATCAAAGCCAATCCAGATGCGAAAGCGCCGTGGGATGAGAAGGGCTTCAAAATGCCCGGCGGTGTTGTACACCGCAGTCCGGGCGCAGGTCAGGTCGCAACCATGGCCAACGCGATGCTGATGTCCAAAACCTATGGCAACTATCCGGCGCAGAAGAATATTCTGTCGTGCGTCTATGAAGGCAGCCTGGTTCCAATTGATGCCGCGCTTCGCATTGAGACCCGCTATTTCATCAACACACAGCAGCGCCCGGAAGCCAAAGCGATGATCCGCTCGCTCTTCCTGTCAACGCAGGCTCTCTCAAAAGGCGCAAGTCGCCCGGCTGGCTATGACAAATACGCCTTGAACAAAGTTGCCGTTATCGGCGCTGGCCTGATGGGTGCCGGGATTGCCTATGAGCAGGCCCGCGCAGGCATCGAAACCGTGCTGGTCGATATTTCAGTCGAGAACGCTGAGAAGGGCAAGGACTATTCTCGCAAGCTTGTTGAGAAACAGGTGTCTCGCGGGAAAATGACACAAGAAAAGGGCGATGCCCTGCTCGCGCGCATTACACCGAGTGATAATTATGACCACTTCAAAGGCGCTGATCTCGTCGTTGAAGCGGTGTTTGAGAACCCAGAGCTAAAAGCCAAGATCACCAAAATGGCTGAAGCACAGCTTGGTGATGCGGCGGTCATGGGGTCAAACACCTCAACCCTCCCAATCACTGGATTGGCTGAGGCGTCTGTTCGGCCTGAAAACTTTATCGGTATCCACTTCTTCTCCCCGGTGGAGCGGATGGGTCTGGTTGAGATCATTATGGGCGACAAGACCTCTGAAGAGACGCTGGCAAAGTCGATCGACTATGTTCTCGCGATCCGCAAGACGCCAATCGTTGTGAATGATAGCCGCGGTTTCTATACCTCGCGCTGTTTCGGCACCTATACTCAGGAAGGCATGCAAATGCTGGCCGAAGGCATCAAGCCTGCAATCATTGAAAATGTTGGGCGTCAGTCCGGTATGCCAATGGGACCGCTTGAGGTTTCCGACAGTGTCGGCCTTGATACGGCGTTGAAAGTCGGACGCCAGATGTCAGCCGCTGCGGGCATTGACTATAATGCCAATGAGCTTGGTCAGATGATGGCCTGGTTGGTTGAGGATGAAGGCCGCGTGGGCCGTAAGGCTGGCAAAGGCTTTTATGATTATAATGAAAAGGGCAAACCGGCTCGCCTCTGGCCAGACCTCAACAAGAAAATCGACGTTAAAGTCGACGAATGCCCACCTGAAATGAAGACAGAGCTGACAAGCCGTTTCTTAGTGCGTCAGGCGATTGAAGTCGCGCGTTGCTTTGAAGAAGGGGTCATCACCGACGCCCGCGACGGCGATATTGGCTCCATCCTCGCTTGGGGCTTTGCGCCTTATACGGGCGGGTGCTGTTCTTATGTCGACCTCATTTGGGGCATTAAAGAGTTTGTGGCTGAAGCAGATCGCTTGGCCGACAAATACGGTGACCGCTTCCGTCCGGGCGACATGCTCCGCGACATGGCGGCCAAAGGGGAGGGCTTCTACACCCGCTTCCCGCCAGCCGGCTCGCAAGTCAAAGCAGCCGCTTAACCTAACCGATAGTTCACTTGTATGAGGCCGGAAAGTCACACTTTTCGGCCTCTGCAGTTTCATGACAGTTTAATTAGTTGATGAATCATTAACCATGCGGTCTACGTCCGCCCGCCCTATTGGTGGGTGTAACTTCAAAGGACAAAATCCATGAAGATGATTCTTAAAGCAGCTGCTTTCGCAGCTCTCGTGTCTGCCGCCGGCGTAGCTGTCGCAGACGAAGACAAAGCCGCTCCAGTTGAAGCTGCTGTTGAAGCCGTTGAAGGTGAAGTAGCAGAAGCAACTGAAGAAGTAGTTGCTGAAGTCGAAGAGACTGTTGAAGTCGCAATTGAAGAAGCTGCTGAAGATGCAGACGTCGCAGAAGAAACTGTTGTCGCTGAAGTGACTGAAACAGAAGAAACTGCTGCTGAGTAAGCTTTCCTCCCAAGTGAGAACCAAAAAGGCCGGGGCAGAACGCTCCGGCCTTTCTTTATGCGCTGCTTTTATTGCCGCGCGTCAAACCGGGCCAGTCTCCCGCTCTGTAGCGGTCTTACGCTGCTCGGTTCTGTCACAAGCGGCGCCTCTTTTTTCCGCCAAACGCTGTGCCCAAATCTTTCCTATCTGACCTGAAGGAGGGATATGGAAATGTCAGTAACAGCAATCTTGGGCAGCGATATAGAGACGGCTGCCGACCAGATAAAATGCGCTATTCGTCTCACCAAACGGCTGCATACAACCTTAACGGGGCTTCTGGTTCAACCCGACCCAACGCGAAGATATGCCTATGTCACCGGTCCGGAAACGATCAGTCTCGGAAACGAAGCGATCACGGCGATGCTAAAGGCTCAGGCCGATACTTATGCGGCGCTCAGAGCCGTTTTTACCGCAGAGACGAAAGCGGCAGGCTCCTGGCTGCAAAGCCGTCTTGTGCGCGAAACGGCTGAGCTTGACTATCGCGCAGCAGGGGAAGCCATGCTCTCTGACGCTGTGGTTTTTCCTAAAGCTGCCTCAAACTCGCAGCATGATTTGAATCAGAGTTTCGATTATGCGCTGATGCAGGTGCGCCTGCCGATTGTCGTTGCTGGCAATAGCGAGGCTGAGGACAAGACTTGCCTGATCGCTTGGGATGGCAGCCCGCAGGCCGCGCGGGCCGTGCGGATGCATACGCCAATCATTGAGAGCTACAAAACAGCTATTATTGCTCATAATCCCAATAAGCTTCGCGAGAGCTGTGTGGCGACAGGGATGAGTGATCCGGCGGTGCTTGCCGATCATTTGCATGCGCTCGGCCTGCAAACACATACGGTGGCGCTTGAGGGTAAAACCAGCACCAGCCTGCTCAAGCTTGCCGCCGACTTTCAAGCCGGCGTGCTTGTTATGGGCGCTTATGGCCACAGCCGCATGGGCGAGATGCTGTTCGGCGGAACAACAAGGGCGATTCTAAGCGCCAAAGAGGCTCCAGCGCTGGCTTTGATGCGCTAGAGCATGGGCGTTTGCGGCCAAAAAAGAAAAGGGCCGAGGCAGGACGCCCCAGCCCTCTGATCAGGCATCGTCCTCGACAATAGGCGTGAGAAGGATCTCGACGCGGCGATTGGCGGCACGACCAGCCTGAGTGTTATTATCAGCAACCGGTTGGGTTTCCCCCATGCCGATGGCGCGAAGGCGCACGCCCTGCACGCCATTGCTTTGCAAGTAAGATTGAACTGAGGCGGCGCGCTCTTCTGACAGGGTCTGGTTATAGGCGTCATCACCATCAGAGCTGGCATGGCCGACAATATCGACAGCTGTCTTGGGATACTCAACCAAAGTCGCTGTGACGTCATTCAGGGGCTGGGTGAAACCTGATTTGATCGCGGCGCTATCCACATCAAACGTAATCCCGGATGGCATGGTCAGGGCAAGCTGATCGCCCTGGCGCTCTATCTCGATCCCGGTTCCAGCTGTTTGCTGGCGTAGTTCTTCTTCCTGCTTGTCCATATAAACGCCAACAGCCGCTCCAGCGATGCCGCCAATAGCGGCCCCGATTGCGGCGTTTCGCTTATCATCTCCGCCAGCCATTGTGCCGACACCCGCGCCAATAATCGCCCCGCCAGCGGTTGTGCCAAGGGTTCGATTAGATAGGTTTTGACAGCCCGTAAGCAGCCCTGTCGCGAGAAGAATGGATACTGTAAGTCTCATGATGAGCCCTCCATAATTCTGAGCATACACGCCATTATCTGTTCCGTTCGCCAAGTGAATTAAAAGCAAGGCCAGGTTAACGCCGCCATTTCAGTTCTCGTCTAGCTGAACGCGGCATAACGAAACCGGGCGCAAATGCCTTGATTTAGCCCTGTTTTTGTATCCGCGATGCGCTTATGTGAAGGTCAAACAAGGGAGGCAGAAAATGTTTTCAGCCGCAATTTCAACCTGGGCGCTTATTTTGGCTGTTGGCCCGCAATTGCACGCTGGGCTGCAGCTCGTGACTGAGCCAGCCCCTGTGGTAACAGAAGCTGCGCCTGTGATCGCGGAGGCGGCTCCCGAAATCACATCTGAGCCGCCGGCGACGCCGATTATCCTCGCACAGGCGACCCCGCAGCCTAGCGATCCAGCTCCAAGTGATCCGCGCACGATGGATGAGGTTGAGATCATACCCGCACCTGTCACTGCGCCTGATTTCGAGACAGAAACGCCAGAGCCTGCCGAAACCGCGCCAACCGTGACCAATCAATCAAATCAGATTCCAGAGGCGGAATGGCCCTCTATCCTCGAAAAAGCCAGCGCAGCACTCGCGTCTGCAAAACGCGCTCAAGGCAAATTCGTTCAGCAAAACGCTGATGGCTCGGTCAGCACAGGACGTTTTGCGCTCAGCCGTCCTGGGAAAATGCGCTTTGATTATGATGACCCAGCGCCGATCCTGATTGTTTCAGATGGCACCACGGTAGCTATGGAAGATAGCGAGCTTGAAACCGTTGACCGTATCCCGCTGGCCTCCACACCACTTGGCCTCATCCTGTCGAACAAACTGGATTATGACGGGAATGCCAACATTCTGGGTATTCTGCGGAATGATGACCGCCTTGGGATCCGGGTAAGTGATGCAACAGGTGAGCTTGATGGCACGCTGACTATGGTTTTTGACCGTGAATCCTATGATCTCATTGGCTGGTTATCTGTGGACGGCAACTTACAAACTACTGTTGTTGACCTGCTCGATGTTGAAACCAATGGCCGGATTGATCCGCGTCTATTTCGGCTGGAGGATGCCCAAGACGAGGAAGATGAACGTTAACTGGATATCTGACTCTCTTTTTCTGAGCCCCGTATCTCTTTGAGATGCGGGGCTTTTTTTTTAGTACGAGATCAATCACTTTGTTTTTCAAAGTAATCTGTTGACACGAATGTCAGCTTTGAAATACAAAGTAGTTGTCAAAAACGAAAGGACATAGATATGACTGCTC
>CAZGVG010000056.1:0-16019 GCA_964528975.1 uncultured Hyphomonas sp.
AGTAGTCTTGCGCCCGGCGCGGTCAGCGTTCGGTCAACTGTGGCCAGCAGCGTGCCTTGGCGCGTCCCGTTCATCGCCGTATCGATCTCAAGGCTGGCCCGTGTTGCCGGATCGATCAGGAGGGTCGGCGTTGCTGCGCCGCGTTGGGGCGGATCAAGCCGGATATCTGCGCCCGCCTGCGTGATGGAGAGATAGTCCAAGAGCAACGCTGCGGCCGCAAGCTCGGCTTTGTTGAATGCGCCAAACGCATCAAGAGCGGCAACCTTGAAGCTCTCTTTAAGCAGGCGTTCGCCGGATTTGGCGCTGGCAGCACCATTGGGCCGATGGGTCAGCGGCAGCTTGAAGGCTTGCAAAGCAGCGCGGGTGAGGGGGCGTTCGGCATCTGCTTCGGTCAGCAACAGCTCAGTAATCGGCAAGGCTGACAGGGTTTCGCCCAGCATTTCTGCGGCGAAGTCTCTGATCTCCAGATAACCAGTGGAGACATCACACGCGGCCAGCGCGGCTTCGGCCCCGCCAGATGCGAAAGCGACAGCGACCAGCGCCTGGCCTTGTCTGGGAGGGAGCAGGGTTTCTTCTGTGATAGTGCCGGGCGTGACAATGCGCACGATCTCACGGTTCACAATAGATTTATAGCCGCGCTTCTTGGCCTCGGCCGGGCTTTCTGTCTGTTCGCACACCGCCACGCGCTCACCCGATTTGATCAGGCGCGCGAGATACCCCTCAGCAGCGTGATAGGGGACGCCCGCCATGGGAATCGGTTTGCCGTCATGTTCGCCTCTGGCGGTAAGAGTAATGTCGAGAATTTCCGCAGCACGAACAGCGTCTTCAAAGAAAAGTTCATAAAAGTCACCCATGCGGAAAAATAAAAGCGCATCAGGATGCCCGGCCTTTATGGACAAATATTGCGCCATAAAGGGGGTTGGGGCCTTGGCCTTTTTCACTTCTCCGCCGCTGTCAGGCATATTCTTACCGATTCCCATCTTTGCAGACTGGAATACGTGATGCTTTGCGGGTTGTCGCCCCCTGCGGACAGGCTTAGTGAGGCTCAAACACTTTTTGACCTTCTCTGCCTCGAAAGGCACGGCCTATGACAAGCAAGCGACCAAGTTTCACTGATCAGGAAGCGCTTGATTTCCACTCGCATCCGACACCCGGCAAGATTTCAATGATGCCGACCAAGCCGATGCAAACGCAAAGAGACCTGTCTCTGGCCTATAGCCCCGGCGTGGCCATTCCGGTCGAAGCGATCGCGAGGGATGAAGACCTTGCTTATGACTATACCGCCAAGGGCAATACGGTTGCAGTGATCTCTAACGGGACAGCGATCCTGGGCCTTGGTGACCTTGGCCCTATGGCGTCCAAGCCGGTGATGGAAGGTAAGTCTGTCCTGTTCAAACGGTTCGCCGACATTGATAGCTTTGATGTTGAGGTTCAAACCAAAGAGATTGATGAGTTTTGCACCGTTGTCCGAAATATTGGTGCGACATGGGGCGGGATAAACCTTGAAGATATTGGTTCGCCGGAATGTTTCATCATTGAGCAACGCCTACGTGATGAGCTGGATATTCCAGTTTTCCATGACGATCAGCATGGTACGGCCATCATTGCCGCAGCCGGAATTATCAATGCCTGCGCGATTACCGGGCGCCGTCTGCAAGACCTGAAAGTCGCTGTCTCTGGTGCAGGCGCAGCAGGCTTGTCTGTCGCGGGTCTTATTCGTCACCTTGGCGTAAAGGCTGAGAATATCCTGATGTGTGACAGCAGCGGTGTCATCTATGAAGGACGCACGGAAAAGATGGATCAATTCAAGTCCGCCTTTACCGTCAAGACAGACAAGCGCACCCTTGCAGAAGCTATGGACGGTGCTGACTGCTTACTTGGGCTCTCTGTCAAAGGCGCTGTCAGTAAAGAGATGGTCAAGTCGATGGCCGACAATCCGATCATTTTTGCCATGGCAAACCCAGATCCTGAGATTACGCCAGAAGACATCAAATCTGTGCGCGGTGATGCCATCATTGCAACCGGGCGCTCGGATTACCCAAACCAGGTCAATAATGTCCTCGGCTTCCCTTATATTTTCCGCGGCGCACTGGATGTGCGGGCGCGCGGGATCAATGAAGAGATGAAAGTGGCTGCCGCCAAGGCTCTGGCCGAGCTTGCCCGCGAAGACGTGCCGGATGAGGTCGCCGCCGCGTATCACGGGTCGCGACCAACTTTCGGTAAGGATTATATCATCCCGACGCCTTTTGATCCGCGTCTGATCAGCTTCATTCCGCCTTTCGTCGCTCAAGCGGCGATGGACACTGGCGTTGCCCGTAAGCCGATTGAGGATATGGAAGAGTATCGCCATTCTCTGGCACGTCGGCTCGACCCAACCGCCAGCTTCCTGCAAGGCGTTCAGAACACCGTCCGTAAGGATCAGAGGCGCATCGTGTTTGCCGAAGGCGAGGAACCGCAAGTTGTGCGCGCCGCCTTCACATTCAAACAGCAGGGCCTTGGCCATCCGATCCTGATCGGCCGCGAGGCGCAGGTGACCCGCACGATGGAGCAAATGGGCGTGCCGGAGGGCAGTCTTGAAATCGTCAATGCGCGTCTGTCTGATCGCAATGCCGACTATACCGATTACCTCTATGAGCGTTTGCAGCGCAAAGGCTTCTTGAAGCGGGATGCCCAGCGGCTGGTCAATCAGGACCGGAACGTCTTTGGGTCTTGCATGCTGGCCCATGGCGATGCCGATGGCATGGTCACAGGTGTGACACGAAATTATGATGTTTGCCTGACCGATGTTCGCCTGACGCTTGACCCATTGCCGGGCGCTGACGTCATCGGCATGTCGATGGTGATCAATCGCGGCAAGACGATCTTCATCGCCGATACCAGTGTTAATGAGCTGCCAAATGGAGCCCAACTTGCGGGAATTGCCAAGGAAGCGGCGAAGGCGGTGAAACGGCTCGGCTTTACCCCGCGCGTAGCATTCTTATCTTATTCGACCTTTGGAAACCCGATGGGTGAGCGGGCCGAGAAGGTTCGCGACGCTGTTGCTATTCTAGACGCATGCGGGGATTGCGACTTTGAGTATGAAGGCGATATCTCGGCGGATGTGGCGCTGAACCCGATGCATAAAGTGCTCTACCCCTTCTCGCGTTTGACGGGGGAAGCGAATGTGCTGGTTATGCCAGCGATCCACTCGGCGTCCATCTCGACGAATTTGCTGGAAGGGATGAGCCGCGCGACCGTCATTGGACCTGTCTTGCTGGGGATGTCTAAGCCGGTGCAGATCGCCTCGCTCGGCGCAACGGTGAACGATATCGTGAACCTCGCGACCGTCGCCGCGTTCGATATTGATCAGGTTGGGGTTTAGGGGGGAGCCGTTTCTGCGAGCATTTGAGAGTTAGGCGCGCCATAGCGGATCTGGCGCGCCCATTCTAATGCGACAAGCACGACCGGAATGATCCCAATCCAGAACGTTGTGATAAAGACCGTGTAATAGCCATCCGTCTCAATAAGCTCACCAATCCAAGCGCGACCTAAAGACCCAATGAGCATGGTAAGTGAAGCCAGAAGGGCATATTGAACAGCTGCGTATTTTGGGTTCACGATGGACGTCAGGAAAGCAACTGACGCAACACTGGCAAAGCCAACAGCTAAGTTCTCACCGGCAATTGCCCCCATTAGCCGGGTCAGTTCTGGGCGATTTTCGAGGCCAAATATCGGTGGAATAAAGTTCAGCACGTGGTCTAGCCCTGTCATGCTTAGGAAAGCGGTCACATTGTCACCACCAACTGTTGGAACGAAAGTTGACGTTTCCACAATATAGCGGCCGGCCGCGAGATCAGCGAAGAGCAGGTTTGTCGCGGCGGCGAGGACGGCGCCGATAAAGAGGCAAGGCATACGGCCGAGAAAAATCAAGGCTAAGGCTCCAAGCCCTGAGCCTGCAACCGTCATAATGACGCCGAATGTTTTGGAGGCCACAGCAACTTCATCATTGGTCATCCAAAGCGCACCAAAGCGGTCATCGAGATAGAAAAAGTAAGCAAAAGAACCCCAAACCAGGTCAGCAAATCTGTAGGTCAAGATCAGAGCCAGAACGAGGATGAAAGCCCACCTTAGCCGCTGTATAAGATCCATAAGGGGTACGATTACCGACCCGAAAACGGCGTCTCCTGTTCTCTTCAGGAACTGCGTAGGTTTGCTCTGCTCAGCTGGGCTAGTCGCTTGGCCTAGCAAGTAAGCGGCGATCAATGATGGCAGAAGCACCGTCAGAAAGATTATGATCGGGCCCTGCGCGCGCAGAAACTTACTTGGGCTGAGTGGAGACGTCGCGGCCCCAGCTTCTATCTGTTCGGCCGATGGCGGTGTAAATGTAAGATAGGTCCACATGTAGAAAAGCAGCATTGAGATCGCTAAGCCCCATGCAAGCACGACGCCTGCTGAGGACCTGTTTCTAATGTTCTCGATCAATCCTGTTGCTCTGGCGAGTGCGCCTGCTTCTTTGTCCTGTGAGACTTCAGGTTCTGGTGCAACGAAGGTCCCAACCATCGCCAGAATCATTAGAACGCCAAGTAGCGCGATTGTGGTTGGCCACCCAATCCTAGCTGCAGCAACTAGCGCAAGTGCACCCGTGAGCAATCCAGCAATGCGATACCCAAATTGATAAAGTGCGGACATCAAGTCCAGGTCTTCATCATTTCTGGCGACTTCGATCCGCCAAGCATCAAGCACTATATCATGCGTGGCAGACAAGAGCGCGATGCAGAGTGCAGCCACAGCGACAAAGCCCAGAGATTTCGTCGGATCCGTCATCGATAGGACCCCAATCAGGAGGGCGATCAGGAATTGAAATGTAAGTAGCCATCCGCGGCGTGCACCAAAAGGTGTTTTGATTGGGTAGGACGCTTTCTGAAACCCCGGAGCCCACATGAATTTGAAACTGTAGGCCAGAATAATAAACCCCAGCACACCAGCTTGAGAAACGTCTACTTTCGCCTCTGTGAACCAGGCGTTCAACGTTCCGAGAACAACTCCGTATGGAATACCTGCCGCAAACGATAGAAGAAGCATGGCGGCCATGCGTCTGTCACGAAGCGCGGTAAACGCACGGACGATGCGCGGCTTTTGTTTCTCCGCCGTCTGAGCAACCTCACTCACGCGGCGCCCGCCTGTGAGTTCAGGCCGGTCCATTTCAAGGCAAGGCGGCGCAGGGCTTCGGCGTCGAGGGGTTTGGCGGCAACGCCGTCGGCGCCAGCGGTCATGGCGCGGCGCTCAATATCCGGGTTGATCTCAGCCGAGACCGCAATCACCGGGACGGTTGCCCCCGACGCGCGCAGGCGTTTGATCGCTTCAAAACCATCCATAATCGGCATTCTTAGGTCCATAAGTACAAGCTCTGGACTGATTTGCTCAATCACGTCGAGGGCTTCACGTCCTGTGCTTGCCACGGTGACGGTGAATCCTGACGATTCCAAGGCGCGCCTCGCAATCAAAGCGTTAATTGGATTATCGTCAGCGATGAGAACATGGCCATGCCCCGCCTCATCATCTGTGTCTTCGCTGGCCACCGCTTCCCCGGCCATGGCAAGGCCTGCGCGTTCGACGACAGAGGCGGCTCGCAGCGGGCGTACCAGCCATCCCGCAGCGCCGATCGTGCGGAACCGGGGCATCTCTGCGCGGTCCTCAGGGCGAAGAACGATCAGGACAGGCCCAGCATTGCAGAGCGCGCGAAGCGTGTCTTCGGGCAGGTCGGCGTTGGCTAAAGTCAGGTTGGTATTGGCGGATAGAGCTGCAAGAGGCGGATTTATATTGAGCGGTTTTGCGCCTGCACGCCCTAAAGCTTGTGACGCCGCCAGAACGGTTGCTTGCGGAAGGCCTGCGAGAGCGATGCGGCCTGTCAGCGGATCATTGGCTGGCCGGGTTTGGTTGTGCGCGCCTTCAGTGGCAGGAATGATGAGTCCAAAGCAAGTGCCGGCGCCGGGGGCGCTTTCGATCCAGACGCGGCCGCCCAAAACGTCACAGAGGCGGTTGACGATGGCAAGGCCTAACCCAACGCCGCCATCTTTTTGCGCATCGGCGCTATCATTCTGGCGAAACGCTTCGAACAAGCGCGTTTGAACCTCTGGGGCGATCCCGGGGCCAGTATCATAGATGCGGATCATAAGGTTCGGCGCTTGATAATCGAGATCGACGAGAATGCCGCCGCTTTCTGTAAACTTCAGGGCATTGCCGATGAGGTTGAACAGGATCTGGCGAAGTTTCCCGGCATCGCTGACCAGAGTCAGGCCTTGTTGCGTGCGGCATTGCACGGCGAGATCAAGGCCACTGGCATGGGCACGCGGTGACAGAAGCTCGACGACTTCCTGGGCGAGAGCGGCGGGATCAAAGCTTTCTTGCTCAACCTCAATCGCGCCCGCATCAAGCCGCGCGAAATCGAGGACATTGTTGAGCATATCGAGCAATCTGGAGCCAGACTGGCGGATGGCCTCTGCATATTCGCGCTGGGCGGGATCAAGCTCGGTCTCAAGTAAAAGAGAAACTGTTCCAATGATGCCGTTCAGCGGCGTACGAATTTCGTGAGTGGTGGTGGCCAGAAACGCTTGCTCTGGCGTGAGGTTTGGATCGTGATCGCTCATAAGTATCCCCATGCCATAAGGCTTTGAGGATTTACTTAATGCTGATTCTTCTACTGCGCGAGGGCGTTGGCTGTAGCGGTTGAATTTTCAGATGGAGCGCGCCGGCGATAGGATAGAGCTTCAGCGATATGTACGCGCCGGACACCGGGTGCGCCATCAAGGTCAGCAATGGTGCGGGCAACTTTCAAAACGCGGTAATAAGCCCGGGCAGAGAGGTTAAGCTTGGCGGCGGCATCGGCTAGCAGGCTTTGCCCAGGGGCATCTGGATCAGCAAACGTCTTCAATAGATCGCCCGTGGCATCGACATTTAGAGGGCGCTGAGATGAGTTTTTCACTTCAGTATAGCGTTCAGTCTGTACCGCGCGGGCGGCCGCAACGCGCGCTGTTGCTTCAGCTGTCCCTTCAGCGGGAGGCGGAAGTGTCAGGTCGACGGCTGTCACGGGCGGGGTGTCAAAGAAGAGATCAATCCGGTCGAGAAAAGGTCCAGACAACCGGCCCTGATAGGTTTCAGCACAGCGCGGCCCTTTGCGGCAGTCGGTATTGCTGCCGCATCTGCACGGGTTCATAGCCGCAACGAGCTGGAACCGCGCCGGATACTTCACATGGCGATTAGCGCGGGAGATCGTGACATCGCCGTCTTCGAGCGGTTGACGCAGGCTATCGAGAACCTGAGCTGAAAATTCAGGTAACTCGTCCAGAAAGAGGACGCCATGATGTGCAAGGGATATCTCGCCGGGCCGAGCCTTCACGCCGCCGCCGACCAGAGCGGCCATTGAGGCGGAATGATGCGGGGCGCGAAAAGGCCGGGTGCGTGACAGTTGCCCACGCTCGAGCAAGCCGGACACAGACTGAATTTGTGAGACTTCCAGCAACTCTTTTGCTGATAGCGGCGGCAGCAGGCCCGGAAGGCGTTTGGCCAGCATGGATTTACCCGATCCCGGCGGACCGCAGAACAATAAATTATGCCCGCCAGCGGCGGCGATCTCCAGTACGCGTTTGGCGCCTTCCTGGCCTTTAACATCGCGTAGGTCAGGAATGGCGGGGCTTTCCGCCAATTCTCCCGGCGGCGGACAGGTCAGCGTCGCGCGCCCGGTAAAATGGTTGATCAGGCTGAGCAGATTTGGCGCGGCGAGATTGCCTTCCCCGGCCCAAGCCGCTTCAGGACCGCAAACTTCCGGGCAGATCAACCGCAAATCCATGTCCAGTGCTTGCATGGCGGCGGGCAGAACCCCCATGGTCTGCCCAAGTTGACCATCAAGAGAGAGCTCACCAATGGCGGCATGACCATCCAGAGCATCGGGCGCAAGAATGCCCATTACGCCCATAATCCCCAGCGCGATGGCAAGATCATAATGACTGCCCTCTTTAGGAAGATCAGCAGGCGCAAGATTGACCGTGATCCGCTTTGGCGGAAGGGCAAGCCCAATCGCGCTAAACGCGGCGCGTACCCGTTCGCGGCTTTCGCCGACGGCCTTGTCAGGCAGTCCGACAATCATGAACGCAGGCTGGTTGCCGCCTGCCATATGCACCTGAACATCAACCGGCTTGGCCTCGATGCCTTCAAACGCAAATGTCGTGACCCGTGCAACCATATCTATTCCCCACTTAGAGTGAGAACTAGCAGATTATTCAGAACAAATAAAGAACAAAAATTTAGTTTTTAGTCGAGACGAATGATCGGCTCGTCATCGGTCTCAACGATTGGCGTTTCATCGCCCAGCGGTGCCTCAAGCTCTGGCAGATCAGATAGCGCGTCCGTCGTCGGAATGTCAGAGGGCAAGTTAAAATCGCCGCTTGGTGCAGGTGTACCATCACCGCTTGGAATGGAGAAGTTGAAGCCATCATCTGACACAGCCGCGCCTGTATCATCGCCCGGAATGCGAAGATTGAAGCCATCATCAGCTGGTGCAGGCGCAGCAACCGGAGTTGCTTTAACCTCGGCCTCGGGAGCTTCCGTTTGAGAACACGCAGCGCCAACCAAAGCAAGCGACACGAGAGAGGCGATAGAAAGAGCTTTCATGTTCATGGTCCTATTTCTGGCGGCAGTGTCAGCGATTTGCAAGCCTATCTTGCACACTCTGCCAGAACATTGCTGCTGGGTCACGGCCTGTAAAGTCTCGAACTTGCTGAACCCCGGTCGGAGAGGTGTTGTTCACTTCGGTTAGGCGTCCGCCAATAACATCAATCCCAACAAGGGTTTGCCCGCGAGCCTTGAGGTCTGGGCCGATGGCATTGCAGATGGCCATGTCAGCTTCGCTAAGCTCACTTGGCTCTGCGGTTCCGCCAACAGCCAGGTTTGAGCGGGCATGACCCTTCAAAGGGACACGATTGAAGCCGCCAACGGCCTCGCCATCAATCAGAATGATTCGTTTGTCGCCCTCTGACACAGCAGGGAGGAAAGCCTGCAGAATTAGAGGCTCAGGCGTGCGCCCAAGGAAGAGGTCAATGAGGGGACCAAAGTTGCTGTCTTCGGGCTTGATGCGGAAGACGTCGCCGCCGCCAAAGCCATAGAGCGGCTTGAGGATCACATCCTTGTGTGTGTTCCTAAAATCCGCCATTTCGTCGCGATCACGTGAGATCAGCGTTGGCGGCGTAAATTCTGGTCTCAGCAACGGGTAGAGCTTTTCTGGCCCAGAGCGCACATGCTCAGGATCATTCACCACGAGTGTGTCTGGTTTGAGCAGTTCCAGAATATGACAGGCGGTAATGTAGCCCATGTCGAAGGGCGGGTCCTGGCGCATCAAGATGACATCGACCTCGCTTCGCAGATCGATGCTTTTGCGATCACCAAAGACTGCCGGGTTCCCTGTCACACGCTGTACTTTCAGCGGGCGGGCATAGGCGCTGATCCGGCCTTCGCTATAGGTCAGGTTCTCTGGCTGATATTCAAATAGCTCAGCGTCGATATTCTGCGCCGCTTCGGCCAGTGCAAAAGTTGTGTTGGAGTCGACATTCGCTGTTTCCAGCGGGTCGGTTTGAATGGCAACGCGCAGGCTCATATCGGCTCCTTGAGTCTCTCGTGAAGCCTATATGAGGGGGATCGCGCTGAATGCAAATGGCTGGTTTTATTCGGCTTTCGCCTGGGGCCTAGCTGCCGGGGCCGCCAAGCAGTTCGTTCGGGTTGGCGGGCGCGGGTGTTTTCGAGCGGTAGGGGACGATCTGGCCGCGTTCATCACGTAGGCGGACATAGGAGACGACTTGTTGCACGCCGCGGGCCATGCTGGCCTCTTCGGCGGCCTTCTGAAGCTCGGCTTCATTACGCGCAACCCCCAAGAGGTAGACCGTGCCGCCATAGGTTTCGACATTGAAATTGCTGGCTTTGACAGAAGAAGATCCAAGTAGGCGCGAGCGCACTGCGCCGGAAATGGCTTCATCTGAGAGGTTCGAAAAGACGCCGCCGGGCGCTTCGATCCGCACTTCATTTGCAACATCTGAGGCGCGTTTGGCTGACCATGCAATGCTCTCGGCCTTCATGCGCAGCTCAGGTGTTTGCACCCGGCCAGAGAGCAGGATAAGGCCGCCTGCGACTTCAACATCGACCTCGCCTAAGCCGCCATTGGCCAGCATCTTGCCTTTGATCTCATTTGAGATGGCGGCGTCATCGATCGCTTCGCCGAAAGAGCGCTCCTGGGTTGCGGTGACTGCGCCAGCGCCAGCTGCGCCAACAACAGCGGTTGCGCAGCCCCCAAGAATGGGAAGGGCAGCAATCAAAGCGAGACTGGCAGTAAGACGGGACATGACGGGCTCCTATACACGTTTCCTGCGTTCAATATGCAGAAGGCTTAAAAGCGGGTTTGGGCAAGATTGCGGCACTTGACCAGTCAGGGGTTCCAGAAATTTTTGTAATGTTTCGGAACGGCCCATGGCGTGACCGCGATCAGATCGTAGCGCCAATCATAGTTTGCATATCGCTGCCGCCGCGCGGTCCAGGCGCTGGCCGCATTTGAAATGCGCTGCCAGTTCTTAGGTGTAACGGCGGTTTGAGCCAGATCAAGCGTCTTGCGTTGCTTAACCTCAACAAAGGCCAGCGTCTTGCCACGCGCTGCAATCAGATCAATTTCACCCATTCTCAGTTTTACACGCCTTGCGACCACCGAGTAGCCTTTGAGGCGAAGAAGAAGTTCAGCAGCCGTCTCTGCCCATCGCCCCCGGCGTTCAGCCTGCTGGCGGGTGAGCCGGGTGCGCTTAGCCATCTTTAAGCGTGAGCGCCCGTTGGTAAGCATCGCGTTTTGGGATGCCGAGCTTGGCAGCAACTTCATTGGCGGCAGCTTTGACGGATTGTGATTGTAGCGCCTCCAACAAAGCAGCATCGAGGCTTTCCTCAGTTACCTCTACCGCCAGAGGTGGTCCGATCAGCATTACGATTTCACCTTTGGGGTGGCCGTTCTCAGTATAGTGAGCGGCAAGAGAGGCCAGCGTTCCACGCCGGGTTTCTTCAAACAACTTGGTTAGCTCACGTGCGACAGCGGCTTCTCTGTCATCCCCAAGTGTTTGGGCTAAATCAGACAGACTGGCGACCAAGCGCGGTCCGCTTTCATAGAAGACGAGTGTTGCTGGGACTTCTGCCAATGCTGCCGCTTCTTTCCTGCGCGCACCGGATTTGGCCGAGAGAAACCCGCAAAACATAAACTTGTCGCTTGGCAGACCGCTGGTTACCAAACCTGCCAGCAGGGCTGAGGCGCCGGGGATTGGGAAAATCCGGTAGCCCGCGTCGAGGACCGTGCGAGCCAGTTTCCAGCCTGGATCAGATACGAGCGGCGTTCCGGCATCGCTGATCAGGGCTATGACGCGGCCATCCTTAAGTTTTTCCAGGATTTCCGGACGGCGCTGTGCCCCATTATGGTCATGGTAGGGGCTGACTTTGGCGCGAATGTCATGGGCATCTAGAAGACGCCGGGCGACCCTTGTGTCTTCGGCCAGCACTTCATCAGCGGCTTTCAGCGTATCAATTGCACGTAATGTAATGTCTCGAAGGTTCCCGATAGGTGTCGAAACAATGTAAAGACCGGGTTCAAGCGGTTGCGCCGCGCGAGTGCCGGATTTAGGTTCGCCCGTAACGCGACTCGCGTCGCTGGAAACTGGCGTAATGGAAGAGGGTCTTTTGGATGACATCTGAGCTAACATCGCGTGTTCGTGCGCCGCTGCCAATCCTATTTTTTGCGGCATTCCTGACTTTAGCAGGCTGTGCCACACAGGCCCCAGGCCCAGTTGGACCAATATCGACAGGTAACCCGCGCGTTGATCCGGTTCCCGGCGGTGAGACAGATGGCTCCGAAGACACTCAAGATGTTGTCGATCTCGAACCTGAAAAAGATGAAAAGGGTCCGCTCACCCCGCCGCATATGGCCGATCGGGAGCTGATCCGCGCCGGTGTCTTGCTTCCCTTCTCTCATCCAAACGCACGCGTGCGCCAGCAAGCTGAAGGCATGCTGGCTGGGATAGAGCTGGCTCTGTTTGATTATGGCAATGAGAATTTCGTCATCATTCCAAAAGACACCGGCGGCTCTCAGACCCAAACTGTTGAAGCGGCTGAAGAGCTGAAAAGCAATGGTGCGGACGTTATTCTTGGGCCGCTCTTTGGTGCGAATGTTCAGCCCGTAAGAGAGATCATGTCCGAGGATAGTAAGCCGATTATCGCTTTCTCAAATGACAGTTCTGTCGCCAGCTATGGGGCGTTTCTGGCCTCTATTGCGCCCGAAGAAGAAGTTGCCTCGATTATCGAGTATGCTTCGCTGCGTGGGTATGATCAGTTTGCCTTCTTTGGCCCGCAAAGCGGACTTGGGACGCGTATAGAGGCGGCCATGCAGCAGGAAGTGCTGCGTAATGGCGGCGTGATGCTGACCTCTGCTTTCTATCCCAGCAGTACGACCAGCCCGGATACAGAAGCTGAGTATTTTGCCAAAAGCGTTGAGGCCGCTGTTGAGCGCGGTGCCCGCGTGGCAGTCCTTGTGCCGGAGCGCGCAACACGCCTGCGCCGGATTGCGCCACTGCTCGCTTATCACGGCGTCGATACGCGCCGGGTTAAAATGCTGGGCACCAGCAGTTGGGATGATCCACAGATTTGGCGGGAGCCGAGCTTGAAAGGTGCATGGTTCCCAACAGCGCCAGCGGTTGAAGTTGCCGACTTTGAGCAGCGCTATCGCAGGCAATATAACACTGCACCAAGCTCTCTTGCAGCGGTGGCCTATGATGCAACCGCGCTCACAGTTGCCCTTTCCGAGGATGGTGAGCTGCGCCAGGATGAACTGATCAACCGGGATGGATTTCTCGGTGTGAATGGCCTCTTCCGCTTCCGCTCGGACGGAACAGCAGAGCGCTCACTTGCAATCATGGAAATTGATCCAGCCGCAGACACAGGTGTGAGAGAAATCCTACCCGTTTCACCAAGCTTTGAACCGCCGGTCGGCTAAGCGCTTTAGGGGCTTAGCTTTTTGGGGGCGCTGATTGCGGCAGTCCGAGGAGTTTCCGGGCAGCGAGCCTGTGCGGTTCGCGAACATGGCTGCCAACAACCCCAAGGGCTGTCGCAAGGACGGTGGCATCATCGGTAAAGCCAAGGCCTGTCAGAAAGTCTGGAATGGCATCGATCGGCAAGACGAAATAGCCAAGCGCCGCGAACAGGACAAGCTTCACCTTGCCCGGCGTTTCTGTATCCAGCGCGCAATAATAAGCGGCGGCCAGGTCATCCGCAAAAGGGATGCGGCCTGCGACCTGTAAGAGCTTGGGAAGCACTTTGCGGCGGGTCCGTTTTTGCTGGCGTTCTGTCGGGATTGGCAACTGCGTCGGAATGGTGTCGCCATTTTCTATGATGATTTCCGTTGGGTCAGACATTGGCCGTTTGCGCCCTTCCTTCTACATCGCTCTCAGAACATATATTTGGAGGATAACTCATGGAACTCAATTCGAACATATCAGCCGTTGTCACGGGCGGGGCTTCAGGGCTTGGCGCGGCCACAGCGCGCCTTCTGGCAAGCCACGGCGTTAAATGCGCTCTCTTTGATTTAAACGAGGAAAAAGGCGAAGCCGTGGCGAGCGAGATTGGCGGCGTCTTCTGCAATGTAAACGTCACGTCTGATGAAAGCGTCGATGCTGGCTTTGCCAAGGCACGCGAAGCGATTGGTCAGGAACGCATCCTGATCAATTGCGCTGGCACAGGGAATGCGGTCAAAACGGCCAGCCGTGACCGCGAAACAGGAGCGATCTCACATTTCCCGCTGGATAAGTTTGACCTGATTATTCAGATCAATCTGGTCGGGACATTTCGTTGCATCGCGAAATCAGCTGCGGGCATGATGACACTGGACCCGATTGATGGTGAACGCGGTGCAATGGTTAACACCGCTTCTGTAGCTGCTGAAGACGGTCAGATTGGTCAGGCGTCTTATTCAGCCTCCAAGGGCGGTGTTGTGGGTATGACACTGCCAATTGCGCGTGACCTTAGTCGTGAGATGATCCGCGTGAATACGATCTTGCCAGGTATTTTTGATACGCCGCTTTTAGCAGGCGCGCCTGAAAAAGTTCGCCAGGCGCTCGGCGCGCAAGTGCCAAACCCTGCGCGCCTGGGTAACCCAAACGAGTATGCTTCTCTTGCGGTTGAGATGTGCCGGAATGGCTACTTTAATGGCGAAGATGTGCGTCTTGATGGCGCGATCCGTATGGCGCCGCGCTAGGCTTTTTAAGAGTTTGAACAAAAGGAACCCACCAGAGATGGCGGGTTCTTTCAATCTTCGGTTTCTATAATATCAAGTCCAACGACTTGGCTGGCGCAATATCGCTGTAGATCAGCGAGAGCAGAAATCACGATACTGTTGTATGGATTGTCTGGATCATGTTCAGGGAGATTAGCTTTCGCCCATAGTTTCAGTTTGAGGGCAATGTCCTGAAGATCATTAGCTTCAACGTTTGCGACACGGCTGGCAGTTTCTAGCTGCTTTTCCATAACCCAGTCTGCTTCTTCTTCCCGCTCAAGATCATGAGCAAGGTTTTCGGCGACAAGGCCAGCTTCATTCCAAATACTATAAAGTGTTCTAACCCAGCTTGCTTCGACATCTGCTACAGGCTTCATTTTGAGTGCTTGAACTGCCATCTCCTGACCTCTCTTTTGAGACAATGTGCGCGAGAGAGTTTTCTGGAGTCTCACCAAATTAGATCAAATTTAATGAAACTAGAAGTTTAAAGCAGCTTGGATAGATGTATCAGGCTTCCGGGCGCTGAATTCGTCCTGCAAGATTGATCAGAACTTCGTCTGCATTGAAATATGCTGGATCGTTTGGTTTAGGGCCTTTGCCCATAATGATCTCTGAAGTTGCCTCATACCGAATGACTTCGCGATAGTCATAACCATTGCCCCAGAATGGGTCATGATAGGCAAAACCGTTGCGGAAACCACGGGTTCGAGATCTCAAGAAACGGCTTGGGTAGAGGCGTGTGTTGCGGCGCCCGTAAAAGCTATAATTGCAATAGAAGTTTGAATAGAACGGGTCATGTCCAAACCCTGTCGGGACGAGCTGGCGATCAGCATCAGTCTCACGCTGAACGACATGGAAGTGATCAAAACCCTGCTGTTCGGTTAGCTCAGCGGCCCGATAAAGCATGTATGTTTCAACGGTTTGGCGATCGGTCAGGCTGTTGCCTGCAAAACTGAGTTGCCAGCGATCGTTTTCGATTTGCTGGTTTGCATAGCCTCGGTTGCCTTCTTCGGCAGCTTGATACGGTGTTGCAGTGGCACAGGCCCCAAGAAGAGCCAGGGCGGTTACTGCAGCTAAGAAACGATATTTGGTCATGTCGGGCCACCTTCTAAGTCTAGCATTCATATCTCATTAACATATGCAAGCTGAACGCCAGATAAATCGCGCAAATGTGACCCATGTCACAGTCTTATGCGCCTGAGTGTGTTGCTTGGCCTTGGTGGGGGAGCGCACGCGGAGGGCTTCCATATTCTCTGTGTGCGTTGGCAACTTACCGGGTGCCCCATTGTCGGCGGGCTCCCGGTTTTTTTTGCCGCCCCACCAACTCCTTAAATGCGCTCAAGAATTTCAGCGGCTTAAATTATTCAGGTAGCCTGTCCTCAATCTCCAGGTTTGTGGAGGAGACAGCCATCTCTATAGAGTTTCGATTGGCGGAGATGTTCTCCGGATTGAAAGCGCCGCCTAACGCCCCCGGCATTGATATTGGGCCGCCTGACTAAGACGGCCCAATATCAGCTTACTCATCACCCTTGAACAGGATGACCTTCTGATGTGGGAACGGGATTTCAATCCCGGCCTTATCCAGCGCTTTCTTGACCATTTCTGGAATGGTGAAGCGTGCATCGAACCAGTGCTCACCTTTAACAAAAGGGCGGACCGCAAAGTCGACTGAGCTATCATTCAGCGTTGAGACCACAACAACTGGCTC
>CAZGVG010000057.1:0-15870 GCA_964528975.1 uncultured Hyphomonas sp.
GGTCATGGCTGAAGCGCCGTCGAGAAAGCCATCCACTTTTTCAACCATCATGCAGATTGCCGCGCAGCGCCGCCATATCGTCGTAATTGATCCAGGTCATGGCGGACGAGACCCTGGCGCGCTTGCGATTACCGGCGGCAAGGAAAGTGAGGTCGTTCTCAAAACGGCTTTGACCCTGAAGGAGATACTTAGCGCTGATCCGCGCTATGATGTGCGGCTGACGCGTGAAACAGACATTTATGTCGAGCATGAAGACCGTGTGACGAAAGCCCGTGATTGGGGCGCAGACCTCTTTATCTCCATGCACGCTGATGCGGCCGGAGCACCAACGGTTTCGGGCGCCTCTGTCTATACAATTTCGACACGCGGTGAGGCGCGCATTGAGGGCACAGCTAAAAAGTATGGCTGGGAACTGCCGTTGGAAACCGGGACATCAGATGAGGTGTCTGACATCTTGCAAGACCTGACTTTGCGAGAAACCAAATCAAACTCGACTATTTTTGCCGAATTACTGGTGCCAGAGCTTAAGCAAGCCGGACCGCTTTTGCGTAATACGCATCGGCAAAAGAACTTGTTTGTGCTGTTGGCGCCGGATGTTCCTGCGGTTCTGGTGGAGATCGGGTTTTTGACCAATCGGGCTGACTCGAAGCGACTTAAATCGGCGCGTGGCCGCAAGAAATCGGCGGAGGCGATCAAGCGTGCTGTGGACGCCTATTTTGATCGTCAGGATTTGCTGTTTGCGTCCAACTGAGACGGCTGTCTTCCCGGCGCTGTAGAACCGCCTTAGTCTCGCCCTGAAAACGTGTGATTCACGCGATGAATCTATAGTATGAGGCCGATTATGCTGGACGCAATCAAGCAACGTGTATTGAGCTGGAAGTTCCTGCTCTGGATGGTGATTGTGGGCGTTGTCCTCGGCATAGTGGCGATTGTCGCCTTTATGCTCTGGATGGCTGCGCTAGGACGCACAGTCCCTTCAGTCGAAAAGCTTGCTGAATATAACCCGCCTGTGACCTCTCGCGTTCATGCCGGGGACGGGACTCTGATCTATGAGTTTGCCGATGAGCACCGGGTCTTCATTCCTTACGAAGCTATTCCCGAACATGTCATCCACGCTTTCGTATCAGCAGAAGATAAGTCCTTCTTCACACATGGTGGTGTGGATTATCGCGGCATGACGCGCGGTATTCTGAACACCGTGAAAAACAAGATTACGGGCAGCGGCGGTATGCAGGGTGGTTCAACGATCACTCAGCAGGTTGCCAAAAACATGCTGCTGACCCGCGATCAGAATATCACGCGCAAAGCCAAAGAGATGATCGTCTCATGGCGCATGGAGAAAGCGTTCAGCAAGGAGCACATTCTGGAGCTCTATCTGAACGAAATTTACCTTGGTGGCCGGTCATATGGCGTTGGATCAGCGGCTTTGAATTACTTCAATAAGTCATTGCCGGAACTGGATCTCTCAGAAGCGGCGATCCTGGCCTCGCTGCCTAAAGCGCCGGGCCAGTCCAACCCTTATAATGACCCTGAAGGCGTTATGGGCCGACGGAACTATGTTTTGAACCGAATGGTAGCGAATGGTTATTTAAGCTCTGAAGAGGCTGAAACTGCCAAGCAGGAGCCACTGAATACGACGAAGCGTCTATACGGACCAGAATATGCTGCAGCGACCTATTTCGTTCAGGAATTGCGTAAGCAGTTGATTGATCTCTATGGCGAAGATGAGCTTGAGCAGGGCGGTCTGTCGATTCGAACGACAATTGATACACAGCTGCAGCTGGCAGCGCAGGAGGCGCTACAGATTGGTCTTGAAACCTATGACCGACGTCACGCTTATCGCGGCCCACTTAAAACGCTAGACCCCAAGGCCACCGATGTGCTCGAGCAGCTTAATGCCGTCACGCTTCCTGGCGGCTATGGCAGTTGGGAGCGGGCTATGGTGTCCGCGATAACTGAGAAAGGCGCATCGTTGATGCTCGGTGATGGCGCAAAAACGGCAATCCCGGCAGAGGATCTGGAATGGGCGCAGACATACACACGTAAGAATGGCCGCTCGACGGGGCTTGCAACAGGTGATGTCATTCTGGTTGAGATCAGCCGTCAGGCCCTTAGCCAAGAAGAGAGCATGTCGACACGTGAGGGCCAAAGGGGTGAAGCGGGTGAGGCTGCAGCTCCGATCGAACCAATTATGGTGCCAGTAGGCCAGGGGACATTGAAGCAAATTCCCGAACTGGAAGGTGCAATCGTTGCGCTTGACCCGCATACAGGCCGGGTCCTGGCGATGATGGGCGGTTACAGTTTCTTCAAAAGCCCGTTCAATCGTGTAACGCAGGCTCAACGCCAGCCGGGTTCTTCCTTCAAGCCGTTTGTCTATGGCGCTGCGCTTGAGCAGGGGTACACCCCATCGGTCCGCATTCTCGATTCCCCTTACGTCTATTATGATGAGTTCACAGGCGATGTTTGGAAACCGGAGAACTATGCTGAAGGGCGTAGCTATGGCGAGGTCACTATGCGTGTAGCACTGGAGAAATCGTACAATCAGGTCACCGCACGCGTTGCGACGGATATTGGTATGGAAGCAGTGTCAGAGTTTGCTGAGCGATTTGGCGTTTATGACAAGCTGCCGCCTTACCCGGCTATGTCGCTTGGATCTGGTGAAACATCGCCCTGGCGTCTGGCGAAAGCTTATGCGGCGTTTGTGAATGGCGGCAAAGAAGTGACCCCGACCTTACTTGACCGGGTTCAGGATCGCCGGGGCACAACATTGTATAAACATGATACCCGTGTCTGTGACGGCTGTGAGAGCTTGCAATGGGATGGCAGCGCTCCGCCTGAGCTTCCAGATGATCGCAAGCAGTTAGTTGATCCGATCATTGCCTATCAGCTGGTTCACATGCTGGAAGGTGTCGTTGAGCGGGGCACAGGCCGCCGTGCCAAGCGCGTTGGCAAGCCACTAGCGGGTAAGACCGGAACCACCAATGACTATGTCGATGCGCTATTCTTTGGTTTCTCACCAGACTTGGTGGTTGGCATCTGGACCGGGTTTGACACGCCGAAGACCCTTGGCGAAGGCGAAGGCGGCGGCTCCGTTGCGGGTGTTATCTTTACTGAATTCATGGAGCGCGCCCTTGAGGAAGAGGCAGGTGTCCCGTTCCGTATTCCGCCGGGTGTGCGTCTAGTTTCTGTTGATGCCGCGACAGGCGCTTTGCCGACATTCGGGTCTACAGATGTGATTCTAGAAGCGTTCCGCCCTGGGACCGAGCCGGGTATGGTATTCAATCAGGATACAGGGCTCAGCTTGTCTGGAGACGGCGATGACTCGATTTTCAACCGCGCGCCGCAACAGCCGCAGATCGATCCGGAAACGGGCGAACCGATCGAAACCGATGTGATTGTTGAGGACATTGAAGGCGACATTTATTGACCTTGGCTTGAAACCCCGCCATCTGAGCTGTCAAACAAGTATCAAGGCCTATCATGTCCGCAGAAATTCTAGCTCTTGCCGAGCAAATCAAGCAGTCGTCTGAGCTGTTGAGGAGGCGTCTTTGACTGGGACGTTGCCGAACGTCGCCTGGATGAGTTAAACGCGCTTTCAGAGCGCCCAGACTTCTGGGACAGCCCTGACCAGGCTCGTAAGTTGATGGCGGAGCGTCAGCGTCTTGAAACCGGGATGCAGACCGTGATTGAGCTTGAGCGTGAAGCTGGCGATGGACTTGAATTGCTAGAGCTTGCAGAAGGTGACGCCGACATGTTGGCGGATGTCGCAGCGACGCTAACCATGGCGGCTGCGAAGGCTGAAAAAGCGGAGCTTGAAGCGCTTTTGTCCGGGGAAGCCGATAGTAATGATTGCTATATGAACATCAATGCTGGCGCTGGTGGGACTGAAAGTCAGGACTGGGCTTCTATGTTGCGGCGTATGTATGTGCGCTGGGCAGAGAAAGGCGGTTATTCGGTTGAGGAAGTCGAAAGTCATGATGGCGATGAAGCGGGGATTAAATCCGCGACTTTGCTGGTGAAAGGCGACAATGCCTATGGCTGGCTCAAATCAGAGCAGGGGGTGCATAGGCTGGTGCGGATCTCGCCATATGACAGCTCAGCCCGCAGGCATACGAGTTTTGCTTCTGTGGCGGTGTCGCCTGTGATTGACGATTCTATTGAAGTTGAGATCAATCCATCTGATGTGCGGACGGATACCTATCGCGCGTCAGGAAAAGGCGGTCAGCACGTGAACAAGACGGACTCTGCGGTGCGCCTCACCCATGAACCAACCGGGATTGTTGCGGCCTGCCAGTCTGGACGCTCGCAGCACCAGAACCGTGATAAAGCTTGGGAGATGCTTCGCTCTCGTCTTTATGAGATGGAGCTACAAAAGCGGCAGCAAGCGGTGAAAGATAGTCATGATGCAAAGTCAGAGATTGGCTGGGGACATCAAATTCGATCTTACGTTTTGCAACCCTACCAGCTGATCAAAGACCTGCGGACCAATCACGAAACATCCGATACGAATGGTGTTCTCGATGGAGACCTGACACCATTCTTGAGCGCGGCTCTGTCGCATGCGCTCGGCGAGGCGTCCGGCGAAGACTAAATCTGATCGCACAAAAAGCCGCTTCGTTGCGGAAGCGGCTTTTGAAAACTCTGATTTTGAAACGATTAAGCGTTTCCAGCTGTCCCGGTGGTGGGTGTGACAGGCGGTGTTGCCGTTGGCGCTGTGCTTGATGGAGGCACCGCAGAAGGGGCTGCAGCTTTCGGCGCTGCTTCGCGCAGTGGATTGTCTTCGCGCTTAACCTGGCCTTCAAAACTTGCATCTGGCTGAATGATCAGCGCCGCATGATAAATGTCGCCCTGAACGGTGGCGCCAGTTTCCAACTCTACCCGGCGGGCACGAATTGACCCCTGGATCGTTCCTTTAACGCGCAGGGTCTCAGCTTTTACTTCGCCAGTGATCAGGCCGCTTGACCCAACGGTCACGTCTCCGGCTGAGATATCGCCTTCGACTTTGCCATCAATCTGCAATGCGCCTTCAGACTTGATCGATCCTTTAATATGCATATCAGCACATAGGATAGACGCTCCAACACGAGAGGCCGGTTTTGACGAAGCACCGCGCACTGCATCCTGTGCAGGTGTGAATCCTGGAGTGTCGGTTTTAGTCTTCGTGAACATGTTTGCCTGCCTTTATAAACTTTACTGGATCATACGGTTTGCCGTGGAAATGCACTTCATAATGGAGGTGTGGTCCGGTGCTTCGACCCGATGACCCCATGAGGCCAATTTTATCTCCGATTGCGACTGTATCCCCACGCTTGGCTATAATCTTGTTGAGGTGAGCATAGCGCGAGACGAAGCCCCCGCCATGGTCAATGTCGACGACCCGACCGTAGCCGGTCTTTTTGCCTGCATAGACGACTTCGCCTGGACCCGCCGCAACAATTGGAGCGTTCCAGCCCGCGCCCATATCAACACCGCCATGCCATGCGGGGCGTTTTCTGAAAGGATCAGTACGCATTCCGAAAGGCGATGTAATGCGTGATGGAATGCCAATCGGAGTTGCTAATGGAAGGTCTTCAACCAAACCTTCAAAGTAGCGCGCCTCTTCCATTCGTGCGGCAACCTGAGCCACGCGTACGGCAAAATGTTCTTCTTCCGGGGTGTCGAACTCGCCAGAGACAAGGCTTGCAAATGTAACCTCAGGGCCGCCCATATTCTCACCACTGGTTATGCGGCTGGCACCAACAGCTGTGAGGCGTAGAACACCGCGAGCAGCTTCAGCGCGCTCAACAGCCATGTCCTCAATTTCATCCAGGAAAACATCTTGCTCGGACCGAATCTCAGTGACCTGACCGCTCAGCCCAACTTGAGGAAGCGTACTTTCTGCTTGGACAATCCGTTGTGATTGGCGCGCATCAGCTTCCTCGATGGATGCTGTAACTAAGAGTGAAGATGCATTTCCGCGAAGCGCAGAGATTTCAAGCTCGCCGCCATTTTTGAGCGCCTCAAGCATTGTTTCCAATGTTTCGTGACGGCGCTGAAACTCTAAGGTCGCGTCCTGAAAAGCTTCTGTTCTCTGGACGAGCTGGGAGGTTGAGAGCGCTTCTTTAGCGCGCAAGTCCTGAACCCAGCGCTCAAGGCGGTTGACCTCAGTTGCCTCGACACCAGCAGTACTGCCTTTGGAGCCGAATATAACTGTTGCTGAAGCGAAGAGGGACCAGCCAACAATAGCGGCGGCAGCGCAAGCCAGAAGAATCTGCTGAAGCGGTGAAATTGTGAAGTACCGAACGGTGCCCCCGCTTCGGTGGTAAATCTGCCTTTCAGGGAAGGCTCGACGCACAAAGTCTGTGACTTTAGCAGTTGCTTTCATTCTACGCACCTATCCGCAGGTAAGACGTCATCGATTTGTGGGGCAAATGATTGTCTTGATTGGTGATGACCGACAGTAACCTCATTGTGACCCGCTCGAAAAGCCCTCTTTTGCGGTTTCTCCAGGAAAATATCATTTAGAAGGTAAAATTCGCCTTAAAGTGTTTTCATTTGACGAACGACTTAAGCGAGCGCGGCTTGAGTCGCAGTCAGAACGGCGTCCGCGTGTCCTTTCACTTTAACTTTTCTCCAGGCCTCGGCAATCGTTCCATCCGCAAGAATCAGAAAGGTGGAGCGTTCGATTCCCATATATTTTTTGCCATACATATTCTTCTCGACCCAGACGCCGAATTGTTCGCAGGCCGTTTCTGCCTCGTCACTGGCAAGCGCGATGGTCAGCTCTTTTTTGGCGATGAAATTCGCGTGGCTCTTCAGGCTATCCTTGGAAACGCCAATAATTGTTGCGCCCAGTTTCTCAAACTCTGGTTTGAGGGTTGAGAAATCAATCGATTCTGTTGTGCAGCCGGGCGTGTTATCTCTTGGGTAAAAGTAGACGATATGCGCCTTTCCCAAAGGTTTCCCGAGATCAATCGTTTCGGCCTCACTGATAGGCAATGACACGTTAGGTGCTTTGTCGCCTTTTTCTGGTCGGTTTGTCATGGCATGGTCCTTTAAGTCTGGCGGGAGGATGTCTCGGTTGATAAGCCTTGCGGCAGTATATTGATTAGATGGAGCATTTTGATTGGTTCGCCAGACCACGAAAGTCATTATTTTTGAAGTTTTCGGAGTGATTTCGTTACTCCTGATGGCCGCAATTGCCGTGCTCGCGTTCATGCTGGCGAGTGGTCCGGTCGAACTTGGCATGTTTCGCGATGATGTTGAGCAGGCTTTGACTGATGCCAGGGATGGCCGCGCGGTTTCAGTTGAAAAGCTAACGCTGCAATGGTCGCCGTCTGAGCGAAGATTGTTTGTTGTTGCCGATGATTTATCACTGAAAGATTCCGCAGGGGTTGAAGCAGGCTTTGCGCAAAGAGCCGAGCTGACCTTGGACGCGGGCGCAATTTTGCTCGGCAATGTCGAGGTTATTCGCGCCAGCCTGACCGATGGCTGGGTTGAGGCACGCGACCTTGGCGACAATAAATGGTCCATCGCAGGGGACCCCTTAATTGAAATCCAAGCCGGAGTGCTGCCTCAAACACCTGAAGAATGGTTGGAACGGATCAATAGTGTGCTGGGCGGCGTGCTGACGACAATGCAGCGGTTTGATGAAGGCTTAGCGCTGGAGACGCTGAGCTTTGAAGATGTTGATATCCGCATTCTGACAATACAAGGCGAGCAGATCGGGGCGATTGGTTCGGCTTTTGGTGAATTGTCACGTCCTGAAAACGACCTGAGCATCCAGCTGAGCGCTGAGGGGCAAAGCATGGGCTTACCGGAGCTGTTCAGCATATCCCTCGACACATTCGATAATTATAAAAGCTTGCGCGCCAATGCTGATATAGGCGTGATCCCGATTAATGACTTGCTGGCACGCATTGGGGTGCCCGATGCAGATTTTGGCAGCATGTCGGTTGGAACAGCTTTTAGCGCCGAAATGGACCGTGATGACGGCTTGAAAGAGGTCGGGCTTGTGATTGCCAGAGAAGCAGGCACATTTGAACTGCCTTGGCTTGAGAATGAAACAATATCATCTCTGAGCGCAGCCTTTACCTATAATCCCGGAGAGGATGAGGTGGCGTTTCGACAGCTCAATCTGGAAAGTACGCGGCTCGGCGGTATCTTTGAGGGGCGTTTGAAGAACGTGCTCGCGAGAAATTCTTTGCGGCAAGTTGTGGTCGAGACAGATCAAATGCGCCTTGATTTGCGGGACCGATTTGAAAAAGCTTGGGACTTCAATGATGTCAGCGCCGTAATTGACGTCTCTGATGACTTCTCAATCTTATCCATCGCTTCGCTGAAAGCTGGTCTTGGTGATGCTGTCTTGCAAGCAAGTGGCGAAATTGACTTTCAGGTTGAGCATGAAAAAGGCGAGATCCCGCTCACGCTGGATATGGCAGCTGAAATTGTAGGCGAGGTCCAAAAGCAGGCGGTGCTTGATTTTTGGCCCACCAAGCTTGGCAAAGGCGCGAGGGATTTTGTCATTGAGCGCCTCGAAAATGGAGTTCTGACAGAAGCATCTGCGACGTTATCCTTGAAGCCAGACAGTATGGCGCAAGGCTATTTGCGAGATGAAGACCTGGCTGTGTCCTTTGCATTCAGGAATGGTAAGGTCCGGTTCATGGACGATTTGCCCCCGGTTGAGAATGCAACCGGAACCGGCAAGCTATCTGGCAACAGTTTTGGCGTGATCTTGATCAATGGCACCTATGATGATTGGGCTTTGCAGTCAGGGAGTGTCGACTTTCCGGCGCTTAATCCGCGCGGCGAGAATTTCACCGTTACAGCTTATGGCGCAGGGCCAGCCGTTTCGATCTTGCGGCACCTCTCAGACTCAAATCTGCGTTTGGAGGAAGAAACCGGATTTGACCCAGAGCGCATAAGTGGAGACGCCACAGCGTCTGTAAAACTCGTTCGGCCTGCTCTTGATAATGTTCCGGCAGAAGACATTCTGCTTGAAGCGCGAGGCCAGATTAAACAGGCAGGCTTGAAACAAGCGGTTGGATCGCTTGATCTGAACAATGGCAGTGTCAATGTCGATGTGACCCTTAATCGTATCATCCTGACCGGCTTTGGTGATCTTGGAACATCGCCTGTCCAGTTCACCTGGAGAGATGCGTTTGATGATGAAGGGCAACCAGCAGACCTGTCGGCAACGGCTGTCGTGACACCGGATGTCCTCAATATGTTTGGCCTTGTTGGCCGTGCAATACTGACAGGCGAAGTCCCGCTTGAGATGCAAGGAACAGTTGGTTCGGACGGCTTGCAACAGGCAACATTCGCCTTTGATTTGTTGAATGCCCGAATAGACTTGGCAGAAATTGACTGGATCAAACCCGTGGGTGAGCGGGCACGTGCGAGACTCGACTATACCGGAGATTTGCGCGAGCAGGCGGCTGCGCTTCGCCTTGATGCTGAGACCGCGAACCTGGATGGCGATTTGAGGCTCGCAGCGGATGGGCAATTGAAGTCCTTAGATCTTCGCAGGCTGTATGTTGAAGATGCTATGGATGTGTCTGGCCGGGTATCGCGGACAGAGAAAGGCGGAATTGATGCACGTCTCTCTGGGAAATATCTCGATATATCTAACTATCTCACAGAGATTGGTGGCGTTGGCGGCGCAGCTGAGGGCTCGAATGTTGAAGTCAGTTTCTCAGCAGATGTTGAGCGCCTAAAATTGCGGCGCAATCTCAGCCTATTCGATGCAAACATTAGAGTGACTTCAACCGAGGCGGCAGGTCTTGAGCTTTTTGAAGCGGCAGGAACCACCGAGGATGATGGCAACATATCCGCGAGCCTGAAATCCAAAGGTGTGAACGAGCCACTTGATCTGGTCTTGCAGGCGTCGGACGCGGGATATCTCGCTCGCGCTTTCCTTGATCTCGACTTTATAGAAGGCGGCAGTCTTAATTTAAGGGGCAGTCTTGCCACCAAAGATAAGCCTGCAAACCTGGTTGCAAGTATTGAGAATGCCCGTCTCAGGAATGCGCCTTTCTTTACTCAAATCCTGTCCCTCGCATCCCTTCGGGGCCTGACCGACACATTGGCAGGAGACGGTGTCCTCTTCTCAAAGATTGAAGCGCCAATCACGATTGGCGGCGGTCGATATGTCATTGATGGTGGCCGTGCGAGCGGTCCAGCCTTGGGGCTGACGGTCAATGGCTGGGTTGGCACTGATGGCAAGGGCATTGAGCTGGACGGCGTTCTGGTGCCGAGCTTTGGTGTTAATTCTGTGCTTGGGGGCGTGCCGATTATTGGTGATCTGATCGTTGGTCGTGAAGGCGAAGGAATTTTCTCAATAACCTACTCGGTCAGCGGCACGCTCGAAAAGGCGCAGGTCGCGGTGAACCCGCTCTCCGCGGTGACGCCCGGTATTCTGCGCCGAATTTTTGAGAACCCTTCGGATACGAGTATTCCAGAGGCCCTCCCGGTTGATCCAGACAGGTTGCCGCCTTCAGCCAAGCTACCCGACTTGCCCGATGAAGAGATATTGGCCCCGACACCGGGCAGTGGCGGCTAGGCAGGTTTTACGAGCGCGATGCGTTTCTTGCCGACTTGAACTTTGAACGCTTCGACGTCTTGCAGGATGTCGCCCCAGCTATGGGTCATGTCGGCTGCGACTTTCTCATCATTCACGCGCACAGCGCCTTCATTCATCTTACGGCGTGCTTCCCCATTGGAAGAAACGAGTTCGGCTGCACGCAGGAGCGCTGTCGTTTTGGGGCCATCCGCGTATTCGGCTTTGCTGATCTCAAAGGTTGGGAGATCGACAGAGACGCCGCCGCCCTCAAAGGCTTTGCGGGCTGCGCCTTCGGCTTCACTGGCGGCTTCTGCGCCGTGCAGCATGGTCGTGGCGGCATTGGCGAGTGCGATTTTGGCGTCATTGATCTGCGCCCCTTCAAGGGCTTCGAGACGGGCAATCTCGTCTAGAGGCAGGTCTGTAAAGAGCTTCAGGAACCGGCCTACATCGGCGTCTTCGGTATTGCGCCAAAACTGCCAGTATTCGTAGGGGCTGCGCTGTTCAGCATTGAGCCAGACCGCGCCATCTGCCGTCTTGCCCATCTTGCCGCCGGATGAAGTGGTTATAAGTGGGCAGGTCAGGCCAAAGCCCTGACCGCCATCGGCCTTGTGGATCAGGTCCGTGCCGCCAACAATGTTCCCCCATTGGTCAGAGCCCCCCATCTGTAGGCCGCATTTATGGCGACGAGATAGCTCCAGAAAGTCATAGGACTGTAGCAGCAGGTAGTTGAACTCAAGGAATGTATAGGGCTGTTCGTTGCGCAAGCGTCTGGCAACTGTGTCCTGTTTGACCATTGTATTGATAGTGAAATAGCGCCCGATGTCACGCAAGAATCCGACATAGCCGAGACCACTAAGCCAGTCGTCATTATTGACCATGATCGCATCGGTCGGGCCATCGCCAAATTTCAGAAACGGATCAAAGGCCTTCTTTATGCCTGCGATATTCTTGGCGATCTTTTCATCAGTTAAGATGGGGCGAGAAGCGGCTTTGTCGGTTGGATCACCAACCTTAGTTGTTCCGCCGCCGATTAGCACGATGGGTTTGCCGCCAGCCTGTTGAAACCTGCGCAACATCATGATGCCCATAAGATTTCCGACATGCAGGCTTTCGGCTGTGGCATCGAATCCGATATACGCAACAGGCACGCCTGATTCACAATACTCGTCGAGTTCTGTGGTGTGGGTGACTTGCTTGATATAGCCGCGCTCATCTAGCGTGCGCAGGAATTTCGATGTGTAGGCGCTCATGAAGGTCTTCCTTGGTGAAGCGGCGCGGTTAGCATGAGAAGGCCAGAGTTTGAACCGGGATGCAGTAAATTTTGAACCGATCTGGGTTGCAGGTTTCATGTCCGGCACGTCTCTGGATGCCGTCGATGCCGCGCTGATCAAGACCGATGGTGAATGTATTCTCGAGTTTGGCCCAGCGATTGAGCGCAAATATAAATCTGATGAGCGCCGCGCTCTACAAGTTGCGACAGACGCCGCGCGGACCTGGAACTGGCAAGGCATTAGACCCGAGACTGAGTTCCAGCGCGCCCGCGATGTTGTGGTCAACACTCATTTTGAGGCTTGGGAACGCCTTCGCGAAAAAGCTGGAGATCGCAAGATTGAGCTACTTGGGGTGCATGGGCAGACTGTCTTGCATCGGCGGCCAACCCAGACTGCGAAAGGGGATACCCTACAATTAATGGATGGGGCAGCGCTAGCGAAGGGTGTTGGTTTGCCGATCGCACATGATTTTCGGACAGCTGATGTCGAAGCTGGCGGGCAGGGAGCCCCGCTTGCGCCAGCCTATCATAAAGCGCTTCTGGAGCAGATTGGCGGCGGGTCTGCCGTGGTTCTCAATCTTGGCGGCGTTGCCAATATTACCGCCCGTCTCGTGGATGGTTCCCTGCTCGCATTTGATACAGGCCCAGCCAATGGACCGATTGATGAGTGGGTTGAGGGGCACGACCGTGGAACGCATGATGCGGGTGGTCGCTATGCCATGGCGGGTCGAGTTCACGAAGGATTGCTGGCAGGCTTGTTCGAGCACCCCTGGTTCAACGAGGCGCCGCCAAAATCGCTCGATCGCTATGACTTCAATGCCAGCATGGCCCGGGGGCTGTCTTTTGAAGATGGCGCGGCGACCCTGACAGCGTTCAGCGCGCGCGCTGTGGCGGCAGGCGTTGCCCAACTTCCAGACAGGCCTGAGCGATTGATCGCCTGCGGCGGCGGGCGGCACAATCCCGCCTTTATGAGAATGCTCGCTGAAGCCCTACCTTGCCCTTTGCTGAGCGCTGAAGAAGCGGGTTGGCGCGGCGATTCAATCGAAGCCGAGGCTTTTGGCTTTTTGGCCGTCCGAACGCTGCGAGGTTTGCCAAATAGCTGGCCGAAAACGACAGGTGTTGCAGCCCCAACGATGGGAGGTAAAATTACGCGACCTTGAGGCGATTAACTGACGACGTTCTCACATAACTTTTCAACAGAGGTGCCACGCTTATCCGCGATCTCTTGCATTTGTTGCATGGCGCTGTCGCTGAGATGTTCGCAGCCTTTTTGTTTGCGCTCAACAGACGTGTTCGTTTGTGGTGGCGTAGATGCGATCATTCTGGGCAGTTTCGCGTTACCACATTTTGACATGCTCTCGCCGATTTCATTTGTCATCGTCAGGGCTTCAATACTGTTGAGCCCGCGTTTCTCACTGACCTGATTAAGCTCACCGAACATAGCCCCCATGTCAGTTGAACCGTCAGTTTCACTATACTCAATTAGCGTGCGCGTAACAGCGAGGTAATTATCATAGTCGGCTTCTGTCTTGGCATAACCGAGCGTACCAAGTTCTGAAGCTATGCAGCCGCAGCCAGTTCGCGTTGTCGCGCCAGCCTTGAAGGTCTTATTATGGGCACTCATGGCAGAGGCACAGGATTTCGTGAACTCAATCTGCGTTTCATTCAGGGCATAGTGCGCTTTGACATTATCGATTTCCTTGCCAGCGCTCAAACTGGAGTATCCATATGCGATTGCACCAATCGCGAGACCGCCTACAATTCTGACAAAACCCATAACGCTTCGTTCCCTCTATTCAGAGGTTGAGTATAATATAGAACTCACTTTTCGGTGAAAATGAAAAGGGACTTTCAGGCGTAAGCGAAAGATTTCATTAGCCTTCACACTAAAGATACAAAAAAGCCTCAGCTCTAAAGCTGAGGCTTTGCTCATTAAGTATGGTTTGCTGCTACTATCCTTGCGGAGTGTTGTCTTCAGGCTTTAACGGCAAAGCACGTGGGATAGGCGGCTTGCGGCTGCCAGCTTTTGCCGCAGCGGCTTCAGCTTCACGGCGCAGTTTGTCCTCATCATCAATCAGGCGACGATCAACATAAGCTTCACAAATGTCGATCAACTCATCATGCTTGTCCTGGAAGAAGTGGTTTGCGCCATCAATGCTGGCGCGTTCAATACTTTCGCCCTTCTGGATGCGAACCTTGGTGAGGGCCCGTTCAACATCAGACGGCTTTGAGATAGCGTCATTCTCACCAGAGATAATCAGGCCAGAGGCAGGACATGGGGCAAGGAAGCTCAGGTCGTAATGATTGGCTGGCGGCGCAATGGCAAGGAAGCCATCAATTTCTGGGCGGCGCATCAAAAGTTGCAGCGTAATCCAGGCCCCGAAGGAGTAGCCAGCACACCAGACATAACGCGGGCTTTCGGTCAGGTTTTCCATGTAGTCTAGGACATAGGCTGCATCTTCCAACTCGCCGATGCCTTGATCATAGACGCCTTGCGAGCGTCCGACGCCGCGTGTGTTGAACCGCAGAACGCCAAAGCCCTTGCGTTCAAACATTTGATAAAGGCGGATCGTAATTGGATCCTGCATTGAGCCGCCCGCACGTGGGTGCGGATGCAAGATAAGCGCAATAGAGGCGCCTTCATGCGGAGGTGGTGTATAACGGGCTTCGATCCGGCCATTCGGTCCGGGGATAAGCATTTCGGCCATGGCGGTTAGGTCTCGCTTTCTGGCAATAAATTGGGTCGAGCGGGCGCTATAGCGAATCTGGACTGGGAAATGCAAATTTTTCTGCACACGTGCGAGAGCGAAGTTATGATTATGTCAGGCTTTGCAAGAAAGTGTGATGATCAAATGCTTGTAATAGAAACAGAAAAACGCGTAGGAAAGTTAGTAGAGGTGTGTAGCATTATGATGAAATCCAAAAGTATAGTTTGCGCAGGTATGGCCCTCGGCTTCGCTTCGGCAGCGCTTGCCCAGCCGTATACGGTTGCAACAGATACAAAACATATTTCAGGGCTCGAACAATCGCAGACATCTGCGCTAACGGCGCGTCTGGTCATTCCCTTCGGACCGAGTTCCGCGCCGAGTTCAGTCGCAAATCAAGCGCGCCTTGGCTTATCATTCGCTCCAAATTGGCAATCCGATCAGGTCTGGACGGAGACCAGCACAGCCGGCGTTGGTCTTACCTTTAAGGGTGATTTCTATGCAGACTTTGGGCAAGAAACACTCAGTTTTGAGCAAACAGCTTTGATGATGGGCGCTGATGAAGACGATACTAAAAGCAGCAATACGGCTGCTTATTTTGTGCTTGGGGCTGCGATCCTGGTGGGTGGGGCGACGCTTCTAGTGGCTGAGGTTGGCAATGACGTCGAAGACTGCTTCACGAGAAGCGACTGCTAGGCCGCGATATGCCACTTGGTATTTGGGCCGCGTTTCGCCTATATGCCGGGCATGATTTACGCTGACTATAATGCAACGGCGCCTCTACGCCCTGAAGCACGCGAAGCTATGTTTGCAGCGCTAGACGTAGGGGCTAACCCATCTTCCGTGCATGGCCCTGGTCGAAGTGCGCGAAAAGTTGTTGAAACATCGCGCGGCCAAGTTGCGGTTTCGATAGGCGCGCGTGCTCAGGATGTGGTGTTTACCAGTGGGGGGACTGAGGCAAATGCCCTCGCTTTGCTGGGCATCGTTAGCCAATTGGACCGTCAGTGCACACTTTTGGTCTCCGCGATTGAGCATGAAGCCGTGGTCAAGAATGCAGGCTATGCCGGTGTCGGCGTTGAGACCGCCTATGTCACGCCATCTGGAGTTTTGGATTTAGGTTGGCTGAAAGACCGTCTTTCTAAATGGGACATGGCACGAGATGGCATACCTGTTCTGGCGATCATGCTGGCAAACAATGAGACAGGCGTGATTCAACCCGTAGCGGAGGCCGCAGTCTTAGTGCGCGAGGCGGGCGGCTTGACGCATTGCGATGCGGTGCAAGGCCTTGGCAAGGTGATGGTTAATGTTGGCTTGCTTGGCGTCGACTACCTAGCTTTGTCGGCGCATAAAGTTGG
>CAZGVG010000058.1:0-15743 GCA_964528975.1 uncultured Hyphomonas sp.
ACGAAAATATGGTCATGATGAAAGGCCGCAACGGCATTACATGGCACATCTGCATCCGCTAGAGCCTTCGCTACTTTTGCCAAAAAACCGACCGCCTGCAGATCAGAGTAGACTGTCAACTCCAACCAAACCCAGCGATTGTCCGCAGGTGTTTCGGCAGTCGCCCTTGCAATAATAGTCGGCCCCTCGGCTTCCTGAAACAGCATCGCAACATCCCGAACGTCGCGTAGATTGACCAAATCTGCCCAGCTTGAGGCCTCAGCCGTAATCGTCTCAAACCGCCAAACACCCTTATGCGGCTTGACCTTCAGGGTCTTCAGTAAGGTTGACAGATCGCTTTCAGCCAAAACTAAAGCGCCCGCCAGCCAATGTCGGTGCGGTTAAAGCCTTGCGGCCAGTTAATCGCGTCCACGCCCGCATAAGCCCGGTCCACCGCCTCACGCAGATCAACACCAGTTGCTGTAATGCCGAGCACTCTGCCCCCGACAGAGATCAGCTTCCCATCGCTGTCAGTATCGGTACCGGCTTGAAATACAGTGACTTCATCCACCGCATTGGCTGCTTCAATCCCATCAATGATCGAGCCTTTGGCATAGCTGCCCGGATATCCCTCACTCGCCATCACGACGCAGGCGCTGGGTTGAAAATCATTCATCCCCATCATTTCCGCAATCTCGCGGTGCCCATGCACCAGACCACCTGTTGCGCAGGTCAGCAGCGCCGGAACAATATCGCCGGGCAGTCCAGCCATCAGAACCTGGCATTCCGGATCGCCAAAGCGGGCGTTAAACTCAACTACTTTCGGGCCCGCTTCGGTCACCATGATCCCGACATACAGCACGCCTTGATACGGCATACCGTCTTCGGCCATCCCAGAGATTAGCGGTTCAACAATCATCGCTTGTACCAGTTCCATGATCCGCGGCGTGACGATGGGCGCTGGGGCATAAGCCCCCATGCCACCTGTGTTTGGCCCGGCATCGCCGTCATGGGCGCGCTTATGATCCTGCGCCGCCGGCAGATAGATTGCCCCTTCCCCATCGGTCAGGACAAAGATTGAGGCCTCTTCGCCCGCCATAAACTCTTCAATCACCAGTTCAGCTGACGCGTCACCGAACTTGCCAGTCATCATCGCTTCAACTTCGTTTTCGGCTTCTTCAAGTGTCTCACAGATGACAACGCCTTTGCCTGCCGCAAGGCCGTCTGCCTTGATCACATAAGGCGCGTCCATCGTCTCCAGAAAGTCGAGCGCCGCGGTGAGGTCCGTGAACCGCCCATAGGCCGCCGTTGGAATGTCGAGCTTGTCCATCAGGTCTTTTGAAAAACCTTTGGAGCTTTCCAATTGCGCGGCCTTTTCACTTGGGCCAAATACGTCAAACCCGCGCGCCCGCAAGGCATCAGACAAGCCCGCCGCCAAAGGCGCTTCCGGACCGATTACGATCAAGTCCGGCGCAACCTGCAAGACCAGTTCCTGCATCTTGGTCAGGTCGCAAGGGTCAACCTCAAAACATGGGCCGATCGCATCCATTCCAGGGTTGCCGGGCACGCAAAGGACTTCATCGACAATTTCAGATTGCTTGATTTTCCAAGCCAGGGCGTGTTCGCGGCCACCCGATCCGACTACGAGAATTTTCATGGCGCAGCATGTGGACCCTCTCGCGCAAGGGATCAAGCCCCATTGCGTAGCGCCCTGACTTAGGCTGCCGCTGACGCAGCAGACTTTCTATACTAGCGCCTGCGCTGACGGCGCCGCACAACCGGGTCGCGGCGTGGCCGTTCACGGCTGATCACTCTGATCAACGCCTCAAGCCTACGCCAGAACCGTACCTGCTCCAAAAGCGGGTTCAACCAATTGTAACGGTACAGTAATGCACATTCTTCAAGCCTTGCGAGACAACCAGTTCGCAGCGCCAATGCCAGCGGCATGTCCGGTCGCAAGGCATGCTGTGATCAGATAGCCGCCTGTTGGCGCGTCCCAATCCAGCATTTCGCCTGCGCAAAATACGCTGGGCCGATCCTTCAGCATCAAATCATTCGTTAAACCACTCCACGCAACACCCCCAGCCGTAGAAATTCCTTCATCCATGGGAGCTGTCCCTGTCACGCGCAGGGGCAACGCCTTGATGAGCGCCGCTAAGCGCGCAGAATCGAGAAGCACTTCAGGACCTGCCACTTCATAGAGCAAGGCGAGTTTCACGCCGCTGAGACGCGCTGTCTTGCGCAAATGATTGGATAGCGATTGCTTGCCCCGTGATCGGCCCAACCGTACGCGCAAGTCTGATACTGCAATATCGGGAAGCAAATCCACCATCAGAAGCGCTTCGCCTGACGGTCTGAGTGCTTCGCGTAGCGGCGCTGACAGCATATAAACGCCGCCGCTTTCAACTCCGCGTTCTGTGATCACAAATTCCGCTCGGCTGGTCTGGTCGCCGACGCTCAGCTCAACAGACTTTACCGGCATGCCGGCAAACCGCTCCTTCAAATGCGCAGACCAATCAACCAGAAACCCGCAATTGCTCGGCTGAAACGGCGCGACCTGCACGCCTTCCCGCGCAAGCATGTCAGCCCAAACGCCGTCTGAACCGAGCCGTTTCCAACTCGCGCCGCCCAAAGCCAGCACCGTTGCTTCAGCCTTGACGTCTTTCAGGCCTTCTGGGGTCTCAAACCTCAACGCCCCGGTCTCACTCCATCCCCTCCAACGGTGCCTTGTATGAATGCTCGTCCCCTGCCCTGACAAACGTGAGAGCCACGAGCGCAGCAAAGGCGAGGCCTTCATCATCACCGGAAATATCCGGCCCGTCGGCCCCGTATGAGCCTCAATCCCAAGGCCTTCCATCCACTCTACAATGTCAATCGCGCCAAACGCTTGGACCATCTGTCTCAGCCGCGCATCTGCACAGATATAACGCGCCTGAAACGTATCGGCGTCTTCGGCATGCGTGATGTTAAGCCCGCTTTTGCCCGCCATCAGGAACTTGCGCCCAAAGCTTGGCATCGCATCATAGATATCGACCGCGTAGCCTTGCGTGCCCAGCGCCTCAGCCGCCATAAGCCCGGCTGGTCCAGCGCCAATAATCGCGATGCGGGGGGATTGGCTCATGGCTGTTACAGTCTCGGTCTCATCTCGCGCGTGACGTAACAGGATTACCCGGTTAGGACTACATCCCATGGCCGACTCACCTGTATCCAACTTGCCTGAACTCACCGTCAGTGAGCTTAGCCAGTCCCTCAAGCGTACCATCGAAACGACCTATGATCATGTTCGGGTGCGTGGGGAGCTTGGCCGTGTCACCATCGCGCGCTCTGGCCATATGTATGCTGACATCAAGGATGATAAAGCGGTCCTGAATACGATCATGTGGAAGGGTCAGGTTGGCCGCTTGCCGTTCCGTCCCGAGGAGGGCCTGGAAGTTATCGCCACAGGCCGCCTTTCAACCTATCCGGGCCGTTCCAATTATCAGCTGATTGCCGACTCGCTGCGCCCCGCCGGGGTTGGTGCGCTCATGGCGCTGCTGGAAGAGCGCAAGAAGAAACTCGCCGCCGAAGGTCTGTTTGATGAACGCCATAAGAAGCCGCTTCCCTTCTTGCCGCGAACAATCGGGGTTGTCACATCCCCAACAGGCGCAGTGATCCGCGATATCCTGCACCGCGTGGCAGATCGTTTTCCCGTGCGCGTCATTCTCTGGCCAGCATTGGTTCAGGGCGACACAGCCGCGCCGCAAATCGAGGCGGCCATCCGAGGGTTTAACAGCATGACTGGGCCGAACCGCCCGGATACTCTGATCGTTGGGCGCGGCGGCGGCTCGATTGAGGATCTCTGGCCGTTTAATGAGGAAGCGGTTGTCCGCGCCGCCTTTGAGAGCGAAATCCCGCTCATCTCTGCGGTGGGCCATGAAACCGATACAACACTGATCGATTATGTTTCTGATGCGCGCGCGCCAACGCCGACAGGCGCGGCTGAAATTGCCGTTCCGGTTCGCGCCGATCTACAGCTTCAGATCAATGAGCTGGAACAGCGCAATAAACGCGGCCTGACCCGTTACGCACGGCGCGCCCGCGAGCAAATTACGGCCGCGCGCTTGCCCAGACCCGAACGGCTCCTTCAGACAAAACGTCAGCGCCTCGATGGGATTGGCGAACGCCTTCCGGCTGCGACCCGCCTGCTGGTCAAACGACAAAAAGCGCGGCTGGAAACAATAAGCGCAGGCCTTATCAGGCCGGAACAATTCCTGCGCCAGAAAAGCGCCGACCTGACCGCGCTTTCTGGGCGGCTTAATGCGAGCCTAACCCAAGCAACCGCTCAAAAGCGGATCGCTTTCTCCAAAATCGCCTCTCGCGTTCGGCCCGAACCCCTCATCGCGGATGCCCGCCGGGCTAGAGGAAAGCTGAGCGATACAGCCCGGCGTGCGCGCCCGGCTCTCAACCGCATCTTGTTGGCAAAACGCTCAGACTTTGCGTCAGAAGCCAAACTGCTCGAGACGCTTTCCTATCAAGCAACCCTAAAGCGCGGGTATGCCATCATTCGCGCAGGCGATGGCCGGGTTTTGCGCGATACAAAACAAGTCGCCGCAGAGACTGAGATCAGCATCACGCTTCAGGATGGCTCCGTCGATATCTCGTCTTCTGGATCAGAAACAAAGCCGCAGCCATTAACCCCCAAGCCAGAAGTGAAAACTCAACCTAAAGCGAAAGCGAAGGCCAAACCTAAGGCCGCGCCTGCTGCAAAGCCAAAATCTGCCGCTAAACCGAAATCACCAGACAATGATCAAGGCAGCTTGTTTTAACCCGGCCGTTTTTGCTCCTGTCTGGCGCCATATAAAAGTAACAGCGAGACGAAGGCGATGCTTGTGCCCTGGGAGGAAAACAGCTCCAGCATGACCGCAAAAAACCATGCTGGAAGACTTTGAGTTGGCACAGTTGCCGCCTTCGTCTCTGCAGATTGGCGCAAGTCCGCGCGCGTCTCTGCAATTTTAAGCTCAAGACCAGCCCGGCGTTTGGCAAGCCCCAACTCATTCTGAGCATCCCGGTAAGGCTTGTGATGCGTGCGCCCTGCCGCTTCTACGCCAGATAAATAGGCTTCAAGGCCATCAACAGAGCGTGTTTCAGGCGGAATACCCTGAAGTTGGCGCGTCCATTCGGCAATGTCAGCCTCACGCAGGCTGGTAATCGCCTCACTCTGCTGCCAGGTCACGAGCTGACCTTGCTCATTATTCGCCATGTATAGTGAGGTTCCAGCAATACTGGTTCCGGCCCCGGCCAACGCAAAAACCAAAGCCCGAAACGCTTCGCCGCGCCGTTTACCCGACATGTGCCACCAGAAAAAGGTAAACCCGCCAAACGAACAGACCGAGGCAATCACCCCGCTCCATCCCCAGATGCGCGCCTGCATCGGATCTGCCACGCCCGCGCCAAACGACTGGAAGTTTGCAAACCCGGACAGGAACGCGGCCGCCAGGCCTGCGCACAGGAAAACCAGCGATAGCAAAGTCATGATGAGTGTCTCACCTAAGCCTCTACCTTGGGGGTCTGGCTGGGAAGGTTCGCTGACCCGGGGCGGGGCTTCTTGAACAGGTTCAGGAAGCGCCTCTACATCACCAACATATTCAGCCTGAAGCGGCGCTGGCGCCGAACCTATTGCAACCGTCTGCGGCAAGTGCGGCTCAATCGGAATGATCTCAGCGTCATCATAATCAACGGTATTCCATTCATCGGCCTGCGCGCGCTGTGAAAGAAAAGCCAATAGCGGTCCATGCGCGCCGCAGCCTTCACATGTCGCCTGCCCACGCCCGATTGAAAGCCGCATCCCACCTTTCGCGTCGCAGCGCGGGCAATCGACCTGCGCGACGCCGCGATCATTGAAAGCTGTCTCCAGACCGGCGGCTCGCAAGGCCTGGTTCAGAATAGTGGATGTCGTCGAAATCGCGCTCATAATCGCCCCATGATCACATTTTGTTCTTATTATGTTTTATAATTGTCTCCGTCAATCCCCCGCTTACGTTAAGGGAAGCGATTTAACTCGACGACAGACGCTGACACATATATACGTCATTTTATGACACGTTTACGCACTCGATCACCCGCCACGGGAAACCGCCGCCTGCCCCGCCGCCGCTGGCGCAATCCGGACAGCCCAAAACCAAGCCGCGAAGAGCTGTTGCAGGCCGCCGCTGACGAGGCACAGCTCGACGGAAAAACCCTCACTACGATCCGCAAACATGTCCTCAATCAACTGCTAGAAGCCGAGCGCCCCATGACCGCCTATGAGGTGCTCGACTCGCTCGATGGTGTCGGATCTGTTTCACCGCCGACCGCATACCGCGCGCTGGATTTTCTCGTGTCACTTGGCTTTGTGCAGCGGGTTGAAAGCCTCAACGCCTATATCGGTCTTGATCAGGGGCCGAGCGACGTGCCGCTTGCTTTCTTTGTTTGCGAGAAATGCAATCAAGCCGAAGAGATCAGCGCCTCAGACGCCGTGATCAGCCTGATCAGCACCGCGGATCAGAAAGGGTTCGGCGTCAGCCATGCTTCGCTCGAAGTGCGCGGCGATTGCCGGGGCAAGTTGGGCTGCGAGACCTGGGCTGAAAGCATTGGGCGCGCAGATAAGTCAGCTGCGGTCGACGAGCACAGCCACGAATAAAGCGGGCTCATCGCCCTCCACCGCCCAGGCATGATTGGTGGCGCGCTGGATCACCACATCGCCAGGCCCGATGATGGTTTCTTCACTGTCAAGAATGAGGCGTACACGGCCTTTCACCAGAATGATCGCATCCAGTGTATGCGTGGTGTGCATGGCCGGGTGCTTGCTGGTATCAGGCTGATGATCGCCCGCTCCGATTGCAATAAAGGCTTGGCGTGTCAGCTCAGCGATCATCTCCGGCGGTGCGCCTTCCGGGGCAGGACCAGATGTAAACCAGCGTATTTTTACCTTGCCTTTGTCTGGGGACAAAACAGGCGTCCCAGCGCCCTTATCTTCGCAAGGCGAGGTATCCAGTGACCCACTCACATCATCATGCCAAATCTCTAATAGACCGCCGAGATCACCGGTGCGAAACTCATCGGCTGGCCCGCCATCAATCATGATATGGGACTTTCCATCCCCATCATTCGCCGTCACGATCCGGCGCAGGCCGCTTAGCATCTCTTCCATCTTGCTCATACTGATAGTCCTCCAGCTCTACGCTAGGCTATGTCGAGCGACCTTTTATGGTCAATGCTGAGCACGCGCGATCATTTCAGCCGCTTTCGCTCCGCGTCAATCGCTTGGGGCGGCGGGAAACTGTCGCCCAATTGCGACATTACAGACATTTGAACGGTAGAGGGCTTTTGTTTTTTGCGAGCGAGTCTTAACTGAAGCTTAAGGCGAAGCAGGCGCAGATGCTTGTAGCTACACCACATTCGGAGGAAACAGAATGATCCCTCGCTCAGTTGCGATCCCTAAAAATTGGCAGACTTTCAATTTTGCGAGCTTCTTTTCCGCTATTCTCTACCCCGTTCTCGGCCTTGCGCTTCTGATCACGATGGTCACGCTCGGCTTCGCGCTCGAAGCGCTAAACCTGCATTGGTATTACTTGCCAATCGCGCTCGCTACGGTCGCGTTCACTGTTTTCATTTGTAATGCTGGCATTGGCCCGCTGCACCGGATCATGCAGCACAAGGCCGGAGAGTTAAAAGCCCCAGCCCAGGTCATCACCATGCTCAACTTGATGATCGCCATGCAGGGCAATGTGAAAGACTGGATCAACTATCACAGCCAGCATCACCGCTTTGCGGACCGCGCAGGCGACCCGCACAATCCGTTTGAGTCCAAACGCTGGGCCTGGGTCGGCTGGATCATTTTCCGCGATGCCAAGGACATGACGCGCCCGTTTCCAATGTGGATCAAAAAGCATCCGATCATCACCTGGATGGACGGCTTCTATAACTCGCTCTCACTGGTCCTTCACCTGTTTGTCCCCGCCGCGATCTATTTGATCGTCTGGGCTGCGGGCGGGTCGCTCGTGTTGACCGCGATCCTGCACGCCAGCTTCATCATTGGCCGCGCCATTCAATTCCATGCCACCGTTTACGGCATCAATGTCCTTGGCCACCTGAAGACCCCGGTCTGGGCCGATCATATGATGGCGCTCCTGACCGGCGGCGAAGCGTTCCACGATCATCACCATGACGAGCCACAAAGCGCCCTGCACCGTCCGCGCAAAGGCCTGTGGAACCGGATTGTCGATTATAATGGAACGATCCTGCTGGCCTATGAGAAACTCGGCTGGGTACAGAACCTGAAAATCGCCCCACGATTTGCGTGAGATACTAGCTCTTAACCCATTTCGTTATAATATCACAAAAACGCTTATCATCTGCCGCACTAGAGCCTTGGCCCGGTGCGCGATAGCTGTATAAGAGCGTGAAAATTCACCCCTGCGTAAAAGGTCTGATCATGACATCGCTAAGCACAAAAGACATTGAGGTTCGACTGCCGGATGGCTCTACCAAAACGGTAGAGTTCGGCACGACCCCAATGGACATTGCGATGCTGATCTCTCCCGGTCTTGCAAAAGCGTCCCTTGCGGCGCGCGTCGATGGCGAGCTTTACGACATTAATCGCCCATTTTCCGGCGACGCGTCGCTTGAGCTTATCACCTCAAAGAACGAAGCAGACGCTTTGGAACTGGTGCGCCACGATTTCGCGCACGTTCTGGCCGAAGCCGTTCAGGCGCTTTTCCCGGGCACTCAGATTACATTCGGCCCAATAAATGCCGATGGCTTCTACTATGATTTCGCCCCCGCCCCTGGGCGCGGCGCTTTCACCGAAGACGAGCTGCCAAAGATCGAAGCCAAAATGCGCGAGATCATCGCCGCTGATAAGCCTTTGACCCGTGAAAGCTGGACCCGTGACGACTTGATCAAATGGTTCGATGATAAAGGCGAAAGCTTCAAGTCCGAATGGGCGAAAGAACTGCCCGATGACGAGGAGCTGACCATCTATCGCTCGGGCGATGATTGGCTCGACATGTGCCGCGGGCCGCACCTGGCCTCCACGGGCAAGCTCGACCCGCAAGCTTTTAAGCTGACCAAGGTTTCCGGCGCCTATTGGCGCGGGGATCAGAACAATGCGATGCTGAGCCGGGTTTACGGCACAGGCTGGCTGAATAAAAAGCAACTCAACGCCTACCTTTTGCGCGTCGAAGAGGCCGAAAAGCGTGACCATCGCAAGCTAGGTCAGGAAATGGACCTGTTCCACTTCCAGTCCGAAGCACAAGGCAGCTGTTTCTGGCACCGCAATGGCTTTATCATCTACCGTGAGCTTGAGGCCTATATGCGCCGTCAACTTGATGCCGCCGACTATGATGAGATCAAGACGCCGCAATTGATGGATGCCAAACAGTGGGAGAAATCCGGCCACTGGGGCAAGTATCGTGAGAACATGTTCGTTGTTCCTGATCAGGTTCCAGGCACGGATGAGGATGCGCCGCTCGTCACCAGTGACGGTGATATGATGGCGCTGAAGCCGATGAATTGCCCGGCGCATGTCATGGTATTTAATCAGGGCAACAAGTCTTATCGTGACTTGCCCATCCGCATGGCCGAGTTTGGCTGCTGTCACCGCAACGAGCCACATGGCGCGCTGCACGGCCTGATGCGGGTGCGCCAATTCACGCAGGATGACGCGCATATCTTCTGCCGCGAAGACCAGCTGATTGACGAGATTGCAGCCTTCTGTGACCTCTTGGATGAAGTTTATAATGACTTCGATTTCGGCAATTATCAGATCAAACTGGCCCTGCGTCCGGATCAGCGCTTTGGCTCTGATGAAGACTGGGACAAGTCTGAACAAATCCTGCGCGATGCGGTGAAAAAGACGGGTCGCGACACCGAAGCGTTTGGATGGGAAGAGTTGGAAAATGAGGGCGCGTTCTATGCCCCGAAACTTGAGTTCCACCTCACCGATGCAATTGGGCGCAGCTGGCAGGTTGGCACCATTCAGGCCGATACGGTTCTGCCAGAACGCCTCGACGCCTTCTTCATTAATTCAGATGGTGAGCGCGAACGTCCGGTTATGCTCCACCGCGCTATTTTCGGTACGTTCGAGCGCTTTATCGGCATTCTGATCGAGCATTATGCAGGCAAGTTCCCGCTCTGGATGGCGCCTATTCAAGTCGTCGTCGCAACGGTTGTTTCGGACGCGAATGAGTATGCTGAGAAGATCGTCGCTCAAATGCAGGCGGCAGGCATCCGCGCTGAATTGGATAGCCGCAACGAGACCATCAATTATAAGGTCCGCGAGCACAGCACCAAGAAAACGCCCTACATCTTTGCGGTGGGTCGCCGCGAGGCTGAGGCTGATACCGTCTCGGTTCGCAAACTCGGCGACAAGCGCCAGAGCGTGATCAGCATTGATGAAGCGGTCGAAATGCTCTGCGCAGAAGGCCTCGCGCCTGATATGAAGCGCCGCCAGAGCTAAGCCTTAAAGGGATCGTCTGAAAAATGGCGGTCCCTACAGGATTCGAACCTGTGACCTTCGCCTTCGGAGGGCGACACTCTATCCAGCTGAGCTAAGGGACCAACGCGCTCCCAATGCCTCAGCTCGCCTGATTTGTCCAAGAGATTTTTCATTCCAGGGGCGCGTAATCTGTTTCCTTTTACGCCGACTATTGCCTAGAATAGACGGGAAAAGGAGATTTCCATGCGTAATATACGTTCCACATTGCTGGGCGGCCTTGCGGTCGCGGCTTTGATGCTTGCTGGCTGTAATGATGCTAACACCGAAACTGAGACGCGGGCAGACACGGCCACTGAAACCCCATCAGAGGCACAGCCTCCTCAAGCTGTGCTGGACGACAAGACCGCCAAGGATGCCCTGCTGGCTGAATATGCGACCATGGTGGACAAAGCTAAAGCGACAAATGGCGACGGTTCACCTGCTATGTGGACGCTGGCCGACGAGGACACCACCATCTACCTGTTCGGAACCGTCCACTTGTTACGCCCGGAGCTGGAATGGCGCACCCCTGCCTTTGAAACAGCTTTTGCGAGCGCCGATAAGATCGTCTTCGAAGTCGATATGAAAAGCGAAGAAGCTCAAAGCAAGATCATGACGGACTTTATTGGCCGCGGCATGTATCAGGATGGCCGCACGCTACGAGAAGCGCTGCCAGATAATAAGGAACCCGCGATCAGCGCGGCTCTGGATTCAGTTGGCCTGCCGCTTGATGCGGTCAACGTAATGGAACCTTGGATGGTCTTCGCCAATATGGGCGTCATGAAGCTGACCAATGAGGGCTATGACACAAATTCAGGTGTCGAAATGGTCCTTGAAGCTGAGGGCGCCACAGCGGGAAAATCCTTCGGCTTCCTCGAAACCATCTCACGGCAAGCCGATGCGTTCGACTTGCTGCCTGAGGATGTTCAGGTCGAAATGCTATACGAGTCGGCGCTGACGCTGGACGAGTCACCGCAAATGCTGGACCTGCTTGTCGATGAGTGGGCGGACGGCGACATAGCCGGGATCGAAGCTCTCGTGGCTAATCCAGACGGCGCGGGCATGGGTAAAGTTGCCTATGACGCGCTGCTCACGAAACGCAATCAGGACTGGGTCCCACAAATCGAAGCCATGCTTGATGAGCCGGGCACGGTCTTCATTGCCGTTGGCGCAGGCCACCTTGCGGGCCCGGATAGCGTCATCAAGATGCTACGCGATAATGGGCTTGAAGTGACAGGCCCTTAAGGTTCGTTTCCGTCCCAATCGACAATCCATTCGGCGATCTGGTCAGCATCATCGGGGTCAAACAGGGTCTCTTCGCTCAGGGTGCGGCCCTGGATTGACTGTCCGCGCTTATGGACCAGATCGCGGTCACCACTCAGCAAGTGATGCCACTCCGGCAGCGGTTTGCCCTCATGGATCAGCCGATAAGAGCATGATCCAGGCATCCAGCGCAGCTCAGACACGTCTTTTGGTGTCAGGATCACACAGTCCGGCACATGCATCTTACGGTTCGGGTAATCACTGCACCGGCACGTTTCAGCGTCGAGAAGCTTACAGTGTAGGCGGGTCATCGCGATCTCGCCTGTATCCTCATCTTCCAGCTTGATCAGGCAGCACTTCGCGCAGCCATCGCACAGCGCCTCCCACTCATCCGGCGCCATCTCTTCGAGGCGTTTAGCCTCCCAGAAGGGTTTGTCCGCCTCAGACATCCGCAGGCTTACCGGTTCCGAGCAGCCATTTGAATGGAATGACTTCTGTCCGCTCGAACAAACCAGCTTTGGAATAAGGATCGGCTGCCGCCCATCCCTTTGCGTCGGCGAGTGTTTCAAACGCAATCACGAAGGTCGACCCAATCATGGTCTCGCCATCCTCAGACAGAACCGGTCCCCCCATCGCAATCTGACCCTTAAAGTCTGCTGCCCAAGCCAAATGTGCCTCACGATTGGCAAGGCGCACGTCGAGGCTATCGGCTTTGTCACGGGCATTTATCAGGAAAAGCGGCATATTTCAGGTCTCCAAAAAGCTCTGCCCGCCCTTATGAGCAGCGCAGCTAAAAACGCAAACGCTCAGACCTGCGCCAGCTCAGCACATGTTACAATCAACCGCTCAATATCCTGCTCCCGCGAGAGGCGATGATCGCCATCCTTGATCAAATGAAAGACCACATCATTCGAGGTTAGCGCTTCGACCAATTTGAACGCGTGTTGCCATGGCACATCCGGGTCCTGCATCCCTTGCAGAATACGGATCGGCATTGTCAGCGCGATGGGCGCATCCAGCAGGCTCCATGCCGCGCCATCCTCTATCAAGGCTTTGGTGATCACATAAGGCGCATCATAGTCCGACGGGCGCTGCGTCTGGCCGGTCTCCATAATCTCCGCCTGCTGAGCCTCCGTAAAGTCTGGCCACATCAGCTTTTGGGTAAAGTCAGGCGCGGGCGCGATCAGGACCATGCCCTTCACCCGCGGGCCTATATCCAAAGCCGAGAGCAGCGCCATCCACCCGCCCATACTGGACCCAACCAAGACCAGCCCGCCAGAGGTCAGGGCCTTGATTGCGCTTAGCGCATCCTCACGCCAGGCCGAGATCGTCCCGTCCTCAAACGCGCCTTCCGACAGCCCATGCCCGGAATAATCAAATGCCAGGAACCCATGCCCCTCGGCCTTGGCCCAGGCCTCAAGCCGTGTGACTTTCGACCCGTTCATGTCGGACTTGAACCCTGAGAGCCAGATATAAGTGACCTCTGCACTCGGCGCGGCATAGCGATAGGCCAGCCGCCGCCCTTGATCTGTGGTAAGATAATCCTCTGCCATTCAGGCCTCCTTGCACCGCTTTACTGCTATTGCCTCGCGAAGGTTGCAACTTGTTCATTTCATATTGGGCTCAAATCGGACAATGTCACTTCAATGAACGCCGACACCCCCTCCGATTGGCCAGACCTGTCTGGTCAGACCATCCTGCAGGTTATCCCCGACCTTGCTGCAGGCGGGGCTGAGCGCACGACGGTTGAGATGGCCGAAGCGATCACCAAAGCTGGCGGCATAGCTCTGGTCGCAAGCTCTGGTGGGCGCCTGGAAGGCGCTTTATCCGAAGCTGGCGGTGAGTTGATCCCAATGAAAGCGGCGAGCAAGAACCCCGTCACAATCCGCGCCAATGCAAAACGGCTCGAAAAGCTGATCGCAGAGCGAGACATCGACCTCATCCATGCCCGCTCGCGCGCTCCGGGTTGGAGCGCCCATATGGCCGCCGAGGCCACCGGGACGCCCTTCGTCACGACTTATCACGGCGCCTATAGCGGCGTTTCGGGACTAAAAAGGCGCTATAACTCGGTTATGGCCAAGGGCGAACTCGTTATCGCCAATTCCGACTGGACCGCGGCGCATGTCATGGCCATTCACGAAACCCCGCGCGAGAGAATCATCACTATTCCGCGCGGTGTGGACCTGCAGGCTTTCACCCCGGAACATATCTCACCTGAGCGACAGGCCGCCCTTCGCAAGGCATGGGACATTGCGCCAGAAGATGAACGCCTGGTCCTCTTGCTCCCCGGCAGGTTGACCAGCTGGAAAGGCCAGTCGCTGGCGATTGATGCCCTTGGACAGCTCGACGGAGCAGAGCGCCGTAACATCCATCTCGTGCTTGCTGGCGACGCGCAGGGCCGCGCTAAATATGTGACCGAGCTAGAAGACAAGATTATCGCCAACGGCCTTGGCGGCACGGTATCGATCGTTGGCCATACCGAAGATATGCCTGCCGCTTATGCGTTGGCTGACATCATCATGGCGCCTTCAACCCGGCCTGAAGCCTTTGGACGTGTGGCGGCAGAGGCCTCTGCTATGGCAAAGCCTGTCATCGTGGCCGATCATGGCGGCCAGCGTGAAACGGTCATCGAAGGCCAGACCGGAACCCGCGCCGAACCTGGCTCAATCCCGGCTTTGACCGCCTGTATTCGCACCCTGGTTTCGCTTCGCCCGGAAGCGCGAGACGCCATGGGTGAGGCAGGCCAAGCTTATATTCGGCAGCATTTCAGCAAAAAACAGCTTCAAACGGCGACCCTGAACGTGTATGCGCGGCTGCTGAAACCGAAAGCTTTAGTTGAAAAATAGCCCAATTACAGGCATATTAGGTATATCAAGACTGGCAACCAAGGAGATTAGCCATAGCCCGCAGACCATACGGCCGCCCAGAGCGCGCCAAACAAACAGGACCTCGCACCAATAAGGATATTCGCGTTTCGCGTGTCCTACTCATCGACGAAAACGGCGAAAAGCAAGGCGAAATGCCGATCGAAGCGGCTCTGGATGCTGCAAGAGATGCCGGAATGGACCTCGTCGAGGTGTCCCCAAACCAAGAGATCCCGGTCTGTAAGATTGTTGATTATGGCAAGATGCGATTCGAAGCGCAGAAGAAAAAAGCGGCTGCCAAGAAGAAGCAAAAGACCCAGGAACTGAAAGAGATCAAGTTCCGCCCGAACATTGATGATCATGACTATATGGTCAAAGCAAAGAAGATCACCGAATTTTTCGAAAAAGGCGACAAGGTCAAAATCACGCTGCGATTCCGCGGCCGTGAAATGGCGCACCAGCATCTCGGCATGGAATTGCTCAGCAAGGTCAAAGAAGACTTCGCTGAGCTGATGAAGGTGGAACTTGAGCCAAAACTCGAAGGCCGCCAGATGACCATGGTAATGTCTCCGGTCAAGTAAGACCCGCCTGGATTTCAACTTGCCAAGCCAAAAGCGCCCCTTAAGACTAAAAAACTGTCTAAAGGGGAGTTTTTACAATGAGTGATGAATCAAAAGCTGGCGGCGGAAATTCAATGTCTGGCATTATCGGTTTCGTGGTTATCGTTGCAGCTTTAACAGGCTTCAATCATTGGCGTCAGGGCTCAAGCCTGAAGGATCAATGTGGTGACCAGAATCTGGGCGCCGCTTTCTGCGATTGCTTCAAGGGCGAAATGATGTCTGAGATTGGCATCCAAAGCTCGCTTCCGCTTGTCGGGCGCTTCTTCAAAAGCGACGAAAAGTGGCAAAGTGCTCAGGTGAGCTCCAACGCGACATGTATCGTCGAAACTGCAGGCCAATAAGCTGAACTGAAAGCTTGATTAGCAAGTGCTTTTGCGCTTTATGCAGCCCTTCCGCAGTGTTCGGGCCGAAAACGGCATGCCTTGGACACTCAAAATAGCATCAAATCAGAGCCTCATGCGCTCGACAGGAGATCGAAATGCCGAAGATGAAGACCAAGAAGGCCGCTGCAAAGCGGTTCAA
>CAZGVG010000059.1:0-15730 GCA_964528975.1 uncultured Hyphomonas sp.
GAAGGCTGTGCCCATGCTCTCGCGGTTCTCGCGCGCCATCATATCGAGCTTAAGTGCACGAGCGCGTTCATCGGTCATAGCGAGACAGATCAGGCCACGGCCATACTTGGCCATGAAGTTAACCGCCTCAGGCGTGGCAAAACTGGCCGGGATGATCAGGTCGCCTTCATTCTCGCGATCTTCGGCATCAACCAGGATATACATCTTGCCGTTGCGGGCATCTTCGATGATTTCATCAATCGACGAAATCGCGGCGGAAAAGTCTTCAGCCATCGTGTTCTCCGTTCGCCGTATTGTGAGGCGGTTTATGCGGCTCCGGCGCATCAGCGCCAATCATGCGGGCGACGTAGCGCGCCAGCATATCAATCTCAAGGTTTACGTGGCTGCCGGGCTGTAATTCGGCCAGCGTGGTGACCTCCCAAGTATGAGGAATAATAGCGAGCTGGAAGTCGCCATTTGGCAAAGCATCGGCCACAGTCAGCGACACGCCGTTGATCGCAGCAGAGCCTTTCTTGGCGAAATATTTGGCGATATCCGCAGGCGGGCGGACGGTGAGACGCCAGCTTTGGCCCTCCGGCTCAACTGAGACAACCTCGCCGACACCATCAACATGGCCAAAGACGAAGTGTCCGCCAAGCTCCTGACCAAGCTTCAGGCTCTGTTCGAGATTGACACGGCTACCGCTTTGCCAATCGCCGAGCACGGTCAGCGACAGCGTTTCAGGAACAGCCTCAACGGCGAACCAGCTGCCTGTCTCAGTCACACCGAAATCAACAACGGTCAGGCAGACACCGGCATGCATGATCGACGCGCCCATCTCAATGCTCTCAACTGGATAGCTGCACGCAACTTCGAAGCGGCGTAGGCCATTGCGGTCTTCAGCTTTGCGGATTGTGCCAACATCTGTGACCAGCCCTGTGAACATTTTCGCCCTCCTGAATAAGCGATATGACCTAACATAGAGGGCAAGCCTGTCATCCCCAATCGTTACCGTGGCGCAAGCTGCGGCGTTCCGTCCCAAAATTCGAAGCCAAAAAGGCGGCGCTACGAAGCGCCGCCTTCCAAACTATTACGTTCTCAAACTAGTCTGCTTCTAGCAGTTTGGACTTGAACAACGCACCAGCAAGAGCTGCGCCGATAAGGGGCGCAATAATGAATAGCCAAAGCTGACTAATAGCTGACCCAGCAACGAAAAGAGCTGGCCCAATGCTACGAGCTGGATTGACGGATACACCCGTCACCTGGATTCCAACAATGTGGATCAGCACAAGCGTAAAACCAATCGCAAGACCCGCCATCGCCGCTGGTGCGCTGGCTTGGGTTGATCCTAAGATCACTACAACAAACAGGAAGGTTGCAACAATCTCAAAGACGAGTGCAGCCATCAGTGAATATTCGCCCAAATAGCCAGCGCCCCACCCATTTGCGCCGAGACCGTTCTCAGCGAGCGAGTAGTCGGCCTTGCCCGATGCGATCAGATACAAAATAGCGGCGCCGAAGAGTGCGCCAAACACCTGCGCGATCCAATACTGGACCATTTCGCCCGCACTCATTCGGCCAGCGACAAAAGCACCAAATGAGACCGCAGGGTTCACGTGACACCCGGATATTGGACCGATGCCATAAGCCATCGCAATAATTGCCAGACCAAAAGCGAAAGACACGCCAAGCTGGCCAACGGCTTCAAGGCCAGCGGTCCCCGCGCCAGCAAGTACGGCGGCCCCGCACCCCATAAGCACGAGCGTGAGTGTGCCGATAAATTCGGCCAATAATTTTTTCATGATTTTCCTCCCGAGCAGATAATCTGCACGAGAAGGATGCCAAATTAAGTTTGAATATTTGGCAACAAATTGGGCTCAGGCTTGGCGAATATAAGTTTCAAGGCAATCCGAGCCGATCCGCTCAAGGTCAATTGACTGCCAGCGTGGTGCATCTGTCATCGCCTCGAGCCCTAAAGCTGCGACAGCAGGCAGGCCGTCCCCGCCGATCAGGATTGGGGCGCGAAACCATTGGATCGTATCGACAAGCCCATCCTTGATAAAGCTCGCCGCCAGCTGTCCGCCGCCCTCAAGAAATATCTTGTTCAGGCCCTCCACCGCGCAGCGATCCAACAGACGCGAGGGTGAAACGCGGCCATCGGGACCAGCAACAGACCAAAGCTCTGGGCCTTTATCAATGTCTGCCTGAGTATACCCACGAGTGCTTTCGGCGGTCGCCAGAACGACGCGGCCAAGTCCTGATGAATTGACCAGACGGCCATGTGACGGGGTCCGTAACTTGCTATCAGCCACAATGCGCACAGGTTGCTGCTGCGGCAGTGGCACTGTACGGGCCGTTAGCATTGGATCGTCTGCAAGGACGGTTCCAATGCCCACCAGAACCGCGTCATGTGCGGCGCGCATCTGATGAACCCTGGCGCGGCTCTCACTGCCTGTGATCCACTGGCTAACGCCATTAGATAGCGCAATGCGTCCATCCATGCTGGTGGCAATTTTCAAGGTGACGGAGGGGCGCGTCATGAACCGCTACTCCTCATCAAGTTCGGAATCTTCAATAAAGGCGGCGAAGTCTTTTGGATCACCGAAATCCTTGTAAACGCTAGCATAACGAACATAACCAACCGGATCGACGGAGCGCAGGCTTTCCATAACCAGTTCGCCGATGTCAGAGGAAGAAACTTCAGTTTCACCGCTGCTTTCTAGCTTACGATTAATGCCTGAGACGAGTTGCTCGATCTGCTCGGGTGAGACCGGGCGTTTGCGCAGCGCAATGGAAACAGCGCGCACAAGCTTCTCCCGCGCAAAGGGGGTCCGCTTTCCATCGCGTTTTACAACGGTGATCTCACGAAGCTGAACACGCTCAAATGTTGTGTATCGGGCGCCGCAATTATCACAGCCTCGCCGGCGGCGAACAGCTGTGTTGTCCTCCGCCGGGCGGCTATCCTTAACGGCCGTGTTTTCAGATCCGCAAAATGGACAGCGCAAACGTCAGGCTCCAAGTCCGTTATAAACTGGGAATTTCGAAGTCATGGCAATCACTTCTTCTCGGATTCTGTCCTCGGTTGAAGTGCTATCACCTTTGGCGACCGCATCGACGATCTCGCCGATCCATAGACCAATCTGGGTAAATTCTTTAACCCCGAAGCCGCGTGTCGTGCCAGCTGGTGAACCAACGCGAATACCGCTTGTGATGGCTGGCTTGGCCGGATCAAACGGCACGCCATTCTTGTTACATGTGATATAGGCGCGCTCCAAAGCATGCTCAGCGTCGCGGCCTGTTACGCCTTTCGGGCGTAGATCGATCAGAGCGAGATGCGTGTCGGTGCCGCCGGACACGATGTCGAGACCACTATCCTTTGCGGCTTGCGCCATGGCCTGCGCATTCTCGACGACGTCAGTAACGTATTGGCGATACTCAGCGCTGAGCGCCTCACCAAAGGCAACAGCTTTCCCGGCGATCACATGCATGAGAGGCCCGCCTTGGATGCCTGGGAAGACCGCCGAGTTCACTTTCTTGGCGATGTCTGCGTCATTGGTCAGCACCATGCCGCCGCGCGGTCCGCGAAGGGTCTTATGTGTCGTTGTCGTTGCGACGTGGCAGTGATCCAGCGGGTTTGGATGCGCCTTACCGGCCACAAGACCTGAGAAATGGGCCATATCAACGAGGAAGTACGCCCCAACCTCATCGGCAATGGCGCGGAATTTGGAAAAATCGATTTGACGTGGATAGGCAGATCCGCCCGCAATGATCAGTTGCGGCTTATGCTCTTTCGCGAGCGCTTCGACCTGATCAAAATCAATCAAATGGTCGTCCTCACGAACGCCATACTGGATCGCATTAAACCATTTTCCCGACTGGTTTGGACGCGCGCCATGTGTGAGGTGGCCGCCTGCATCAAGACTCATGCCCAGGATCGTATCGCCAGGTTTGATTAACGCCTGAAACACCGCCTGATTAGCCTGTGAACCGGAATTTGGTTGAACATTGGCAAACTCGCACTCAAACAACTGCTTTGCCCGGTCACGTGCCAAATCCTCAACAATATCAACATTCTCACACCCGCCATAATAGCGGCGGCCCGGATAGCCTTCGGCGTATTTATTGGTTAGGACTGTGCCCTGAGCATCCAAAACGGCCTGTGAAGCAATGTTCTCTGAGGCAATCAGCTCAATTTGATACTGCTGTCTTGTCTGTTCTTTTGCAATTGCTGCAAATACTTCTGCGTCACCATCTTTGACCGATTGTGAGAAGAAGGTGGTCGTATCGAAGCGGTTCGGCATACTTGTGTCGGGCATGATTTGATTCCTTGCAGCTGCAGTCCATTTACGGTGTCAAATGCCCTGCCGCAAGCGGCGATTTGCACGCATGAAGCATGCACAATCTGCAGATGAAGATCACGCAATTATTGCAACCAAACTTGTGCTTATAGACGAAACAATGCTTAAAGGGCCTCAACCCCAGAATAATTTTGGGGATAATAAATATACAGGCCGACAAAATGACCACACACTCCAAAGCCGATTTGCTGGAGATGACATCTGATATTGTATCATCTTTTGTAGCAAACAATCCGGTTCCATCGACTGGATTACCTGACTTATTGAAAACTGTTTTTGAAACAGTTCAGGAGCTTTCTGCAGACAAACCAGCAGAGCCACCTCGCCCCGATCCCGCCGTCCCAATCTCGAAGTCCATCACTCCAGATCACATTATCTGCTTGGAAGATGGACGAAAGTTGAAAATGTTGAAACGCTACCTACGCTCGCGTTATGATCTGACACCTGATGAGTACCGCGCACGTTGGGGGCTTCCAAGCGACTATCCAATGGTGGCTCCAAACTATGCCAAAAAGCGCTCAGCTTTTGCAAAAGAGATTGGTCTCGGACGCAAGCGCGCGACTTAAATTTGAATCAACGAGAGCGCCAATGATATACATAGGCGCTCTCATTAATACCGCACCTTTACTTAAGGTTAAGCTGCTTCCTGATCGAGGCCCAATTGCTTCCAGACGGCCAGAATAGCGGCTAGCAAATCATCCATCATCTCTTCAGTATGAACAGGGCCTGGTGTAAACCGAAGGCGCTCAGTCCCTTTTGGTACCGTTGGGTAATTGATCGGCTGAACGTAGATTCCGAAATCGAACAGCAGCGTGTCCGACAGAGCTTTACACTTTTCAGGATCGCCAACCAGAAGCGGGACAATATGTGTTTCGCTTTCAATGATTGGCAGGCCCGCATCCTTGAACTTCTGCTTGAGCAAAGCTGCCTTCGCCTGATGCGAACGTCGCAGCTTGCGGCCTTCATCGGTGCGCAGCTTGCGGATACTTGCGAGCGCGCCTGCGGCCATTACCGGACAGGTCGACGTTGTGAAGATAAAGCCGGAGGCCGTTGAACGAATAGCGTCGATCATGGTTTCGTGCGCAGCAATATAGCCGCCCATAACGCCGTAAGCCTTGCCGAGGGTCCCTTCGAGAATATCGACGCGGTGCATCACTTCATCCCGCTGGGCAACGCCGGCACCTTCATCGCCATACATACCGACGGCGTGGACCTCATCAAGATAGGTTATGGCGTCAAACTCATCTGCAAGATCGCAAATGGCCTCAATCGGACCAACATCGCCGTCCATCGAATAGACGCTTTCGAACGCAATGACTTTTGGACGCTCTGGATCGTCATTCTCTAGCAGGGCGCGCAGGTGCTCAACATCATTATGCTTGAAAACGCGGTAATCAGCTTTGGAGCGGCGGATGCCCTCAATCATGGAGGCATGGTTCAGAGCATCAGAATAAATAATCAGATCCGGCAGAATTTTACCGAGCGTTGAGAGCGTTGCATCGTTCGAGACATAGCCAGAGGTGAACAGCAAAGCGCCAGACTTGCCGTGCAGGCTGGCCAGCTCTTTCTCAAGTTCAACATGATAGCGCGTCGTGCCTGAAATGTTACGAGTACCGCCAGAGCCCGCTCCGAAACTATCTATCGCTTCGTGCATCGCATCTAGTACGTCATTATCCTGGCCCATGCCGAGATAGTCATTGGAGCACCAGACGATTATGTCGCGCTCACCATGCTCAAACCGAGCCGTCGCGCGTGGGAACTCGCCGCGCTTACGGTGCAGGTCGACAAAGACGCGGTAGCGACCCTCATCATGGATGGCCTCAAGCGCGTTTTCGAAAGCCTTCAAATGCTTCATGACATTCAATCCAAACTGTATCTGGGCAACAGATAGGTCATGAGGGCCAGTTCATAAACGGTATGAATGGACGCAGGACTGCGAAAACCTAAGCTAAAGCGCCGATATAGAGAAATCCTTTAGGCGGCATAGCCCGGGCTTTCCCGGTCCAAGCGGCGCAAGAGACCCGGCCAGGCCAGCATATTGGCAAGCGTTTTCGTGCCTTCTGGATTGGATTGCTCTTTGACAGTTTGTTGCGCGGCTTCAGGTGCAATAAGCACATTTTCACGCCCGCAAGACAGGGCCTTGATCTGCATCGTGCAAGCCCTCTCCAGGAAAAACATCCGCAGGAAGCACTCCGCTGCGGTTCCACCGACGGTCAACGTCCCGTGATTACGCAGGATCATATTGTTCGTGCTTCCAATGTCAGCGACCAGACGCTCACGCTCACCGTGATCAAGCGCGATGCCCTCATAATCATGGTAAGACAAGTCGTGGCTAACGATCATCCCGGTCTGGCTGAGTGGCAGCAGGCCCTCTTTCTGCGCTGATACAGCAACGCCGTCATCGGTGTGCACGTGCATCACAACGCTGGCATCATCGCGCGCAGCATGGATCGCAGAGTGAATAGTGAAACCCGCTGGATTAATGAAGTAAGGTGTTTCCTGAACGATATTTCCCTCAAGATCGACTTTAACCAGAGATGAGGCGGTAATCTCCTCAAAAAACATGCCGTAGGGGTTGATCAGGAAATGATGATCCGGGCCGGGCACACGATGCGAAATATGGGTGAAAATCATATCGGTCCAACCATAGAGCGCCGTCAGACGATACATAGCAGCAAGATCAACGCGGACCTTCCACTCCTCGTCACTTACCTGTCCTTTAAGGCTGGTGATTTGCATGCCGTCTGCCATCTATACGCTCCCGATTATCTGTTTCACCAAGTGTAACCGCAACAGCGCCTAGGCGCAATCACGTCCAATGCTTGACCCCGCGCCCGATGCGCCCGACATACTGAAGCATGACTGCCCGTATTGCCTTTAGCGCCTCCAAACGCCCCGAAGCCCAAGAGGCGCTTCGCCGTCTTACGCAAAAGTATGGGAGCTATGAGGAAGACAAAGCCGATGTGATCGTTGCCTTGGGCGGGGATGGCGCCATGCTCGACGCCATGCGCAGGCGCTTTAGCGACCACAAACCAGTTTACGGCATGAACCGTGGGACGGTTGGTTTTCTAATGAATGAATACCACGAAGAAGACTTGCTGGCGCGCATCGACAGAGCTGAGCGCGCAACCGTGAAGCCGCTTTTGATGAATGTGACGGACACCCACGATCAACACCATCAGCGTCTGGCCATTAATGAGATTTCGATCCTGCGCCAGACTGCACAAACCGCGAAAGTCCGTATAATTGTTGACGGCAAGGAACGGATGCCGGAGCTGTCCTGCGACGGGATCATGGTCGCAACACCTGCAGGGTCAACAGCTTATAACCTGTCGGCGCATGGTCCGATCCTGCCGATTGGAGCAAACCTGCTCGCATTGACCCCGGTGAGCGCATTTCGGCCAAGACGCTGGCGCGGCGCTCTCCTGCGCCATGACGCGCATGTCGATATTGAAGTGGTTGATCCGATCCGTCGGCCCGTTGCAGCGGCGGCTGACAATCAGGAAGTGCGCAATATCTCGCGGGTTTCAATCCATGAGGACCGCACACAACACCTGACAATGCTGTTTGATCCGGGTCACGCCCTGGACGAACGCATATTGCGTGAACAATTTGCCTTTTAAGAACAGACAGTTCGCAAACTGAAATCAGGTCTTTGTTAAGGCTGTTATGCTACCCAGCTCTTCATGGTAAAGTCACTCTTAAAAATTCTGAAGCCGTCGAGCAAAGTCACCGAAGAAGTCACACAGGTTGACATCTCACGTGTTGTTGGAGTGCGTAAAGCTCCGAAACGTGATGCGGTTAACGAGGCGAAAGACACCACGAAAGTCGGTCTCGATATCTGGATGAAGCGCGATCTCGATTTGCTTCAAATGAGTTGGCAGGACTTTTTCAATAATGCCCAAGACAATGATGCTGAGCGCGTTTTCCGCAGCGCCCTGCATAATCTTTACGGAGCTTCTGGTGCCTATGGCGGTGGTGCTCTGACCGATCTGACAGAGTCACTTCAGAAGCTGCTCATCGCAGAAGGCTTCGACCCGCACTCCGATGCAGCGCTCGTAGAGCTACATATTCAGGCTTGCAGAGCCGCAGCGTTTGAAGCTGACACGACGTCTGCTGAAACCACCAAGGCGGTTTGTGAGGCCCTTAAGGGACAGGTCACGGCGCGCACTTAAGCGCTAACCAACCCCTTGAAAGCCCTCAACTTCGCGTTTCGGTTTGTCGCCGCGATCAATGCCGAGCAGCAGGACAACGGCTGACGCGACAAAGATCGAAGAGTAAGTCCCGACAATCACACCGAAGATCAGCGCGAAACTCATGCCGCGCAGAACGGGTCCACCGAACAGGAAGATTGAGAGCAGCGCGAGCAAGGTTGTTCCAGAGGTCAGAAGCGTTCTCGACATTGTGGCATTAATGGCCAGATCGACAACCTTGTTCAGCTCCAGCTTCTTATATTTACGAGCCTCTTCACGAACGCGGTCAAACACAATCACGGTATCGTTCATTGAGTAGCCAACAATCGTCAGAAGCGCCGCAATGGTTGCGAGGTTAAACTCAAATCCGGTTAGCGAGAACATCCCCATGGTCAGGATGACATCGTGGAAGAGGGCTGCGACCGCGCCAAGCGCATACTGCCATTGGAAGCGGAATGAGATGTAGACCATCATCAAGAGTAGCGCGACAGTCAGCGCCATGATTCCAGAGCGGAACAACTCGCCAGACACTTTCGGGCCAACAGAGGCCTCAGAGCGGAGCCTATAGCGCGAATCTTCTTCGCTACGGTCGCCATCAATCAAGGCCTTGAGCGCAATGCCAACTTCATCCCCTGCCCGGTTCTGGGCTTCATCCGGAGTTTCACCTTCTTGGGCTGGCTGGGGCTTGAACCGGACAACGGCAATTTGCGGCGCGTTTGCACCGGTGCCGCGCGCAGAGTTCACCTGCACATCGCCTACAATGAGCGGCGAGACAGCCGCGCGAATATCGTCTGCCGTCACGTCATCAGGTTGTTCAACCTCAATCACGGCGCCGCCGGCGAAATCAATCCCGAGATTAAGACCTTTCAGACCGAGGATCGCAGCTGATCCGATCAGAAGGGCCGCAGACAGAACCATTGCAATATAGCGAAGGCTCATGAAGCTGACTTTGGTATTTGCAGGCCATACACGAAGAAGCATGTCTTTATTCCTTCCTTACATGGCCAGCCGCTTAGGGCGGAACGTGCGAAGATACATAACAGTGAACCAGCGGGTCACGACGAAAGCGGTAAAGACCGATGTGATAATCCCGATGGCAAGCGTCACAGCAAAGCCTTTAACGGGGCCGGACCCGACCAGATACAAGATCGAAGCGGCAATAAAGGTCGTGATGTTAGCATCGAGAATAGCCGAGAAAGCCCGCTCATACCCGGCTTGGATCGCAGTCGCTGGGGAGCGGCCATTCGACTGTTCTTCACGTATTCGCTCAAACACGATGACGTTTGCATCCACGGCCATACCAATCGTCAGAATGATCCCGGCAATTCCTGGCAGCGTTAGCGTCGCGCCAAAACCTGATAGCGCACCAATGATCAAAACAATGTTGGCAATCAGCGATCCCACAGCGAAGCCGCCAATCAAGCCGTAAGCAAGCACCATAAAGACGCCAACCAGTATGATCCCGATCATGCTTGCCCGTGAGCCGGCCGCAATAGACTCCGCGCCGAGCGTTGGGCCGACTGTGCGTTCGTCGAGGAAGTTAAGCTTTGCGGGCAATTCCCCGGCCTCAATTATGGCCGAAAGATCGTCCGCCTCTTCAATCGTAAACGTACCTTCGATGATCACGTTACCACCAGAGATCGGCTGATTGATCCGCGGCGCTGACATGGAGACGCCATCCAGAACAATCGAGAAGAAACGACCGCTATTCGCCCGCGTCAGATTAAAGAACTTGGTCGCCGCTGAGCTGTTCATACCAAAGCAAACGGCCGGACGGTTTGCCTCATCAAAACAGCGATTAGCGCTATTGATGTCGGCGCCCGTGAGTTCCGGGATTGTATTGATCAGGATCGAACCGCCTTCCATGGAATCAATCAGTTCGAAACCGGGTTGTGGATTTCCTGTGGAAACCGCCGCGCGGATCGCTGACTGGTCCAAGTTCGCCATGTTGAAGGTCAAGCGCCCTGCTTTGCCGAGGATTTCCTTGATACGCTTCGGGTCCGCCTCACCTGGCGCTTCCAGAATGATGCGCGTGTCGCCTTGCGGGGTAATAGCAATCTCGGCGACACCATCTGGGTCAACCCGGCGACGAATGATCGTCATCATCTTGCCTTGGGCGTCTTTGGCGAGCGCAGCAAGCGCGCTATTTGGCACAGAAATCACAACCGTTCCATTTGCGCCTTCGGAGATGTTAAAGAGTTCAGTCTGCGTTGTGCCAATTGTTGGATTGACCCGGCGCAGGCGCGAGATTGCGTCATTCATCTGACGATCTGCATCCCGTAGTCTGTAGGTCATCCGGCCATTTGCGATGTTGACTTCACGATCACGCAGAATGGTGTCGCGGTCGCCGCGCTGCGCCCAGGCATTACGAACATCGCCCTGAAACAGGTTCAAGCGGTTGGTGGCAATCTCTTCTGGCTGAATTTCCATGAGCAGGTAGACCCCGCCCTGAAGGTCGAGCCCGAGGTTCAGCTTACTGCCCGGCAGGAACCACCAGGAGTCTTCGGCTTCGGAAAGCTGTTGCTCATAGGCAGCGACAGCGGCCTGATTGGTCAGGTCCGAGGGCTCTCTTGGCTCAATCCCAAGAAATCCATCCGAGAGCAGGTTTGGGACTGCCAGAATCGCGCCCCAAAGCAGCGCCGCAGCAATCAATCCAACCTTCCAAAGCGGAAAATTCAGCATGGCGAGTTCGCCCTTGTCTTAGTCGTTTGCAGCAACCGGGGCATTCTTGTCCCGGACGTCAGCAATCATCGCTTTAATGGCGCGCACGCGCATACCATCAGCCAATTCAACAGTGACTTCTGTCTCTGCAACTTTGATAATTTTCCCGATCAAGCCACCTGCGGTGACGACCGTGTCGCCCTTTTTCATATCTGCGAGCATAGCTTGGTGCTTCTTCTGTCGCTGCTGCTGCGGGCGAATCAGAAGGAAGTAGAAGATCAAGATCAGCGGGACAAACATGATCAGGCTTTGCATGATCCCGCCGCCCGCCGGGGCTTCCTGCGCCAATGCGGCCGGTGTCATAGCGAGCGCTGCAAGCGCCAATGGAATTATTTTCCGCATCAGACGATACCCTTCAATAAATAGATTGCGCCCGTATATCGGCGCCCCTCCGCTTTAGCAATTGGCGGAGTGTTTTCCTTGGCGATCCAGATCATATTGGAAGGATTTGATTTCAACCCGCAGATTTGGAAATCATGTCCTGACATACTCAATATCCCTCGGCCCTACTCGCGGGCGGTCATACTGACAACCAAGAGCGGCACAGGAAGTTCACCAGACATAAGGAGTTTGCTCAACTCTTCAGTTTCCGCAGTTGAGTGATGACCCGAAATAGACATCACCCCCCCTTTTATTGGTGACTGAATCATTGGGGCAATCAAGCACTCTCCATCGACAAGGAGAGCGATCTTCTTGCCAATTGAATCAGACGTAAGAGCTGCAAAAATTTCCGCCCCCTCCGGGTTAAGCTTAACACTCAAGGCAGGAAGCCCTGAATACTCTTCAATAAAAACCTCCGCACGTTTCAAGTGGATATTGCTCAGGACAGGGGCCACAGCGACCAAAACCTCCTGACACGCTTCATTGCGAATATAGAGCGTTCCAGGCCCTGGTGTTTGCGTCTCTCGGATAACCTCAAGATCACCAACTACTTCAGAGTGAAAGCCGAGCTTGCCGATACGTGTTGCCTGAAGTGCTAAGGCTTCCGACGCGTGCCGACCGATAAGCGATAAATCTATCCCGCCATCCCTGATGGCGTAGCGCGTCAGAGACCCGAAGCGTTTGGTGAGAATGGCGCCCGCCGCCACCAGATCCTGATCCGTTGCAGCACCGTTTTCGGGCTCAAGACGCAAGTGAGCGCCGCCTCGTTCGGCAATCAAGTCCGCTTCAATGAGGGTTTCAAACTCGCCCCACATCCCGGGCAGCCGAAAGGTTTCAGCGAATACAGGCGATCCGGCAGCTAGCAATAGAATGGTTGTGATTAGAAGCCTCAGGAGCATAAGCGCCTAATCCGGCTTGATCGCTTTAAGATACATTGAGTTCTTAGGGTTTGCGAACAGGCGCTCCACCATTGGCTCGAAGAAATCCAGCGCTTCGCTTTCATACTCTGGATCGAAGGCGGCTTGATCATAGAGGTGGCAGAACTGCGCCGTGTATTCGTAATGCGGATGATCCTTGAACCCATCGCGCATATTCTTGTCGAGGCCGAGATGCTCAAAAAAGTAATAGCCTTGAAACACACCGTGATTCGCAACCATCCAGTGGTTTTGCTCTGACACAAAAGGTTTCAGGATCGCAGCAGCAACATCCGGATGATTGTAGCTGCCAAGCGTATCGCCGATATCGTGCAGGAGCGCGCAGACGACATATTCCTCGTCTCGGCCATCGCGGTGCGCGCGGGTCGCAGTCTGTAAGGAGTGGGTCAGGCGATCGACAGGAAAGCCACCATAGTCGCCGTCAAGCAATCTCAAATGATCGAGGACGCGCTTAGCAAGCCCCTTGTTAAAGCCCTTCGCGTGATCGGCAATAATGTCCCAATCTTCTTTTGTGCCTTCCAGCATTTCCTTGAACTTGGCTTGTACCGGGGCGTGTCCGTCGGCCATTTTTATCTCCCTATAATACCTTTTCAGACACTGTGCCCGCTTAGGATTATGGGTCAATTCAAATTTGTGATCAGTTAATCACTTGTGAGCCCCCTCAGGATATGTTATCAAGCGCTCACTAACTGGAGACATCCCATGCAAGATACTGCCGCAAAACGCCCTCGCGCCAGAAATGCTCGCCCAAAGATTGAGCGGGCTGCGCTAAAGCTATTCGTTAGCGAAGGAGTCGACGCCGCAACGACACGAGAGATTGCAGACGAGGCGGGTGTCTCTGAGGGCGCGCTATACCGTCATTATAAGGGCAAGGACGAACTTGCCCTGGCGCTGTTCATGGAGACCCACAATCGTCTCGGCGAGATGATGATGGCCGCCTTCATGGAAGACGGCAGCATTGAAGAGAAGGTCAATCGGGCGGTCACTGCCTATTGCCAACTCGCGGATGAGGACTGGCTGATGTTCAGCTTCCATCTGGTCTCGCTCAACCGCTTCTTGCCTCATGACACAAAGCGCGATGACGACCCGGTGACGGTGCTTGAAAAGCTCATTGGTGCCCTGATGGCCAACGGAGATATTCCAGAAGGCGACCCAGCCCTCTCGGCTGCAATGTCGCTTGGCGTTGTCATGCAAGCAGGCCTGAACAAGATTTATAGCCGCTTGCCCGGTCCGTTCAGCCAACACATAAACCCTTTCACCCGCGCCATTATGGCGATCATTCTGCAAAAATAGAGAGGAGGCCGATATGTTTAGAGGTCTGCTATTCACTGGTGTCTATTATATTCTGTCGGCGATTTACGTAATCGTGTCCCTACCCTTCCTGGCATTGCCCGGGCGTGGGCCAGTCACAGTGATCATTCGCAGCTATACCCGTGCACTGAATCTGGCGCTGCGTCTGATTTGCGGCATTCGCAAGGACGTGCGTGGGCGGGAGAACCTGCCTGACGGCCCGTTTATAGTGGCCGCCAAGCATGCGAGTTGGGGCGATGGCTTCATGGTCTACCCTGAAGTGAAAAACCTGGCCTTTGTAACAGGAGACCATCTGGAGAAGTTTCCGCTAGTTGGCGGCATCCTGCGAAAGCTTGGGGCGATTGTCATTGACACATGCGGCGGCGGCACGCGCAAAGCCGCAAGCCTCGCCGAAGGGATGAAGCGTGCCTCTAAGGAAGGCCGGCGCGTTCTGATCTATCCTGAGGGCCACCTTGCACCAGCAGGCTATCATTTCCGCTATAAGCCGGGCGTCTGGCACATGCAGCAAGCTATGGATGTTCCGATTGTTCCGGTCGCGACCAATCTCAATTGTTTTTGGGAGCAGGAAGACATTCACAAAACGCCCGGCGTAGCCGTGATTGAGTTTCTGGAACCAATTCCAGCAGGCCTTCCAAAAGAAGAGGCTATGGCGAGACTAACCGAAGCAGTGGAAACACGCAGCGCTGAGCTGATTGCCGAGGCAACAGGCCAACCCGTGCGCCCAACACAGCTTTTACCTGATCCGGATAAAGGCACGCTTGGCCGCCCAGCTCTAACGCTAACGGACAATGGCGCCCAAAACGCTTAGAAAACGAAGCTGGCTTTCTTTTCAAAACCAGGCAGCACTGGTGGGCAGCATTCAAACGCCTCACGGAATCCAAAGCTGTCCCCCGCCCGCTTATAGACACGAGCCACACCGAGGCCTCGACCATTGGCAACCACGACGCCGAGCCGTCCGCCCTCTGATAACTGCTCCAGCCAGACCTGAGGGACGTCTTCAACCATGCCATCAATCAGAATGACGTCGAACGGACCTTGATCGGGCAGGCCTTTAGAAAGGTCCACCTGCACAGCAACCGCCTCATCCATGCCGATCTTTGCAAAGCGGTCTGCCATAGCATCAACGAGCGCTTCATCATCCTCAATCGCAATCATAGCGTCCATGATATGGCCAAGCAGAGCGGCGCTATACCCTGCTCCTGCGCCAATAACGAGGCTCACCTCTTCGGTTTGCGGCTCGAGCGCTCTGATCATTTTACCAAGGTCACGCGGCGTCCATAGGGCGCGGCCTTCACTGGTTTCAATCTCATATTCGGCATAGGCGCTGGACTGCATCGCTTTTGGAACGAACAGTTCGCGAGGAATCGTCATGAAAGCCGACACGATCTCTGGCAAAGTAACATCATTCACGCGAACCTGAGAATCGACCATGATGCGGCGCAGCTTTGCGAAGTCCATACCGGGACCCTTTCATAACACTTTGATCTGCGCGCCATAGCACAGCTGCAAGGTGCTGCAATATGGTCAATTCGCATATCTCACTTTACCGGATTGCAAGCTCGATGTGTCACTGCTAAGGACGCCAACTTACTCCGAGGCCCTGTGGCGGAGTGGTGACGCAGCGGATTGCAAATCCGTGTACGCCGGTTCGATTCCGGCCGGGGCCTCCAGTAACTCACCACAAAACAAGACTTTCACCAGAAATTTCTGCGATCGATGAAATCTTTACGATCCCGTTTAACACTCGTTAACCATTTTAGGCGAAAGAGTTAATGTCTTCTTTTGGAGACCCCCACCATCACCCAATGCCTCGGCGGAACAACAGTCCCGCCATTTTTTTGCGCTAAAGGTG
>CAZGVG010000060.1:0-15453 GCA_964528975.1 uncultured Hyphomonas sp.
GTCGTAGGTTCGAGTCCTACTCGCGGAGCCACTTTTTCTAAAAATTGAAGCATGAAGTGCAGCGCCTAATGGCGTCAGTAGCATCGTCAATATTGCGTTTTGGATAAATGGTACAGCCTCTTGGGTTCGAACCAAGGGCCTCCGGCTCCACAAACCGGCGCTCTAACCAACTGAGCTAAGGCTGCACTTAAGACGCCTCACATACGCCGAGGCGCGTTTAGGTTCAAGATTGAAATGCGCGCAATGTGTAATCTGCTTTATTCGGCGGCAACTGGGACCAAACCGGACACTTCTGAAATCGTTTCATGCGCACGGCGAAAGATCAGCGCCCCGTCTTCTAATTTGCCATGCCGCATCAGGAAAACATCACGTGCATAGTTCTGTGTAATCAGCCACGGCGCTTTCTTCCCGCGCTTCGGAAACCTCTCCATCGCCCGCTGCACATATCCAGATGAGAAGTCGAGAAAATCAGAATCAGCTTCAACGCCTTCCGCTACAGGGCGTGCCTCAACATAGTTTTCGCGCTCCATGTGGTTAATCGCGCGGCACATATATTCGCTTGTTAGATCCGCGCGGAGCGTCCAGCTGGCATTCGTGTAGCCAAACACGTTCGTCATGTTTGGAATATCTGAAACCATAGCGCCGCGATAGTTCAACAGATCGTTCGGCTTAAGCTTGCGTCCATCAACCGTGACGCCCATCCCACCCAGGAATTTCATATCAAGTCCTGTTGCCGTAACAATAATGTCTGCCTCAAGTGTTTCACCAGATTTGAGCAGGATGCCATCCTTCGTGAAGCGATCAATATGATCAGTCACAACCGAGGCTTTCTTCTCTTTCAGAGCGACAAAGAGATCACTATCGGGAACAAGGCAAAGCCGCTGATCCCAGGGATTATAAGTTGGGGTAAAGTGCTTATCGACATCAAAATCCGGCCCAAGCTCTTTCTTGACCAGACCGATTAGTTTTTCCTTGACCTTAACAGGCCGGATACGCGTTTGATTATAGACGAAAAGTTGCATCAGGACGTTCCGCCAACGGGTCAGGCCATAGGCTATTTTCCCCGGCATGATCTTCCGCATAGCATTAGCAGCCTTATCCTCTGCTGGACGCGAGACAACATAAGTCGGTGAGCGCTGTAGCATCGTGACATGCTCAGCCTTATCCGTCATAGCAGGGACTAAAGTCATGGCCGTCGCGCCTGAGCCAATGATCACAATCTTTTTGCCCGAATATTCTAAGTCCTCTGGCCATTTTTGCGGATGTAGAACATCGCCCTTAAAGTCAGATCGGCCCTCGAAATCAGGCGTATAGCCTTCTTCGTAATTGTAATAGCCGCTGCACATGTGCAGCCAATTGCAGGTCAGGTTTTGCGTTTTGCCATCGGCTTCAACCTCGATATTCCAACGTGCTGTCGCACTATCCCAACTTGAGTTGAGAACCTTGTGACCATAGCGGATATTCGCATCGACGCCGTACTCGGTCGCTGTTTCACGGACATATTCGAGGATGGCGGGACCGTCCGCAATCGCTTTCTTGGCTTTCCAGGGTTTGAAATTATAGCCCAAGGTGTGCATGTCACTGTCGCTGCGAATACCCGGGTAGCGAAACAGATCCCAAGTGCCGCCGCTCGCGTTCCGCATTTCCAGGATCTGGTAGGATTTCCCTGGGCAGCGTTTGTACAAATGGACCGCAGCGCCAATGCCCGAAAGGCCTGCTCCAACGATGAGAACGTCATAATGGGTCTTAATCATGACGCTAGTGTCACTTTTTTTGGTAAAGGTGTCTACCCCTACCCGTGCGGCACAAAGCGCCGATTCTAGTTCAAGACACGTATGCGAACGGCGCTTGTTCGACCGACCTCATCAACCGCAGATATTCTGTAAAATCCGGCGGTCTTTGGTTGCCAGACTGGTAACCCGCCATCATCGACGCCGATCGGCTGGCCATCCACATACCAATCCAGGGTTCCTTGACCGCGTCCGGCAAAGACGAAAGGTCTTGCGGGTCTGCCGTCCACTGCGCCTGACCAGAGCTCTGCCCCCTTCGGTGGGAACAGGATTTCCGGGGGTTGTCCTTCATCCTCGAAACGGGTCAGAGCTCCCCGCGCCTCAAGCTGTTTCTCAGTCATTAAACGCGTATGAGCTGAGCCGCTCTCGCCGAGGTGGTGGGCGGCACGGTCAGCAACCTCAAACAAAAGAGGAAGCGCTGCTTTGCGGCCCGTTTGCCCAGGTCTTGGCGCCCCATCAGCGCGGCCAACCCAGATGACGATAGCATAGTCACCGGCAACCCCAGCAGCCCAAGCATCACGGTAGCCGTAGGACGTTCCTGTCTTAAAGGCGACTTGCGGGGCACCAGCAGTTAAACGCCCGGGCATCCGGCCTACAGGTGTTGGGGTTTCGCGCAAGATTTTGAGGATCTTTTCGGCACTATCGGCGCTCATCAAATGATAGCCATCCGGTGCGTCCTTTAACCCGTCTTCAACCCAGATGAGCGGACGCGCAACCCCGCCATCCCCCAATGCAGCATATAGCATACCAAGCTCTTGCGCGGTAAGGCCAGCACCGCCAAGCGCAAGTGCGAGACCTGGCTCTTTACGCGCAGCACCTGATATACGTGGATGCGCTCCGGCGAGCGTGAGGGCTGCCGCAAACCGCTGCGGGCCAATCTTGTCGAGTGTTAGCACAGCTGGAATGTTCAGCGAGTGCTGCAACGCTTCAGAAATCCGAACATCGCCGCGAAACAGGCGATCAAAATTCTCTGGCTGATAGGCCGCAAACCGCTTCGGAAGGTCAGCAATCCGTGTCGATGGCGCAGCGCTACCATCATCAAAGGCCAAGGCATAGATAAAGGGTTTCAGCGTCGATCCAGGTGAACGGGCCTGGGCGGTGAGGTCAAGCCAGCCGCCAGGGCGCGCCCGCTCTGCTGATCCAACCATTGCGCGCACAGCGCGGGTTGGAATGTCGATAACGAGGATTGAAACCTGAGTTTCGGGCTCAAGATCAGCAACTGAGCGCTTGGCTATTTGCTCAAGCTCAGCTTGCAAGCTTGCATCGAGCGTCGACCTGACATCACCGCTTATCCCCTGCGCAGCACGGCCAGTTGCATGCCAGGCTCGCGCGGGAAAAGCGTTGCGCGCTTGCGGAATCACCGCCTGGCGCGCTTCGTCTGCTCGCTCAGCTGGCAAGTAACCAAGCCGTTCGAGCTTGGCGACGATGCTATCACGACCAGCCTTAGCGCCTTTGGGCCGCAAGTCCGGACGGCGAACTTCAGGCGATTGAGGCAGCGCGATCAGAAGCGCGATCTGGTCATCGGAAAGGCGGTCTGGTTCGCGGCCAAAGTAGCGCCAGCTTGCCGCTCGCACCCCCTCTAAGTTACCGCCATACGGCGTGAGCGTGAGATAAAGCTCTAAGATCTCCCGCTTACTGAGCCGCCATTCGAGCTGGTGAGCCCGCCACATCTCAGCCAGTTTTGCTGTCACTGTCCGGTTTGGCCTGGGCTCCAAGAGCCGCGCGGTCTGCATGCTGATCGTTGAGCCACCAGACACAACCCGGCCCGCTTTGGCGGAGCTGAATAGCGCTCTGCCCATACCAACCCAGTCGACACCGCCATGTGACCAAAAACGCTTGTCTTCAACCTCTAGCAGAGCCTCGACGAAAACCGGATCAATCTCATCCAGATCCGCCTCAAACCGCCATGTCCCATTTGAAATCGGGATTGCGCGCAGAGGCCTGTCACTGCGATCGGTCACCATGACAGAGACGACACGTCCCCGCTCAATCGGCGGCGGAAACACCTTATCCAGCACAAAGATTGCGGCCAGCGACACCGCGATCAGGATCGCAAGTCGCTTGAGCCAGATCATTTACTACCGCCAGGGCCTGTAATTTGAGGCGCAATGGTAATCGTACTCGCGGCAGAGCGCGCGAAAACACCAGGGCGGTACATGTCTTCAGCAGTCGCACCTGGCATTGCGAATGTACCCGGGGTTACAGCCCGAACGACATAAGCCAGCGTGCGATCGTCGCTAACCACATCTATTGCGGCCACGAAGCGATCATCACGAGCTTCGGCTGTTTCTGCCCGATCAATCGAACCGACCCAAGCAAAAGCCCCATCCGGACCAGAGCTACGATCGCCATCCGCGGGCCTGAGAACCGTTTCAATCTCAAAGCCCGCTGGCAGAAGGTCAGCCAGGATAACCGGATTATTTCTACGCTCCTTTGGCGACAAGGTCAGGGCCACAACCAATTGATCCCCTTGTGTGATTTTCGCCAGATCAACGCGGTCGCCCTGCAAAGTGCGAATACGCTTACTCACCGATAGGCCTTCGCTGGCCGGGCGCGGGGCCTTATCAGGAGAGCCGGTGACCATAACGGTCCTGAACACAGGATTAGACCCACGACGCAGGCGGAAGCTGACGCCGCGTTCAACCTGCTCTGCGGAAACACTATAGCGCCGATCATTGCTGCTATTACGACCTAAACCATCAACATCAAGACGAAGGCCATCTTCCTGAGCAAGGCCGCCCACGGCCAGAAGCATGAAAGCTTTTTCCTGTGTCGTCAGTCTGTCTGGTTCAGGGCTATCTTCACCAAGTCTCCCTGCAAGCCGCGCAACATGATCATTAAATCCGGTCTCTGCAGTGAGCGCCAAGACACCTGAAAGGTCGCGAAGTTCGGTCTGATAATAGTCACCATCATTATCGTAACCCAACGCTGCCTCGGCTGCATTGAAAGCGCTAAAGGCGCGTGAGCGGTCTCCCATATAAGACAAAGCGGCGGCTAAATGCGCTTTGGCCAAAGGAGAGGCCATTTCATCAAGCTCACGATCATGCAGATAGCGCAGACGCGAAACGTCTGCTTTGCCTGCTCGCGCCAACACGTACAGCGCATAAGGCGCAGACCGCTGCATCAGTTTGCGCTCAGTATCGTCATGATAGCGGCTCTCATAAACATCCGTCTCATAGCCATAGACACGCCAGGCATCGCCCTGGGCAATCGCACGCAGCGACTGGTAAGCACGGTCCAAAGCGCTTTGCGGCACTTCATAACCAGCTTCCTTGGCGCGATAGAGGAAATCAGTTGTGTAGGCCCCAAGCCAGGGTGAGGCATAGCCATCTCCAGCGCGCCACAAGCCAAAGGCGCCATTGTCGCTTTGACGGTTCAGAATACGTGAGACAGCCACTTGGACACGGTCCTTCGCTACTGGCTGCTGATCGCCGGCTCCCTCTTCAATAAGCTGTTCAGCATAAATCAGCGGCATTGCTCGGCTAATCGTCTGCTCCGTGCACCCATAAGGGTAGCGCGCGAGAGACGTATAAAGCGCATTGGGATCAACTGGTATGCCAGAGAAACTGACCGTCATATTCGTTGTTCCAGGAACAAACCCATCAAAGAGAGCCATGTCAGGCGCGTAAGTTTGGTCTTCTTCCATAAGGACGCGGTCAATCTGCGTTACGGGCAGATAAGGCGAACGGGTCTCAATCTGGTATTCACGCGCAACTGAGTAATTCTTCGGCCCTGTCACATTCAAACGCATCGTTGAGACGCCTGAACTATCAGCGCTGAACTGAAGCGCTTGATCAACTCGCGTGCCTTGGGGAATGGTCTTCGAAAGCTCTGCCGCTACAACACTCAGCGGCGCTGTCGCATCCAAATTCGCTTTGAAGTCACCGCCAGCAAGCTCGATATTATCGATACTGACAGTTGCAACAGCCTCATCGCCCGGCGCCATAAAGCGCGGAAGGATTAAATCGGCAGGGGCTTCCCGGCGCACTGTCATGGGCTGTTCGGACGAACCAAGCCCGGTCTGCGACCAGGCCACCGCCATGAGGCGTAGCTCGCCATTAAATTCCGGCAAATCGAACTCAACCTTGGCATCACCGCCGCGTCCGATTTCAACAATCCCGCTAAACAGTGCAACGGTTTGGGTTGGCACCACGGACAAACCTTCGCCGCCAAGCTGGTCACCACCGGAGCGAACCTCTGCTGGTAGACCAAGGTTTGGATCAAGCAAACGCCCATAATCATCATAGAGCGAAAGCCCCATAGCCTTTTTACCGAAGTACCAATCATTGGGCTTTGGGCTAGAAAACTTGGTGAGACGAAGGATGCCTTCATCAACCGCAGCAAGGGTGACAAAAGTTTTCTCACGTGGCCCACCCTCAACTGAAACAGTGATGGTCTCGGACTTGCCAGGGCGCACTAACTCAGGCGCTTCAATCTCAACATTGAAGGTCCGGTTTTCCATGCTGACCGGGACATATCCAACCCCAACTGCGCGGCGTGGCTTTGATTGAACCACTGGGTCGCGCGGCGTATAGACGTTCACCATGACATAGGCGCCCTCGCCCCATTCATCACTCACAGGAAGTGTGATCTGGGTACCGGAGGCCTGCACCTGACGCGTTTCAATCGAGAGTACTCGATCCGTCGCAACCACAATTTGAGCTTCCCCATCATAGGGAGGAATAATGGTAAGTGCAGCCGGACGGCCCGGAACGACCAATTGTTCTTCTACGGCAACCTCAACGCGGTCGGGAGCTTCAACGCCATCGTCAGAGACAGACCCACCCCAGCCAACATAGAAACTGCGGCTGGCTTTGTTGCCATCTAAAGCCTCAATGACCAACTCATGCGCGCCCCAATCAAGACCGGACACATTGACGAATCCAGCTCCATTCGTTGCGCTAACGCTGCCTTCATTGACGGTCCGTACCGTGCGGGAGCGACGCCATTTCCAACGGCCACCTTCACGGTACCAGTCATAGTGATAATTGATTTCCAGGATTTTCCAGCGCAGAGGCGTTGTTACGCCTTCACCTTCAGCATTCACCGCCGCAACTTCAAAGCTGCCATCTTCTTCATAGCCTAGACGGCCCTCAAAAGCTGGTTTCGTTCCAAGGTAGAGATCGCGCGGACGATAAGGAATTCGCGTGCTTTCCGTGACAGCGCGGCCACCGGGTTCCAGGACACTGACCACAGTATTGAGGCGCAGCGGAACGGCAACATCCCGCCCGCGATTGCCCGGCGCAAGGCGCACAGTTGCGACGCCGGCCCCGTCGGTTGTGCGATCCTGAAGATCAATGATCTGCTCACGGAAGCTGCCATCATGCGGCCCCCACTGAAATCCTTCATAGCCAAAGGGTTGGGGATCAACCTCGACCCGCGCTTGGGATTTGACCGTTAAGGCTGCGCCAGGTGCGCCGTATAGAAAGCGCGCATTAATCTCGATGTCTCGTGCATCATCGCCGGGAAGAAACGGCGCGTCTTCTGCGTCCAGTTCGACGGCAATGCGCTGTGGAACAAAATCCTCAACTGAATAGGATACTGATCCGGTCTGACCCAAACCATCAATCTCAACCACACTGCGCCACATACCGCGTGAAGCATCGCGCGGCAAAATAATATCGCGCTGCAAGGCTCCCGCATCTTCAATTGCAAAGCGTTTACGTGATGCTTCCATCCCATTCGGGCGGTATGTGATCAGCGTTCCATTGCGCTCTGAAATAGCGCGGCCAGCACGGTCGCGCATCATCGCAGTCAAATGAACCGTCTCACCGGGACGGTAAATACCCCGTTCTGTATAGATATAGGTATCAACTTCGCCAGGCGTAACACGGCCGCCTGTATCCAGTTCGGAAACGTCGACCGGCGCGCGTGTCAGGTCCAAAATAGCCGTGTCACCCTTTAAACCAGAGGCCAGCACAATTTTCGGCGATTGATTACCTGTTCCAGCGAGCAGTTCGGCGGCAAATGATACCCGGCCATCAACGCCTGTCGTAGCTTCTCCGAGCACCTCATTATTCCGTGCGATCAACTGGACCAAGGTGTTCGGCATGACGCGGCCATCTTGTAGAGACCGCAGCGTAACATCGAGACCAGAGCCGCTACGATACGCCGTCAAAGCAAGATCGGTCAGCATCACCCAGCGCTTGGCAGTCGCCGCTGGACCTTCATATTGATCCAGCTCTCGGCCGTCTGCAACTTCGAGATAGTAGGCGCCCGGTTCCAGCGTCCCAATCACGTCTGGTAGCGGGAAAATCGTTGTCACAGGCGCGTTTTTGATATTGGAGATATCCATTGTCCCGGACCAGACTTCTGAAGCCATATCCGCCGGGTTTTCATCCCCGTAAACATAAGCGTAGCGGCCCTGCCCGCTCTCGGTTCCTTTGGTCACAGACTTGAAGGCAAGCGCCCGGTCATTAACGCGTGAAACAGTCACTTTCACGCGTTCCACATTGACGGTTTCAATCGCAAGACCATCGGCATTCTCGCGCGGCAGGATTACACCAGAACCACTAAATCCGACATAAGGCGGCCGATCCTCAAAGCTGATCTGCACCTCTTCTTCGCGGCCAAGTTCAACGCCTTCCCCAGATGGCAGACCTTCGCGAAGCGTCAGCGTGTAGGATGAAGCAAAGCTCAGGCCGGAAAGGCAAAGCTGCTGGCCTTCAACACTATAGGCGGGCTGGGTCTCACCATCCATTGGCGCATAGATGGAGTAATCAACCTTAGGATCGAGAGAGGCAGAGAAAACCAGGCAAGCTTTTGGAAGGGCGTCGCTGGTATCTGGCGAATAGCGGACATAAGCAAAGCGGTTTTGATTGTTGCGTTGGGCGAGCCGTTGGCGTTCGCGTTCGCGGCGGTCAGCAGCGACTTGGTCTGATCTGGACCGCTCAACAATTTGCCCCGTGTCTGTCTCAGGCGGCGGCGGAATATCATCCGGTGTCGTGTTACCTCCTCCACAAGCCGCCAATGCAAATGTCATTGCGCCAAGCAGAATACTACGAACCCCGGATGTCCGACCACTCATTGTGAAGACCCTCTCTTATATATCTATCAAACCTTTACACGGGTTCGCCATGCCGCCAACAGGGCAGAATAAAGACTTTTTCGCCTTTATTACCGATTTGAGAGGTTAAACATGGAGCGCGTAGACACCTTGACCCTAGGCGCTGGAGCGGCTGGTCTTTTTTGTGGGGCCAGAACAGCGCGGCGCGGACGCAAGGTTTTGGTGCTGGACCATGCCCGCAAACCTGCGGAAAAGGTGCGAATCTCTGGGGGTGGACGATGCAACTTTACCAACCTTCACACAGAGCCAAAGGCTTTCCTGTCTGATAATCCGCATTTCGCAAAGTCCGCGCTGGCACGCTACACCCCTTGGGACTTTTGCAGCCTGATGGCCGAGCACGGTCTGAGCTGGCACGAAAAGACGCTAGGCCAATTGTTCTGCGACCAGAAAAGTGGCGCCGTAATCAAGCTATTGCGTGATGAGTTAGAGCAAGCCGGCGGTGAGCTAAGACTGGAAACCAAGATTGGGAATATCCAGCGCACCGATAAGGGGTTTGAGGTGATAACGAGCGAAGGCCCAGTCGCAGCGGAGAGCCTTGTGATTGCGACCGGAGGTCTGTCTATCCCGAAAATGGGCGCCAGTGGTTTTGCCTATGACATTGCCCGCCAGTTTGGACATGCGATCATCCCGCCCCGCCCTGCCCTTGTGCCGCTAACCTTTACCGGTGCATTGCATGAAGATTTTGCCTCCATCTCAGGCGTTTCTGTTCCTGTAGAGGCGCACCCTGAGACAGGGCCAAGCTTTGTTGAGAACCTACTCTTCACCCATCGCGGGCTGTCCGGTCCATCTATCTTACAAATTTCATCTTATTGGAAAGAAACAGAGCACGTTTCGATAGATCTCTTGCCCGGCGCAGATGCCAGGGAAATGCTGGCAAGCTTGAAGCAAGCAATGCCGAGACAAATCCTAAGCGCGGCTTTGGCAGAGACTTTCCCATCCCGGCTCGCAGAGATGCTGGGACGACAACCGAGAATACCCGGAAACACCCGGCTCGCAGAGCTATCCAACACGCAGATCGAAACGATCGCTCAGACTCTTAAGGCCTGGCGCTTCACGCCTGTTGGAACCGAAGGTTGGCGCACCGCCGAGGTGACGGCTGGCGGTGTCGACACAGCTGGCCTATCGTCACGCACCATGGAGAGTAAACACCAACCCGGCCTGTTTTTCATTGGCGAATGCGTGGATGTGACCGGCTGGCTTGGCGGGTATAATTTTCAGTGGGCGTGGGCGAGTGCTGCAGCGGCGGCAGAGATTGCATGAGGTGGCTATGGGCAGGTCTTGGCTTTATCCTTCTGGGCCTTGGCGCAGTCGGCTTGGTACTACCGATCTGGCCAACGACGATCTTCTGGATCCTCGCCGTCTTTTGCCTGGCTGAATCGCACCCAAAAGTTCGCGATTGGATCTATCGCCAGCCCGGTGTCGGCAGCATGATTGAGAGCTTTGTTGAACGCGGCGAGATTTCCCGTAGCGGGAAGATCGCCGCGATAGGGGGAATAGGTCTGACCGGCGTCATCAGTGGCTGGCTTTTGCGCGGCTCGCCCGTCACCGCTGTGATCTTGATAGCCTGTTTGGTCGGTGTCAGCATTTTTGTCGCGACGCGCCGAGAGCCAGACCCCTAGTCAATGCGCTTAAGGCCAGACTTGAAGCGCTTCCAATTATCGACATAGACCTGCGCTGAGCCTTTGATCAGCATGACCTGTTGCGGGCTGAGTTCTTTTACAACTTTTCCCGGCGCGCCCATCACCAGCGAATTGTCCGGGATGACCTTTCCTTCTGGGATCAGGCTATGCGCCCCAATAATGCAATTCTTGCCAATCACGGCGCGGTTCAAAACTGTCGCGCCAATCCCGATCAGGGTCTCATCTCCAATTGTACAGCCATGTAACATGACCATGTGCCCAACGGTTACATCTTTACCAATATTGAGCGGACAGCCAATATCGGTGTGGAGGACGCTGCCATCCTGAATGTTCGAGTTCTCCCCAATCGTGATGGGATCATTATCGCCGCGCAAGACCGCATTGAACCAGACCGAGGCGTTCTCTTCGAGAATCACATTGCCAAGGACAGTGGCATTGTCAGCCACCCAATAGTTATCTGACTGCGGTATTTTTGGGCAAACCCCATCAAAATCGTACAATGCCATGTCATTCTCCCGTCACACGTTTTGAACGCGGATTATCTGTTTCACAAAGGGTTAACCCTGTTACGCTCTAATTCAAGATAGAGATTCGGGAGGCAGAAGCCGATGGCCCACAGGCCGACACCGCATATGGACCCACAGGAACGAGCGCATGTGCCTTGTTCCGAACAGGGTCTTCTCTCTACTCTTTCGTCCGCCGCTGCGCTTTTGGCCCAGCGGCTTTTTTACACCCAAAATTCAATCCCAAAAGGAGACTCTCATGGGTAAACGCGCTGCTACGAAACGCCAAAAGGCACAAGCCAATTTCGACGCTTCGAACTTCTTCGAGAAAGATACAGCTCGCGAAACCCAGCTCTATGCAATTCCTGGCGGGGGCTGGCATCCAGACGACGATAATAATAAGTACAAACAAAACAAAGCCAGCAAACCTCATAAAGAACCCGCCCACGGCGAACGGCCTCAGCGTTATCAGAAGACGATAAAGCCGCGCTCGGAGAATCAGGCGCACTTTCTGGAAGCCTTGGAGAATAAAAATCTGGTTTGCGCTCTCGGTCCTGCCGGAACGGGCAAAACCTATCTGGCGATTTGCAAGGCTGTTGAAGCCCTTCAGAAAGGCAAAGTCGCGCGAATCATTCTCTCCCGCCCAGCTGTGGAAGCAGGCGAGCAGATCGGCTTCCTGCCCGGCGCTATGGAAGACAAACTCGCGCCTTACCTGCGCCCACTTTATGATGCGTTGTCTGACCGCCTTAGCCCGGCGCAGTTGAAGCATATGATGGCGGAAGGACTGATTGAAATCGCTCCGATTGGTTTCATGCGTGGACGCACCCTCAACAATGCTTTCGTTGTTATCGATGAGGCACAGAATTGCACCTACACACAGATCAAAATGCTGCTGACACGGCTAGGCTGGCACTCGACCATGGTCGTCACAGGCGATCCAGCGCAAAGCGACCTGCTACCAGAACTATCCGGTTTGGGAAAAGCTGCTGAGCGGCTGGACAAACTGGACGGAGCCGCTGTTGTTCGGCTTGAGGGTCAGGACGTCGTGCGTCATCCCCTTGTCGCGGACATGCTAACTGTCCTTTAGAGTTTTCCAGACTTCAAAACCAGAAAAGCCCCGGTCGATCCGGGGCTTTTCCTTGTTCCGTTCAGACAGGTCTTAGGCGTCGAGGTCTTCAGACAGAACCGTCATATTGAGCTGGTAAGAGACTTCACCCTCATCAGTGTCCTTATAGGCAACTGCCAAGAATTCAGCCCCTAGATAAACTTCAACTGAATCGTCCGTTTCCTTACGCGCAATCAGGCGCAGGCCTGGATTGAGTTTTTCTTTCAGATACGCCTCAAGACGCAGCACTTCTTCGCGGCCCATGGCTCACTCCTTTACTGTGTTGCCCCCGCTTAACGCCATGTGCCGGGGATGCAAACCAATGAGCCAGCGTTTTACAAAATTAATTGTAGTAGGCTTTTTCTGGCTCTGGCGTCGGCGCAACATCGATCGGATCGTCTTTTGGATTCACCAAGCGCCAAAGTCTTGCGCTGCTCCACCATAAAATTTCGACAAACACACGCGCAATCAGAGTCATTAGGATACCAAAAATCGCAGCCTCATTAATGAACACCCGCGTGACCGCTATCCCCTGCTGGCCAAGATCAGGGTTTCTGATCCAATCCAGATTGGCGAAATAGTTCGCTAGATCATTGACCGCATTATAGGCGGCCGGAAAGAACAAGATCCCAATCAGAACCAGAAACAAAACCATGAAGAATGTTGCGACAATTTTCGCCGACGCATTCGATAACGCTCTTACCAATAACCACATATCCGATCACCCCTTTTGTGTTTCGGTCTCAAAACATAACGGGATGACAGGACTACGTAAAACAGAAAAAGCCTAGTCCCCCGACCAATTTGGTTTTCGCTTTTGAGCAAAGGCCATTGGACCTTCAATAAAATCAGGACTTTTGAGCATTCTTGAGATGCCCTCATAGCGCATGGAGAAAGCCTCTTCGAAATTCGCTGTGTCGAGCCCCTTCATGGCGACTTCCTTAGAGCACCGGATAGAGGCTGGGCTACATTCGGCAATCATCGCGGCCCATTTCATAGCGGCGTCCATGAGATCATCCTGAGGGACGACTTCATTGACAAAGCCCAGCTCTTTGCCCTCATCAGCCATCACATGACGACCTGTCAGGATCATGCTCATCGCACGTTTAAGACCAATCTGGCGGGGCAAACGATGCAGACCGCCCGCGAGAGCGGCGAGCCCGACTTTCGGTTCTGGCAAGGCGAAACGTGCTGTTTCAGCGGCAATGATCAGATCACAAGCTAAAGCGATCTCAAAGCCGCCGCCCATCGCAACGCCGTTGACCGCCGCAATCACAGGCTTGTTCAGATCATAACGATTGGTCAGTCCACCAAACCCGCTTGGCACGGGAAACATCTCACCGCCTTCAGCTTGGTATCTTAGATCATTTCCAGCACTGAAAGCACGGTCACCAACTCCGGTAACAATTGCGACCCATAAGTCCTTGTCGGCGGCAAATTTATCAAAAACGATGCCTAAATCTCTATTGGCAGGTGGGTGTAGAGCATTCATCTTTGCAGGACGGTTCATCTCTACGACTAGTATATTGCCTTCAATTCGGGCATTAACGAATTCACTCTCAATCATTGTCGCTCTCCAATAGGCACGCTTCTTGCGCTAGGCTATGATCTGAGACTTCCAAATCAAGGATGACGCGGGGACATGGCAGATTCTACACCCTTGGATTTAGCAACAATTGATCCGCCGATCTGGCGGATCATGGTAAATGATGCTGTCTATGGGCCCTATACTTACGGGCAAATGCAGAGCTTTCAGGCGGAAAACCGTCTGACAGACACATCGCTCGTCGCGGAGGGCAATGGCGGCGCATTCCTTCCCGCAATGAAACATACCGGATTGCAAGCGCTGTTTGAAGTTGAAACGCCGCCAGAAGAAACAAAGGTCTTGGAGTCGAGCGATCCCGAAAACTTTGTGATTATTCTACAGGGCAATAGCGAGTGCCGCAGTCGCGTGATCGAATTTCTGAACCCGCACGGCTATTTCGCTGAGTTAATGCCGGGAACGTTCATTCTACATTCCGGTACGAGCCTTTTCGCTCTGCGCACTGGTCTGGCGGATATTTTGGATGAAGATAGCCGTATCATCCTCACAAATGCCAGCACTGGACAGCTTGCCTGGGCCGGTCTGCATCCTGACGCTGATCAACACGTTAAAGCCGTCTGGAAAGCCAAACCGACAGATTAAGCTGACACGGGAAGTTCGATAGGTTCCATTGCAGATTTACCTCTGATCATGTCGGCGGCTTTCTCGGCAATCATGATGGTTGGCGCGTTGGTATTGCCTCCGATGAGGGTTGGCATCACAGAGGCATCCACCACGCGCAGACCCTCGACACCCCGCACCTTAAGTTCACCGTCTATAGGCGTATCGTCATGGATACCCATCGCAACGGTCCCAACCGGATGATAGATCGTCTCTCCTTTCTCTCTGATAAAGGCATCAATTTCGGCATCCGTTTTGACGTCCTCGCCCGGCATGAATTCATTGCCTTTGAAAGCAGAAAACGCATCTTGCCTGCAAATATCGCGACACATTTTGAACGCTTCACGCATGACGAGGCGGTCGCCTTCTGTCGCCAAATAGTTTGGATCAATCTGCGGCGCCTCAAATGGGTCGGCGCTCGCAAGTGAAACGGTTCCGCGACTTTCGGGTCTAAGCTGACAAGCATGCAGTGTGAAGCCATCCTGCTTGGCATTGGTCCGGCCATGATCCAGAACCATCGCATTCACCAAATGAAGCTGGACATCTGGCCGATCGAGCCCCTCTCGCGTTTTCAGGAATGCGCCAGCCTGTAGGAACTGGTCCGCCCCAGGGCCTGACTTTGACAGAAGGTATTTCAGCCCGACGCCGATCTTTTTCAGACCCGCTTGTTTGGAATAGGCTGAAAGCGGCTTCGTCATCTTGTGAATAAGGGTGACGTCCAGATGATCTTGTAAGTTGGCGCCGACACCCGCTGAGTCAACGATAGGGGCGATACCGTGCTGGCGCAAATCATCCGCTGCACCAATGCCTGACAATTGCAGGATCTGCGGCGACTGCACCGCCCCGGCGCATATAATCACCTCCGCCTCAGCATGTAGCGTTTCAGCTTGCGCGCCGCGTTTGGGGATCACCTCAACACCGCTGGCTTTACCCCCACGAAACACAACTTTGGAAACCAGCGCCGTAGATTTAATTATCAGGTTCGGGCGCTCTTTTTCAATTGGGCGCAGAAACGCAAAAGAGGCACTCCAGCGCTCACCTTCATGAATATTGCGCTGATAGGATCCGACACCTTCCTGCTGCACCCCATTAAAGTCCTGAGTGTAAGGGTGACCGGCTTGTTTGCCCGCCTCAACAAACGCATCG
>CAZGVG010000061.1:0-15042 GCA_964528975.1 uncultured Hyphomonas sp.
GCGGATTTCAGCGTGTTTGACCGCGACTTGATGACGGTGCCGGAATCAGAGATTCTGGAAGCGAAAGCTGTCATGACCGTTGTGCATGGCGAGATTGTTTATGAGGCGCCCAAATGAGTGAAGATGATCCAAGTGGCGGCGGGGGTCTGTTTCAGCGGATCGCTTCGCTGTTCATGATTAGCCGCTATACTGGCGACAGCGCCATGTCTGGCATGGGCTTTAATCGCGCCGCTACGTGGGTTGCGATGATTAGCGCGATTACAGGCGGTGTGATCGGGCTCTCAACTTATCGCCTTGATGTCTCCAAACAGGTGGATGAAAGCGTCGAGAAAACCTTTGAGATGATCCAGGCCTATAATGGCTCGGATATTGAGGCCCCACGGCGACGGGTCATGTCCTACGTCTATGCCCGGCGTGACTGCGATGCACGGCTATTTGATCGGGAGCTGAGCGATAGCGATTTCGTTCGGGTTCTGGAATTCTTTGACCTTGTGTATGCCTGTGTCGATGCGGGCCTCTGCGACGGCCCTACCGCGCAGCGCTTCTTTGAGCCACATGCGAGTTTTCAATGGCCAGTCCTCACCCGAATTGTGGATCAGATGCGCGATGAGACTAATGCGACGATGTCTGTCCGCTCTGACCCAAATTTTGCGATTGGGATGAAAGCGTTCGCGGCCGCTGATGCTTCAGCGCCGCCTTGTGACGGGAACTTTTAGCGAGACACTTTCACGGCCTTGAAATGGGTCAGCATGTGCTCTGTCATAACAGATAGAAAGCGCGGCGGCACATCATGGCCCATGCCTTCCAGGATTTCGAGCCGTGCACCGGAAACCAGCCGGGCGATCTCCTGACCGCCCTCAACTGGCACAAGCGGATCAGCAGACCCGTGCAGGACCAGCGTCGGCGCCTTCACTTTCTTGGTATAGCGGCTGAAGTCACCCGCATGAGCGATGGCAGCCATTTGCCGGGCGAGCCCCTGCGGATTGAAGCTGCGATCATAGGAGCGCGTGATCCGGTCTCTCATCCCATTGGTGGTATGATCCTCGCCGGGTGTGCCGATCACGCCAAAGGTTTCGGTTGAGGCATCGATAATCGCCTCGCGGCCCACCGGACGCGGCCCGCGCCGGATCATGGCATTCATGACTTTGCGAGAGGGGCGGGGCAATTTCGGATTACCTGTGGTCGTCATGATAGCGGTCAGACTGGCAATCTTTTCCGGGGCGAGCGCACAGACATGCTGCGCAATCATGCCGCCCATCGAGATGCCGACCAGATGGACCTCTTCCAGCTTCAGCGCTGTCATCAGACCAATCGTGTCATGGGCCATATCCAGCAAAGTATAAGGCGTTTTCAGTTTCACGCCGAGCCGCCGCAGGACAATCTGGCGAACGATCTTGGGTGGGTCCTCATCTGTGTGGTGATGTGACAGGCCGATATCGCGATTATCGAAGGTGATGACACGAAAGCCACCCGCCACCAGATCTTCAATCAGCTTGTCCGGCCACATGGTGAGCTGACCGCCAAGCCCCATGACGAGAAGCGCGGTTGGCGCATACGCTTCGCCATGGCTTTCATAGGCAAGCTCAATACCGTTCGCTGTGATCTTTGGCATGTGAGGCAGCCTCCCTGTTTCGCCGTTCAGACTAGCTGTCTCGTCTATCAGACATAGTCAAATGCCAAGCACATAAAGACATTCGCACACGCTAACCCAATGTCACACTTGGCGCGCGCCTCAAGTGTGATAGGTCACGCTTTGAACTATTTTGACGAGAGACAATCCCGCATGACCGTGATGAGCAATACTGACGACCTGGGTGGCATGACGCCGACGCAAAAGATCAATGTTAAAAAGGTCTTTGGCCTCGATACAGATATGGTCGTTCACGGTTTCAAGGATCGCACGGAATATGTCCCTGCGATTGATGAGAGCTACCGTTTTGATCCGCAAACGACGATGGCGCTTCTGGCCGGGTTTGAGCACAATCGCCGCGTTATGGTCCAAGGCTATCACGGGACAGGGAAATCGACCCACATTGAGCAGATCGCGGCGCGCCTCAACTGGCCCATGATCCGGGTTAATCTGGACAGCCACGTGTCACGGATCGACATGGTCGGTAAAGACGCGATTGTTCTCAAAGATGGCGCTCAGATTACTGAGTTTCGCGAAGGAATCCTGCCATGGGCTCTTCAGCGCCCTGTTGCGATTACGTTTGACGAGTATGATGCGGGTCGCCCGGATGTGATGTTTGTGATCCAGCGTGTTTTGGAGGCCAGCGGTAAGCTGACCCTGCTCGATCAGAACCGCGTGATCGAACCGCACCCGCAATTCCGACTGTTCGCGACGACGAATACAGTTGGCCTTGGCGACACGACGGGTCTCTATCATGGCACACAGCAGCTCAATCAGGGTCAGATGGACCGCTGGAGCATCGTCACCACGCTGAACTATCTGGAACATGACGCTGAAGTTGAGATCATCAAGACCAAGCAAACTGGCGTTGATGATGAGACGCTTTCGAAAATGGTGCGCCTTGCCGATCTGTCGCGCAATGCCTTTATGAATGGCGATCTCTCCACTGTGATGAGCCCGCGGACGGTGATCACCTGGGCCGAGAATTTCGCGATCTTCAAAGACCTCGGCCATGCTTTCCGGATGACCTTCCTGAACAAATGCGACGAGCTGGAGCGGCCTTTGGTCGCTGAAATGTATCAGCGCTGCTTTGCTGAAGAGCTCCCTGAAAGCGCGCTTATGGTGAAGGTGGCTTAAGGGCCAGATGACCAAGATTGAAGATGCCCCTTATGAGCTGTTCAAGCAGGCTCTGACGACGACGACCAAGGCAATGTCGGCGGTGCGGGATGTTGAGGTGACGTTTTCCGGGGATGGGCCGCGCGCCGAAGCGGAGCGGATTGTCTTGCCGCCGCCGCCCAAGGACTTGTCTCCGGAACTGGCGGCGCTGGCACGCGGGGAGGCTGATGCCGCTGCGCTGCGTCTGGCGCATCATGATCCGGCCGCGCATTCGAAGTCTCGTCCTGACGGCGACATCGGACGCCAAGTCTACGAAGCAGCGGAACGGGCCCGGATTGAGAGCATTGGCGCGCGCGCGATGGACGGGACAGCGGCCAATCTTGATGCGGCCTTGGCGGCGCGGTGTGACAAGGCAGGCTATAGCCGGATTGCTGATCGCACACAGGCTCCGCTTGCGCCGGCTATTGAGTTCTTGCTCCGTGAGCGCCTAACGGGACGGGCGCTTCCAGAAGCGGCCGAAAATTTTGCGGGTCTCTGGCGAAATGAAGTCAGTACTGACGGCAAACGCCCACTGGACGACGTGATTGAGCAGCTACAAGATCAGCTGGTCAGTCAGTTGGGAGATCAGGCTGCTTTTGCCGAAACCGTGCAACAAATCGTTCGCGAATACACCAAAGGTGAAGAAGCCGGCGAGGATCAAAGCGAAGAAGATCAGGACTCCGAAGACGAGTCTGATGAGGCAAGCCAGCAGTCCTCCAGCCAGGATGACGAATCCGGGGAAGAGACCCAAGGCGCGACCATGGAAGAGATGGAAGCGGGCGATAGCGACGACATGGAAGGCGAAGAGACGAATGTCTCTGTCGATTCCGATGTCGATATGGATAGTGACGATAATCCCGACGAGACCGATGATGGCGCCAAGCCTCTGCGCCCGAATTATCGCGAAGGCGATGATAGCGAACGGTTTGTGTACAAGGCGTTCACCAAAGCGAATGACGAGATCGCGCAGGCCGCTGACCTCTGCGACGCTGAGGAACTCGGCCGTTTGCGTGCTTATCTCGATCACCAGCTCGAAAGCCTGCAAGGCGCGGTCTCCAAGCTTGCCAACAAGCTTCAGCGCCGCCTGATGGCACAGCAGAACCGTTCCTGGAGCTTTGATCTGGAAGAGGGCGTTTTGGATACTGCGCGTCTGACCCGCGTCATTACTGATCCAACGGCGCCGCTAAGCTTCAAGCAGGAAGATGACAGCAATTTCCGCGATACGGTTGTGACGCTGCTGTTGGACAATTCCGGCTCGATGCGGGGCCGCCCGATTATGGTCGCCGCGCTTTGCGCAGATATTCTGGCGCGGACGCTGGAACGCTGCGGGGTAAAAGTCGAGATTCTGGGCTTCACCACAAAAGCCTGGAAAGGTGGGCTGAGCCGTGAAGATTGGGTCAAGGCAAACAAGCCTGCGGGCCCAGGCCGCCTCAATGATCTGCGCCATATCATCTATAAGCAAGCTGATGCACCGTGGCGCCGGGCGCGCAAGAATTTAGGCCTGATGATGCGCGAGGGCCTCTTAAAAGAGAATATTGATGGCGAGGCGCTGCTTTGGGCGCATGATCGTATTTTGGCGCGGACTGAACAGCGCAAGATCATGATGGTCATCTCTGACGGGGCACCTGTCGACGATTCTACGCTTTCGGTGAATGTCGGCAACTATCTGGAGCGCCATTTGCGCCAAGTGATTGCTGAGATTGAAGGCCGTAGTCCGGTTGAATTGATCGCGATTGGCATCGGCCACGATGTAACGCGCTATTACAAGAAAGCTGTCACGATTGTCGACGCCGAGCAACTTGGCGGTGCGATGACGGAGCAGTTGGCCAGCCTGTTTGAAGAAGATGGCGCGGGGCCTAAACCTGAAGCAATGGGTATTCCGCCGCTTACCCAGAAAACGGTTCGCCCTGCTGGCGCGGTGTCAGGCGCTGGCGCAGGCGCGCCAAAATATGGCGGCCCTAAAGTTGGCACTGGCCGCGATGTGAAACGCACACGCATGTGAGCCAGCGCTGCTCGCGCAGTACGCGTGTTTCAGGCGGTGCAAGTCGCACCTCACCTGTTTTCGATTTACAATTGCCCTTTGATCGTCTTCATCCTGACGCACTCATCGGGGTATAGGGGCGAATGAGCAGGAGACAGATATGCGAGTGATCCTAGGCGGTATATGCGCCCTTACGCTGGCAGCTTGTGCAGCGCCTGAACTGAAGACTGTGCAGACTTTGCCTGTCGAGGCTGCTGCTGAAACGGTCCTGGAACCAGAAGTGTGGCTGTTAAGTGAGCATGCAGATGCCCTGCGGGCGGCATCCTGCCCGAAAGATGTCAGCTTTGAGAAACCGCTTTCTATGCCGATCAAGGTTATTGAGGCTGGGCGCGGCTCTGAAAGTGCCAGAAGCCGTAACTTACAGGGCCTGACATTGACGGGCGCCTGGCAGTTGCGGTCAAAAGAGTCCAACTTTGGCGGCCTTTCAGGCCTCGCCACCATGCGCTCCGGGTCCCTTTTATCGGTTAGCGACACTGGAGCTTTCGTCTGGATCGGGATTGATCCAGAGACAGGTGCTCCGGATGGTATTGGCTCGATTGCCTTCATGCGCGGCGCCGATGGCAACCTGTTCCCGACCAAGTTTGATGCGGACGCCGAGGGGCTCGATATTCGCGATGGTCTGGCGCTGGTCAGCTTTGAAAGAGATAATCGGGTCGAGGCGTTTGATCTTGAAAGTTGCGGCGCTGCCGCGCGCGGCGCGCCCGTTATGCGCTTCAAAGAGGTCATCGACAACAAGAAAATCCCTGAAAACAAAGGGCCTGAAGCGCTGGCACTGGACGCCGACACGATGTTTGCAGGATTTGAGTTTCGCAAGCCCAAAGGCACGCCAGCCGGGCGGGTTCTAACCGATGGCAGTCTGGATATGGTGCGCTATAGCGGCAAGCCGGACGCGTTTTTGCAAACCGGGCTTGATATTGAAGGCGACCTGACAGCCAGCACTTACCGGGCCTTTGATCTGATCCGCGGCGCACGTGTGATCCTTGAAGTTACCGACAGAGATGGCAAGGTTGTCGCCCGTGCGAACATCAACTCGCCTCTGCCGTCTGACAATTTCGAGGGCGTTGCCTTTGCAACCAGCCCAGAAGGCAAACGCCGCATCTGGGTGATCTCTGACAATAATTTCAATAGCAGCCAGCGCACGCTCTTACTGGCGTTTGATCTTGAGGATTAATCCTCAGAAATGAGATCAATCAAAGCCACAGCCTCATAGCTTGCCCAGTCTATGTCGCCTTCCAGTTTCGCGACTTTCAGGCCGTCTTTACCGTATAGAATAGTGGTCGGAAAACCGCCGCCTGCACCGGTATCATAGACAATCTCCCAGCCCTCAGCGCCCTCTTTAATGGTGTAGAAGTCAAGCACGCCGCCAGAGAGCTCCCGAAGTCGTCTTTGGGCATAATCGCGGTCGGTTGGCTCATCGACGCTGATTGCGATGACTTTGAATGCCTCACCGCCGCGTGCGGTTTGCAGGGCGGCCAGCGATGGCATCTCCCGTTCACAGGGCCCGCACCAGGTGGCCCAGAAGTTGACCAGCACGGCCTGGCCCTCAAAATCCTGCAAACTTGTCAGGCTACCATCGGCGATTTCAAACGGTGCGGGCGGCGCTGGATCGCCTTTTGCTGAGGTGTCGAGATCTGCCAAAGCACCAATTGCGAGTTTTGCCACAGGGTCGCGGTTACTTCCGCTCGAAGAGGCGCTAAAGACAGCGTAAAGCAAACCCAGAAACGCCCCGATAAACATGGCGGGAATGGCAAAGCGAAGAAGACGATCCATGGGCGTTGAGCCCTCCGAGACTGACAATAAGGATTACAGCGATATGGCGAGCGATAGCAAAAAAGGCCAGCAAATGTGGGGCGGACGTTTCGCCGCGCAGCCGAGCGACATCATGGAATCGATCAATGCCTCGATCGATGTTGACCGCCGGATGGTCCGTGAAGACATTGCCGGTAGCCGCGCTCACGCCGATATGCTGGCTGAGCAGGAGATCATTTCGCAGGAAGACAATGAGGCGATCCAATCTGGCCTTGATCAGGTGATGGCGGAAGTTGAGGACGGCTCCTTCCCATATCGCGCGGAGCTGGAAGACATTCACATGAATGTTGAAGCGCGCTTGAAAGAGATTGTTGGTGAGCCAGCGGGCCGCTTGCATACGGCGCGCTCGCGCAACGATCAGGTGGTCACGGACTTTCGCCTGTGGACGCGCGGCGCACTGACCGAAGCGCGGCGCGCGCTAAAGGGGCTGCAGCGGGCTTTGGTGAAGATTGCAGGTGAGCACAATGACCAGGTGATGCCGGGCTTTACACACTTGCAAACCGCTCAGCCCGTCACGCTTGGGCATCATATGCTGGCTTATGTCGAGATGTTTGAGCGGGATCGCTCGCGGCTGGATGATTGTGCGCGGCGTCTGAATGAAAGTCCGCTTGGCTCAGCGGCGCTGGCGGGAACAGGCTTTCCGATTGACCGCGAAATGACCTCTGAGGCGCTCGGCTTCTATCGCCCGATGGCGAACTCTCTCGATGCGGTTTCCGCGCGGGATTTCGCGCTTGAAGCCCTTGCGGCGCTCTCTATTTCAGCGACGCATTTATCGCGTCTGGCTGAAGAGATCGTGCTTTGGACCAGCGCCCAATTTGCGTTTGCAAAGCTGTCTGATGCTTGGTCGACCGGGTCTTCGATCATGCCGCAAAAGCGTAATCCGGATGCGGCCGAGCTGATCCGCGCCAAAGCCAGCCTGATCACAGGCCAATTCGCATCGCTGCAAGGCGCGGTGAAAGCGCTGCCGCTCGCCTATGCCAAGGACCTGCAGGATGACAAAGTCCTGACGTTCGGGGCGTTTGATACGTTTGGGCTGTGCGCTGCAGCAATGACGGGCATGATGGAAACCATCACATTCAATGGTGAGAATATGCGCGCTGCAGCCGCGAAAGGCTTCTCAACGGCAACTGATCTGGCGGATTGGCTGGTGCGAGAGCTTAAGATGCCATTCCGGGACGCGCATCATGTCACGGGAAGTCTTGTGGCAAAGGCTGAACAAAAAGGATGCGACCTACCAGAGCTCAGCCTGGAAGAGATGCAAGCGGTCGAACCGCGCCTTACAAAAGATGTATTTTCAGTGCTGACTGTTGAAGCTTCCGCAATGTCGCGTCAAAGCTATGGTGGAACGTCTCCTGTTCGGGTGTCTGAACAGGTCGAACAATGGACACAACGTCTCGGATAGGACTGCCGGATATGAAACATGTAATTAAGACCGCCCTTGCATTAACGGCGTTTGCGGCTCTTGCCGGGTGCGGCCTGCGCGGGGATTTGGAGCGTCCGGACCCGATTTTTTCTGAACCGCCAACCGAAGAGGCCAAGACGCCTGTGGATGCGCCTGCGCAATATGCTGGCGCTGAGATTGATGAGAACCGGACCTATTATAATTCGCTCGGCGGCGAGATTCCAAAGCCTGCACCGGACACGGATGTTGAAGAGGATAGCATGGGGGAGGTCAGCCCCGGCTGATAGGAATGCGTGCATCATTTTAACTATGTCCAAGGCCGCCTGCACTGCGAAGGCGTCGATCTGAGCGCGATTGCCGATCAGGTTGGAACCCCTGTTTATGTTTACTCGACCGCGACTTTGCGCCGTCATGCACGGGTCATTGCCGATGCGTTTGACGGCATGGATTGCCTGATCGCCTATTCGGTTAAGGCCAATGGCAATCTGGCGGTTCTAAAGACGCTGGCGTCTGAAGGTTGCGGCGCTGATGTGGTCAGCGGTGGTGAGCTGCGCCGCGCGATCGCGGCAGGTGTCGACCCGAACAAGATTGTGTTTTCCGGGGTTGGCAAGACGCGCGAAGAAATGGCCATTGGCCTGCATGAAGGTATCCATCAGTTCAATGTCGAGAGCGGCGCTGAACTGGAAGCGCTGTCTGAAGTGGCCGCCTCGATGGAGTTGGTTGCGCCTGTCGCTCTGCGCGTAAACCCGGATGTTGCGGCGGGAGGACACCCGAATATTTCCACCGGAAAATCAGGCGACAAGTTCGGTGTTCCTTGGGGCGACGCCCCGGCGCTTTATGAGCGGATGAAGGCACTGCCCGGTGTCAAAGCGGTCGGTGTAGACGTGCACATTGGCTCACAGATCGGCGACCTTGTGCCGATGCGGGCGGCATTTGAGAAAGTGATCGGGCTGATCAAAGAGCTACGCGAAGCGGGGCATGACCTCACCCGGATTGATGTCGGCGGCGGGCTCGGCATTCCCTACAAAGCTGGCGATGATATGCCGCCGCCTTCTGCCTATGCGCAGATGATCCGCGAAGTGACCGAAGGCCTCGGCTTGCAAGTCGTGCTTGAGCCGGGCCGGGTGATTGCCGGAAATGCGGGCGTTATGGTGAGCAAGGTTCTGTACCACAAGCCTGCGCCAGACCGCACCTTCATGATCATTGATGCGGGGATGAATGACCTGATGCGCCCGGCGCTCTATCAAGCACATCACGACATTGTTCCGCTGGCTGAGCCTGCACCAGATGCAGCTAAGGCCGAGTACGACATTGTCGGCCCGATTTGCGAGTCGACAGACAAGTTTGCAACCCAGCGGACAATGCCAGAGACCCAACCCGGCGCGCGAATTGCGTTTATGTCATCCGGGGCCTATGGCGCTGTGCTCTCAAGTCAGTACAATGCAAGACCGCTCGTCGCGGAAGTTCTGGTCGATGGCGACCATTTTGCAGTGGTTCGCAGGCGCCCAAGCTTTGATGAAATGATCCAACAGGAGCAAATGCCCGATTGGCTGACCTGAACCGCATTCCCGGCACGAAAAGCCTGATCAACCGCACCTATCGGCGGCTGCGGGATATTGCGCTGTGGCAAGCCTGGTGGCCCTTCATTGTTCTGCTTTCGGTTTTCCTGATTGCCGCTTTACTCGGCGCATTTGAGCGTGCCCCAGCCCGGATTGGCGCTTTTGCGACGCTGCTTTTCTTTTCCGGAACGCTGATTGCCTTTTTGCGCGGCCTCTCGCGCTACAAACGACCCGATCGGTCAGACGCTATTCAAGCCCTGGATCAGCAATCTGAATTGCGCCCACTGGCCTCCCTTTCTGATCGCCCCGCTCGCCCTGAAGCGACCGGGGTTCAGCTATGGCAAGCACATGAGCAGCGGCTGACTGATGCTGCCCGGCGTATGAGCGTGCCGTCCTTTCGCAGCATCTGGAAACGGATCGATCCACTCCTATTACGCGGCGCGCTACCAGCCGCCCTGATCACGCTCTTTGTTCTAAGCTGGGGGAACATCCATTCCAAGCTTGGCTCAGCGCTGACGCCGGATTATGGTAGCCTGCTCGGCGCGGAAAATGTTCGTATCGAAGCCTGGATCACACCGCCGGCGCATACCGGGCGCGCGCCCATTTTCCTTAAAGATGATCAGCAAGAGGCAAGGGTTCCGAAAGGCTCTGTCATGACCTTGCGGGTGCAAGCGCCGTCTGCGCCAAAGCTGCGGATCACATCAGATGAAAGTCGCAAAACCACCCGGTTCGCGCCCACGCCAGACGGGGCGTATGAGGCCACGGCTGAGATTTTCGGCGATAGCGAGGTCTCGGTTCACTGGTGGGGTGCGCGCCAAAGCTGGCGCGTGCTGTCCTCACCCGATGACCGGCCGAGTGCGCAGTTTGTGTCCGTTCCAAGCCTTGGCGACAATGATAAGACTGATTTTACCTGGGCTGCGAGTGATGATTTCGGCATTGCCTCTATAGAACTGGCGATCAGACCTGAGGGCAGCCTGCGCATGCCCGATAGGGTTGCGATTGAGCTGGGCGAGCTTAGCCCCCGCAGCATCGAAGACGAGACCTCGATTGATCTGACCCGCAATCGCTGGGCCGGATCGCGGGTTGAGATACGCCTTGTTGCAACCGATGGTGCTGGCCAGATCGGCCTCAGCGAACCGCACGTCTTTGTGCTACCTGAAAAACTGCTCCTGCAACCGCTCGCCAAGGCCATTCAGGATATCCGGGTCACTGTGTTGCGTGAGGATGAGCCTTATGAGGCGACCGATGCGGTCTCTGATTCCATCCAATCCGGCGCATATTATCTCTCTGCGACGCAGCGTCTGTCACAGGCGCCAGCAGGCGTGCAGCGCGGCGCCATCATGCTGGATGCGGTGACTTATGAGGGCCAGCGTTACTTTAAGGATGTACTGGTCTATTCGGGCCTTACGACCTCTCGTTACGCGCTTGAGGCTGCTGTTTCGACATCCGAAGCCAAAAGCACTGAGCCGCTGCTTTGGTCGCTGGCTCTGCGCGCCGAATATGGCTCAGCCGCAGATGCTTATGCGGCTTTAATGGCGGCTAAAAAAGCACTCGAAGATGCTCTGCGCGACGGGGCTAGCGAAGAAGAGATCAAGCGCCTGATGGAGGCGTTCAAGGACGCGGCCTTGCGCTATTTCGCAGCCAAAATGGCAGAGGCGGTTTCGAACGGTCTTGATGCGCCGCAAGATACCCGTGACGGCGCAGAGGGGCAGGGGCCGAACCTTGGCGGCGACAATTTTGCGGATATGCTGGATGCGCTGGAGGACCTGACTGAAACCGGAGCCTCTGATCAGGCGCGCCAATTGCTCTCCGATATTACCAATATGCTTGAGAACTTGGAGTTCCAGCAAGGCAGCGGCAGCGGCGAAGGGACGCCCGGTCTTCCTGGAGAACCTGGTGAAGGCGAAAATGAAGAGGACATTCCACAAGAAGAGCGCGAGCTGACTGACACAATGCAGCGCCTGTCTGACCTCTTGCGTGAGCAGCGCGAGTTGAATGATCAAACACTGGCTCAGCAGCGCGGTGAACGCGGCGAACAGGGCCAGCAGCAGGGCGAAGGTCAGGAACAAGGCGAGGGGGAACAGCCGGGTCAGGGGCAGCAACCCGGAGCAGGGCAACCCGGTTCAAATGGGTCATCGCAATTCGGTGACGGCTCAGGCGAGATGCCGGACTGGATGCGCGGCGAAGGGGAAGGCGGGCAAACGCTGGCTGAACGTCAGGCAGAACTTGCAGATCGCTTGGAGCGCCTTGCTGAAGGCGAGTTTGGCGGCGAAGAGGGCGAAGGCGGTGAAGGCGGCGGGATCGGTGATTTACTCGACGAAGATACGCTCGAGTCGGTCGAACGCTCCCAGCGCCGGGCTGGCAACGCGCTGGAAGATGGCAATGAAGGCCGCGCGATCCGCAATCAGGATCAGGCCACGCGTCAGCTGCGCGAGCTTGCTGAGGGTTTGGCCGAACAGCTCGATGAGGCCCGTGAAGCCCGCTTAGGCGAAGGCCAACAACAAGGCGCTCAGGGCGGCGGCGATACAATTGACCCGTTCGGCAACTCCGCTAGCGGCGCGGTCGATGACAGCAATAGCGTCGACATTCCGGACCAGGCTGAACGCCAACGCGCCAAGGACATCCTCGACGAACTCCGCAGGCGCTATGACGAAGCCGTCGATGAAGACGAACGCGAATATCTGGAACGCCTGCTGGACCGGTTTTAACAGCAGGCGACTGGTGCAGCTTTGGGTCATTAGCAGACATTAGCAATTAGTTTTCACTCGCCATTTGCCGAAGGACCGCATCAGTTTCCGGATCGGTTGGAAAAAAGAGTTCGATCTTCAAGTCATCAAGACTTAGATCTTCTGGTGTTCCGAATTGTGCAATCGTTGAGAATAAGGAAAGCCGCGTTTCGCCCACACGGTAAATAGTCGGGATCACCGGTTCAATCGGTTGGGTTCGAGGTGCCGGAACTAACGCAAGCGTGTCTGCAGCTGTTTCCAACTCTTCAATGCCGCCTTGCGCTGCACTTTCCGTCCGCAAACGAAGGGCTGAATGATGTGCAACCTCTGGCCAGTTCTCGATGAGAGCTTGGACCTTCTCATTTAGAATGACATCGATCAGACTTTGATCTTTCATGACACCCATCATGCCAAACAAGCGCGAAGCGGGCGCGTTAGTTTGCAGAATTTTCCATAAGCGGTCGACGGCAAGTGCCGGGTAAGGTGCATGTTGTTGTAGCGTGTAGTCTACGGCCGCGCGGATCGGCGCCATCTCTTCTGTATCCCAATCACGCTGAGGATAACGCGCTGCATAACCTGCATGGACCAGCAGTTGATTGCGCACGCCAAGAGGTAGGCTCAGGGCGTCGCCCAGTCTTCCAATCATTTCACGGCTTGGATTGGCTCGCCCTGTCTCCAGAAATGACAAATGCTTGGAAGACACATCAGCTTCGCTGGCAAGTTCGAGTTGACTGTAGCGGCGCGCCTTGCGCCACGTTTTTAAGGCGTGTGAGAATTGGGTCATAGACCAAAGTATACGCCGATTATTGCTGCACGTCAGTTACCTCGGAGGTAATTGATCTGCCTTTATCTGCAGATAAGATCAAAGCCATCGTCCGAAGCGGGACAGCAGATGAGGATGACCGCAATGATCGCTTTTCGTATTTTTCTCGCAGTATTTTTTGCCGCCCTATTCGCCTACACACTAAAAGTTGGGTTTGAGTATGGCTGGAATCTGATCCCACCTTTCTTCGCAGAAATGCAAGGCTTCACTTGGCAAGGTCAATTCAATTTCGATTTTATGGGGTTCTTGCTGCTGTCAGCCATCTGGTGTGCATGGCGTAACAATTTCACCCCACTTGGATTTGGAATCGCCATACTCGGCGTTACAGGCGGCATGTTATTTCTAACAGCCTATCTAATCTATTTGAGCGTCACGACGGGCGGTGACATCAAGACGATCATGCTCGGTGTGCGGCGGGCATCTGCATAACCAACATAAAGCTATTCAAAGTCGAATGAAGGTATACTCAACATGTCTAAGTCACTCCGTAAGAAATACCTGAAAGTCTCCGCACTCTTAGTGGCATCATTCGGGCCGGTCTTCTTTCTCGGAACGTTCCCCTCCTTGAGCGAACCTATCCGGTTAGCAGCAGACTTTCTAGCTTGGCCAATTGATGGCGCCCAAACTTACGATCATCCTGATACACGTTTTTTAGGTGCACTGACGGGTGGGTTTCTATTGGGGTGGGGTGTGCTGATATGGTTGCTGTCCGGTGACGCTTATGATGCTGCGCCGGAGGCTATCAGGCGCGCAGTGGTTGGTGGATTTCTAGCCTGGTTCGTGCTCGACAGCGCCGGTTCTATTTCATCCGGAAACGCCTCAAATGCCGCCTTTAACATTATTGTGCTACTTGCATTCGTAGGCCCCATGTGGCGTCCCGCGAAAGAGTAAGTCTTTGGTCCGCTCCGACGCCGAAAGCACACATCAATCATAAATAAGCCCGCGCCATTTGGCGCGGGCTTATTTATTTCAGGATATCTGAAATCCTACTCAGCAGGCTTCACAAATTTTAGCGTCATGCGATCTGACTCACCGATCGCCTCATAAGCGGCGGCGTCGAAGCCTTCTGGCGTGTTGCCCTCGCGGTCAGATGTGGCGCTGACAGGCGGTAGGGTCCAGACGCCAAACGGGTGGTCGGCTGTGTCAGCAGGGTTCGCGTTAATCTCGCTGGATTCAGCAAATTCAAACCCAGCCGCTATGGCGAGCGCTTTGACGAAATCCTCATGCACATAGCCGCTAGCGCCGCGCGGGTCCTGCTCTGCGCTGGACGGCAGGCGGTGTTCAACCACGCCGAGCACGCCGCCCGGCTTCAGCGCCGCATAGGCGTCGGTGAAGAACTTCGCGGTATAGTCGCTGCCCATCCAATTGTGGACATTGCGGAAGGTCAGAACCGCGTCGACGCTGCCCGCTTCGGCTAGCGGACCAGACTCAGCTGAGAAAGCTGACAGTTCAATCGCGCCAAACAGGTCCGGATCGGCATCATAGACGGCCTTATAGTCGTCAATCCGTTTCTGAATGCGCTCCAGGCGGTCGCCTTCAAACATATTCACATCCCAGACCGCAGCGATCAGCGTGCCATCCCCAGAGGCGAGATACGGCGCGAGGAGGTTGGTGTACCAGCCGCCGCCGGGCCAGATCTCAACAACAGTGTCATCGGCTTCAATGCCGAAGAATTCCAGCGTATCGGCGGGATTGCGCCAATCATCACGGGCCTTTTCGGCGTCTGCACGCCAGTCGCCTGCTACCACTTCTGCAAGGCTCAGCGATGTTGCCTCGGCAGGCGCTTCAGCGGCGGGTGGGGTGTCTGCAAGCGGAGTTTCAGTTGCAGGCTCGCCGCCAGAACAGGCGGCCAGCGTCAGAGCCGCAACGCCAAGCATCCAATAGGGGTTCATCATGT
>CAZGVG010000062.1:0-14734 GCA_964528975.1 uncultured Hyphomonas sp.
CGCGCCAGCGTGTCGAAGCGGGTTCCGGTCAGGCTTCGCCTGCCCATGAACCAGGTTCAAGACTGTTCTCTCCAATTCGAAGATTATGCCTGAACTCATCAAGTTTCGGGCCATTGGTGCTGGTACTTTAGTTCACACCCTCGTCCAAACGCATCCAATCCTGAGCTGGCAGACCATAGATCATGTCCATAACTTCAAACTGAACCCCGACAGGTTGGCGCGCATTGGAATTCCACAACGCTACGACGCCGCTATTACGCTCTGGATCAAACAGGATTAGCGAGCGGTAGCCCTCCACCGCGCCGCGATGTCCAACCACACGGTATCCGGGCTTACCATATTTATAGACCCGCCACCCAAGGGCATAGCGCGCATCGCGCAAGTGCCCGCCATAGCGTCGGCTCATGCTGGATTGCTCCCGGCGGGTATAAATTCGCGCGGTGTGAAGATCGCTCAGTAATTCAGGTGACAGAATATCGGGAGCCAGCCCCATTTGGGCCCGGGCAAATTGAGCAAGGTCAAGGATCGAACCATTGACCCCACCGGCGGCTGGCACACGGTAATAGGAGCGCTTGACCGTCTTGCGAATAGGTCTTGCGTCCGCCCGGCGCTTGCGATGCGGCTCAGCCCAAGAGAAGGACGCTTTCAAAGCTTCAAGTCCGAAGCTTGCATCACGCATCTGCAAGGGCTCGAACAGCTCGACCCGAACTGTCTCAGCGAACGAGACCCCGCGCACAGATCGTACGACTTCTGATACGGCATCGAAGGCAACATTCTGATACGTATGGCACTCACTGACCACGCACATGCGCTTCAGCTTGGCAAGGGACTTTCGGATCGCGGTCGGGTCACCACCATCCTCCAGCTTGGTATCATAAGCGTTTGGGACAACCCCGATACGATGGGACAGCAAGTCTTCCAGCGTACCAACCTTCTCCCCGCCCATTGGCAAGCGAAGCGACGTATTGAACTTGGAGATTGTATCGGAGAAGGAAAGCTCCCCATTGTCGGCCAGCGCGCCAACCGCTGTCGAGGCAACGCCTTTAGAAAGAGAGGCCCAGCGGAAGACCGTATCCTTGGAAACAGCGTCGCCGCCAAACCGCGTCACGCCATAGCCTTCGGCAAAGGTCACCTCGCCATTCTCGATCACGGCGACCGACAGACCGACCATCGTGTCGTCTTTGATCAGGCGCTTTAGCCGTGCATCAAGGGTCTCATAATCAACGGGGGCAGCGCTTGCGAAAAGCGCCGCGAAAACAAAGAGGAGTGTGACAAATCCGGTTCGCAGAAAAGGCATAGCGGCTTAATCTGCCTTTGAACCTTCATCCCCTTCGGCGATTATACCAGTCGTTGTATTAGCGCCAAAGACCTGACCGTTAAGCATCGGCATGGCTGCGCCGTTTGGATCAACCGGAGCCTGGATTTGGCTGAAGCTTGTCCGTGTGCGTAGCTCTGGTGCAATGTCGCTTGGCTCGAAACTTTTGTAAGCTGCTTCGATGAGGTCGGCGACATGCTGGTCACGCGAGCGCGCGGTTGAGCCACCGAACATGATTGTCACGACCCGGCGACCGCGGCGCTTGGCGCTCGACATCAGGTTGAAACCAGAGGCACGCGTGTACCCGGTCTTGATCCCGTCCACGCCTTCAACCCGGCCAATCAGGCGGTTATGGTTCTTATAGGTCGCCCGGCCCCAGGTGAATTTCGTATTGGCAAAGTAGCCATAGTAATCCGCGTGATCTTCCAGGATACGCTCTGCCAGAACGGCCATATCGCGGGCGGTCGATAGTTGCTGTGTATCGGGTAGGCCGGATGCGTTTTTAAAGGTCGTATTGTCCATACCCATCGCGCGGGCCTTGGCGGTCATCAGTGTCGCGAAGCGCTGCTCGGTTCCGCCAAGGCGCTCGGCGACGACAACGGCGACATCATTGGCAGACTTCGTCACGAGCGCGTGGATGGCATCCTTGGTGGTGATGGTGGACCCTACTTTAAGGCGAAGCGCTGAGGGCGGCTGCTTTGCGGCAGCTTTGGAGACGGGTAGCTTCTCATACAGCTTGACCTCGCCGCTCTTCATCGCATCGAAGAGCATGTAGAGCGTCATCGCTTTTGTCAGAGAGGCCGGATAACGCGGCGCATCAGCGTGGCGCGCATGCAGGACTTGATCGGTTTCCAGATCAATCACGATGGAGGCGTATTTCTCGGCAGTGGCAGGCGCAAACGTCCCGAATGTAGTTAATGTCAAAGCAGCCAGGGCTGACTTAATAACAGACGTTGGGGCTTTTGCGAGCATGCCGGGTTCTCCAATAAAGAGTGTTAGCCCCGGTACCCGAGGAAACTCTAAGATCGATTCATAAGGTTAGCCAGTGGTAAATACACATGGCTTTTCTGTTAGGATTTAGAAATATATTAGAGGCAAACGTTAATTTTGTGCACCGCACAATTTTTTGTTGCAAATGCGTGCTGGCTTGATATATTTACCTCACGTAAAATCAGGATGTCCCTATGTCAGTAGCTTCCTCTCCTTTCTCGTTTCCGTTCTCTGCCTTCAGTAATGAGACTCTTGCTGGCTTTATGCCGAGCAATGACTCCATGAGCACTCTGGCGCGCGGCGCTGTGGAAGCATCGACTGCCAGCACCCGTGCGTCTGTCAAAGGCATGCAGGACGCAAGCCAGACCATGATGTCTCACGCCAAGGAACAGATGACGTTGACAGTTGAAGCGGGCAAGAAACTGTCCGAAGTGACATCTCTTGAGGACGCTCTGAGCATTCAAACAGGGTTCATGAAATCTGCTTTTGAGAACAATCTCAAAGGCTTCTCCGAATTGACGGAGCTTTACACAGAGACAATGCGCGAAGCTTTCGCGCCGCTTGCAAAACAAGCCAAGAAAGCCGCCAAAACGGCTAAAGCGACTTAAGCGGCACAGTCTTTAGCCAATCTAACGTTTCAGAATCTAACAGGCCGGGCCAAATGGTTCGGCTTTTTTGTGAGATTGACGCTGACAAAGCCAAGCTTTGCAGGCATGACTGTCAGCATGACAGATTATATCAATTTCAAGTCTTTGAAGCGTTCGCCCAAACCAAATAATTGTCTGGTCGCGCCAGAAGACTTTTGTCTCGCCTCAGAAGCAGACTTGCAAGCGCCCGCATTTGCAATGACAGGCCGCGGCCTCTTTTCCAAGCTTCAGGAGATCATCTCTTCAGAAAAACGTTGGGGAACACTCTCTGCCGACCCAGAACAGCTTCGATTGAGCTTTATCGCCACCAGCGGACTGTTACGTTTCAAGGATGATATTGATCTTGAGGTCATACCGCTAAGCGACACTGAAGCCACGCTGGCCATCTACTCGCGCTCCCGCGTTGGCTATTCGGATCTCGGCGTAAACACAAAGCGTGTCAAAGAATTAATCAGACGCGTGACCGCAAATTGATCACTTTTCAGGTTGATCCTGCGTTAAGTCAGCACCAGTCTACACTTTCGGCAACAAGCACTTATCTTCACACCCATGTCTATTCGAATTGATCGCATAAAACTCGCAGACCCAGAAAATCCGCAAGGACCGGATAATGGTGAAGATGGCGGCCTCGTCATTGCAACCAAGACCCGTGTTCGGACAAAAAAGCCCAGCATGTACAGGGTCTTGATCCTGAATGACGATTACACGCCTATGGAATTCGTTGTCCTGATTCTAGAGCGCTTTTTCAACAAAAGCCGTGAGCAGGCGACCCGTATCATGCTCCATGTTCACCAGAAGGGCGTCGGGGTTTGCGGCGTCTACACATATGAAGTCGCTGAAACAAAAGTTGCGCAGGTCATGGACCTTGCACGCAGAAACGAGCATCCTTTGCAATGCACAATGGAAAAAGAGGACTAGGAGACAAACGATATGCCAAGCTTAACCCCTAGCCTTGAAAATGCACTCGAGCGCGCCCTAACGGCGGCCGGTGAACGCAGCCATGAATATGCGACGCTCGAACACTTGCTCCTCGCCCTGACCGAGGATGAAGACGCAATTGAAGTGATGATCGCCTGTAAGGTGGACATCCCTGTGCTGAAACTCGCTCTCGAACAGTATATTGACGAGGATCTTTCCAGCCTGATCACGGACACCCCTTCAGGCCGAGTCCAGCCAACGGCAGCCTTCCAGCGGGTCGTTCAGCGCGCCGTTCTGCATGTTGAAAGCTCAGGCCGCGATGAAGTTTCAGGCGCCAATATCCTGATCTCAATTTTCTCAGAGCGTGAAAGCCATGCGACTTACTTCCTGCAAGAGCAGGATATGACGCGCTATGATGCGGTCAATTTTGTTAGCCATGGGGTCTCGAAAGTCCCGGGCCAGAACCGCGCCGCAACGCCGCGAGGGGCCGAGCAAGCTGCTGATGAAACGCCAAACACACCGCAGAATGAGGCCCTTGATGCCTATTGCGTGAACCTGAATGAGAAGGCCAAACAAGGCAAGATTGACCCGTTGATTGGCCGTCAAATGGAAATTGAGCGCTGTATTGAAGTGCTTTGCCGCCGCTCCAAAAACAATCCGATTCTGGTGGGCGACCCTGGCGTGGGTAAAACTGCCATCGCTGAAGGCCTCGCCAAGATGATTGTCGATAAGCAGGTGCCGGAAATTCTGGATGATGCGATTATCTGGTCGCTCGACATGGGCTCACTTCTCGCTGGAACACGGTATCGCGGTGACTTTGAGGAGCGCCTGAAAGCCGTCATGAAAGAAGTTGGGGAGCAGGATAAAGGCATCCTGTTCATTGATGAAATTCACACAATCATTGGCGCTGGCGCGACATCTGGTGGGGCGATGGACGCCTCTAACCTGTTAAAGCCTGCCCTGCAGAACGGCGAAGTCCGCTGCATGGGGTCGACCACTTTCAAAGAGTATAAACAGCACTTTGAAAAAGATCGAGCATTGTCCCGCCGCTTCCGCAAGATTGATGTCGTTGAGCCAAACGTTGAAGATGCTGTCAAAATCCTGACGGGTCTTAAGTCTGTATTCGAGGACTTTCACGGCCTTCGCTACACGAATGATGCGATCCGCACAGCTGTAGAGTTGAGCCATCGCTACATGACTGACCGTAAGTTGCCTGACAAAGCCATCGACGTGATTGATGAAGCTGGCGCAACGCAGTGGCTGGTTCCGGCCTCAAAGCGCCGCAAGACAATTGGTGTTAAAGAGATCGAAGCGATCGTTGCCAAGATCGCTCGCATTCCCCCGAAACAGGTTTCCAAGGATGATGCGCAGGCGATCAAGTCACTCGAAACCGATCTGAAACGCGTTGTTTATGGCCAGGACGAGGCGATTGATGCCCTCGCCTCCGCGATCAAGCTATCACGAGCAGGCCTGCGCGAGCCAAACAAGCCAATCGGATCTTACCTGTTCACTGGACCAACGGGCGTAGGCAAGACAGAAGTAACGCGTCAGCTTGCTTCTATTCTGGGCGTTGAGCTTCACCGCTTTGACATGTCGGAATATATGGAGCGCCATTCCGTGTCGCGCCTCATTGGGGCGCCTCCTGGCTATGTCGGGTATGATGAAGGCGGCCTGCTGACAGATGCTGTGATGCAGCACCCGCATTCGATCGTGCTTCTGGATGAGATTGAAAAAGCGCACCCAGACCTGTTTAACATTCTGCTCCAAGTCATGGACAATGGAACACTGACAGACGCGGTTGGCCGTAAGGTTGATTTCCGCAATGTGATCCTCGTGATGACGACCAATGCGGGCGCCTCGGACGCGGCGAAAAACTCTATCGGCTTTGGCCGAGGACGTAAGGATGACGAGCAGGAAGAAGCGTTGAAGCGCCTCTTCACACCGGAATTCCGCAACCGCCTCGACAGCGTCATAACCTTTGGCGGGCTCACCCCTGAAATCATTGAGAAAGTGGTTGAGAAGTTCGTGCTTCAGCTTGAGGTTCAACTCGCAGACCGCAATGTCACGATTGAGCTAGCGACAGGTGCACGTGATTGGCTCGCCAAGCGCGGCTTTGATGCTGACTTTGGCGCGCGGCCACTGGCCCGCGTGATCTCAGAGCACGTCAAGAAACCGATGGCGGAAGAGCTTCTGTTCGGCAAGCTTGCCAAAGGCGGCACCGTCAAGATTGGCCATGACAAGAAGAAGGACGAACTGACCTTCAAATATGTCGAGGAAAAGCCTGCAAAAAAGCCAACCAAGGCGGCCAAAACACCCGGCGGCAAAGGTAAGCCTGAGAAAGTTTAGGGGCGCGAGGATAAACTCGCCCCCCTACTCTCAAGCCGCGCCCACGCTTTCGCCAGACACCGTGAGGTGTGGAACACCATCACTGGTCTTTTTCCAAGATACGCCTTCTGGAGAGACATGAGCCTTCACACGCTGACGAAAAGCAGAAAAGCTTTCCCAATCAACGACATCGACAGGCTCATCAAAGTGCAAGGTCACCTCATAACCTGCGCCGCCTTGTAACTCCCGCAAGGCCTGAACACGCCCAGAGAAAGCGCGCTTCAGGTAGTGCCCCCTGACACGCGCCCCGATCTGCCAGCGCGCCTCCGGTCGATTTGATAAACGCGCCGAGGCGGTATTCCAATCCCGAAAGCCCATGTCTCTGGCTACGTGCTCCAATGCTGCTGATAGGCTGAGTGGCGCGGCGCTTAGGGCTTTAATCTGCCGGGCGCGAGCTTTGGCTTGAAGACGTGTGTAAATATGCGAATTCATCGCAGTTTCCTTTCACAATTCCATATGGTCTCACAAAAGCGGGGCTCGCATTGCCGCCAGACCAGAAGTGCAAGGTCTGCGTTAGACCGGTTTGAACCGGGAGGCATTCACCATGGATAAATCCAGCGAGCGGCAGGCACCTCAACCTGCAAGGCGTGTAGGGTATAAACTTAGCTTCCGTCAATTCCAAACTTGTCGTTATCCGGCGTGACGCCTACAAGAGACCGACTCACATGTGGGAGGTGTTTGAAGTGAAACGCTTTATATTGGGCCTTCTAATTGTCGGGCTGGCTGGCGGTGCTTTTGGCTGGTGGTGGGCCTCACGGCCACTTGAGCTGCGCCACCCGAACTTCGGTGCCGACTGCTCAGCACTCACTGCCGAGGCTAGCGTTGAAGCACGTGTCGAATGCGTTCGAGTTTGGTATGGTACCAACCGCAAGCTTGAAACTTCAGAGACCGTAGATGGTGAACTGAATGTTGAAAGCGGATCAGGCGAAGACGGTGAGGCGCTGCGCCTTGGCCGCGCGGATATCTGGTTGCCGCGGCTAACTGAAGATGGCGGATCAAGGAAGCGCGGAGAGACCCCTCACATCAAGGGTACACCGCCAGAAGATGCGACCAAACTTGCCGATTATGTTTTCCTGACACGCATTACAACGACAGGCCGTGGCCAGTTCTCAATGACGCTTCAAGAGGCGGTTGATGCCAATGGATCGGACTCTGCGCTTCTCTTCGTACATGGCTTCAATGTGGAGTTTGACGCCGCTTTGGTCCGCGCGGCGCAGCTGTCCGTCGATCTGTCGCGTGCGCCGACATATGATGTCGGAACCCCTGTGCTTTTCAGTTGGCCGTCTGTCGGCAAAGTATCGCTTGAAGACTATAGCGGCGACCGGGACCGTTCGCTTGCTGCGGCGCCCTATCTGGAGAGCTTTCTGGATATTCTGACTGAGGACTTAGAGGTCAGCCGCATCAATATTGTCGCCCACTCCATGGGCAATCGGATCCTGACGAAAGCGCTAGAAGACTATGCCAGCGACTATCTGACCCGTCATGACCGCGATGATCTGGAGTTTCGGATAATCCTCGTCGCCGCAGACGTTGAGCGCGATATTTTCGACGCTGCAAACGGTGTGTTCGATAATCTGGACGCCAATATCACGATCTATACCTCTGATACCGACCGTGCCCTGCATGTCTCAACTGCGATCACGAAAGACAAACGCCTCGGCGATACCGATAAGGACAAGCCCTATATTCGACGCGATGAGCGTTATGAGACTGTTGATGCAACAGCGATCACGACAGAACTCTTCGGCCTTGGACACAGCTATTATTCGGACAACCCGACCATCCTATGGGACATGATGTGTACCATTGGTGAGACCGACCCACAGGACCGGGCGCTTGAAGAGGCAACTTATGCCGGTTTGCCAGATGGCGACCCATATTTCCGGATCAGCACATCAGTTGAGCCGAACTATGATGAATGCTCCGTTTTTCGTGAAAGCTTCCCACTCACCGCTATTGACGAAGCTCCACTTCAAGCCCCAACCGCACCGGCGCTCGAAAGACCTGCGCCGCCACCGCCTATGGCAAGCCCGCAAGGGGTCCAAAAACCGGATACACGCGGGCTGGACCCCGCACCAATGCCAATCTCCGCTACGCTTCTGATCACAGACTTTAATGATACCGACCTCTCGCCTTACACCGATGTGCTGCAGAGCGCGGTTAATGATGGGGTTATTTCGCAGATCACCCTCTTCGTTCACACTGACACAGTCGGTACGAGCCAAGACAATCTCGTAAAATCGGAGCGTCTTGCTCAGCAACTGAAAAATTGGCTTATCCGACAAGGCGTTGAGTTAGATCGGATTACTGCAACGGGTATGGGTGAAGCAGAGCTTGCGATTGTCACCGAAGACGAAACACCGCTGGCGGAGAATAACCGGATCGAGGTAACGATTACTTACGCGAACTAGGCCCGCGTTCGATAATCGTCGATCAGGGCCAAAATAAACATGAGTGAGGCCATCGTAATCGTAACCCAAGCGGTGGCGAGCCATCCACCCCAGGCATAAGAAACTGTCCCGGCCCAGCTTCCCAAGCCGCCACCGACAAACATGAGGACGATGTAAACTGTCATTAGTCGGGTCCTGATTTCAGGGGCTTGCGACAGGAAAGTCATACGGCTGGTAACATCAATGGACGGCCCAAACATGTTCGTCATGAAGATCGGTATTATCAGCAGCCACAGGCTGTGCCCGACAAACGCAAATAAGACGATCGCAAACAGCTGAAGCCCCGCGAGCACCGTCCGGGCGCGGCGCGCGCCAAACCCATCGGCCCATTTTCCAAAGCGCGGTGTCGTCAGCATGCTGACAATTGCGAGCAATGCCAGATAGCCAACCGTATCAACCCCATAGCCCATTTCTTCGCTTGGCAGATGTAGTCCAAGCCCCATCCAGATCGCAAGAAATGCACCGAACCCAAGCCCCTGTATCGCTCCGGATAAAATGATTTCAGGGTGCTTGCGGATGATGACGCTGATCGAGCCGATTAAGCCAAGATAACGGCTGAAGCTTAGAGCCTCTGTCTTTCGCTCTCCTGCTTCCATGCTAAGCGGCAGGGCAACAGAGACGGCAAGCATCAGCAAACTGGCAATATAATAGACGGGTCGCCAACCAAAATGCTCGGCAATAATACCCGCCCCAGCACGCGCAACCAAGATGCCGATAATCACGCCAGTTGTTAGCAAAGCCGTGACATAGCCAAGCCGTTCAACTGGAACCCGCTTAGAAGCGTAGGCAGGTAGAAGGTAGGGAATGATGGTGACAAACCCCAAAACCGTGGAGGCTATCAGAAAGATGTAAAACACCGGCGCGAAGGCCATGCAGATAACGGCAACAGCCTGCATGGCGACAAAGATCGTGGTCAATTTCTTATTGCTGATCAGATCGCCAAGCGGCAGCATCAGCAAGATACCAGCGGCGAGCGCCAACTGGTTTAGCGCAGGGACAATGCCGATCATGCCTTCGCTGATCCCAAAGTCTTTCGCAACCAAAGAAATAATCGGATGGATATAGTAGGCATTCGCCACAACGACAGCGCTGGCGACCGTAAGGAGTGTGATCTGAAACGCTGAAAGCGGGGCTTCGGGTGCGCCAGGCTCGGAAAGGTCCGTCATACCCAAAGCCTAAGCGGCGCGTGAGGCCGCAGCAACTCTCACCCAGAGGAAGCTATTCAATCTAATGCTAGCGGTTCGCGCAGGCCGCAAGCGCTCGTTCGTCAGTGTCGAGCGCTTCAGCAACGCGGTAAGCTTCGTCAGTTGCTAGCATCGTTAGCCCCCCTTCAGCGAGGTCGATATATTCACTTGGATTACCATCTGCCCAATACTCGGTGTCGAGACGCTCGGCCGGGCGACCCAGCGTTCCAAACGCCGTCTCAACGCCGCGGTTTCCGATAGCCGCAAAGGCGCGTGGGTTTGGATTGCGCGTGCCCATCCAGGCGATGACTTTTGTAAAGTCTACACCAGCCGCCTCCAGCTCTTCCTGATGATCGCGGCTATTAAGCCCGGCCGTCATCATTAAGTCTGGGGCAAGCCGGGCCACTTCAGTTGCCTGATTATCGTTATAAGTGATCAGGATGACATTTTGCTCTGCGCCCGCCGCACGCACCAGAGAAATGATGTTTCGGAAACTTGTCGTAGGCTTCTTGTCCAGTTCAACAACAACGCCTTTCTCTTTGGCCCAGAGCAAAACGTCGGTCAGCTTTGGCGGAGTGAACGCGGTAATCTTGCCGTCATTATCTTTCAAGTTGAGCGTCTGGATCACATCCCAATCTGTTTCCGCGACAGCGCCGCCGCCCGTTGTAGTGCGCCCCAAAGAGCGGTCATGCATCAGAAACAGCACCCCGTCCTGACTCTCTGCGACATCAATCTCGTGGATCACAATGCCTAGGTCCGTGCCGTACTGCATCGTTTCAATCGCGTTCTCTGGATAACCGGGCGCTGGCCCGCCTCTATGTGATGCGATCAGCATGCCATCACTTTCACGGACGCAGTCAAAGAAAGCTGGCAGCGGTCCGAGTTCAAGTCTCTCGGAGGCGCGTTGTGATGGGTTAAGAGCTGCTGCCGGTGCAGGCTTATCAGAAGTCGCTGCAGCGCGCTCCTTAGGCGGATCAAACTCCGCCGCCTCTTGTTGGCATCCGACAAGCATCAAGGCTGACGCTGCGACAATTGCAGGGAGGACACGCTTCATGGGCTTTTCCGCTTTCGATTCTTGCGTTCTGTGACGTGCAACCTACAACATTACACAGCGCTCGTAAGGGGCGAATATAATACAAATTTATGGAGGAATGCCCGATGAAAGGGATCATGCAAGACTGGCCGCTGACAGTCGACAAACTTCTCGCGCAAGCGCGAGTGATCAATCCAACGCGGGAAATCGTTACACGCCGTGTCAGCGGAGAGATTGTGCGCACGAATTATGCCGCCGTCTATGATCACTCCAAGCAGGTCTCATCAGCGTTGATCGACGCTGGCATTGGGCTTGGCGACCGGGTTGCGACCCTTGGCTGGAACTCTGCCCGCCATATGCAAACCTGGTATGGCGCCATGGGTATTGGTGCGGTTCTGCACACAATCAATCCGCGTCTGCACCCTGACCAGATCGCCTGGATTGCCAATCACGCCGAAGACAAAGTGCTCGTCTTTGACATCACGTTCCTACCGATCATTGAAGCGATCAAAGATAAGCTTGAGACGGTCAAGACCTTCGTTATCTATGCTGGCGCTGATGACATGCCGGAAAACTCGCTCGGTGCGATCGCATTTGATCTCTGGATTGATGGCCGCAGCACAGATGTACGCTGGGGCGACTTCCCGGAGGATACCGCGTGCGGGCTGTGCTATACGTCCGGAACTACGGGCAATCCAAAGGGCGTGCTATATTCTCACCGCTCTAACGTTCTGCACACGCTGATCACGATGAGCAAAGACGCGATGGGCATGGGCGCAGATGATGTTGTGCTGCCTGTCGTTCCGATGTTCCACGCCAATGCCTGGGGCCTTGCGCTCTCATGCCCCGCGACAGGTGCCAACATGGTCATGCCGGGCGCGCAGATGGACGGCGCTTCAATCTATGAACTGCTCGACACAGAAAAAGTCACGATCACGGCAGCGGTTCCGACGGTCTGGCTGCTATTGCTGCAATATCTTCGCGAGAACGATTTGAAGCTGCCGCACTTGAAAAAGGTGATCATTGGCGGCTCGGCGATCCCAGAAAACATCCTGCGCGCCTTTGAGCAGGACTTCGAAGTGGATGTTGTCCATGCCTGGGGCATGACGGAAACCTCACCACTCGGCACTCTCGGGTCTCTGCCACCACATCTGATGGAAGCAGATGTCGACACCCGCATGGCGCAGAAACTCAAGCAAGGCCGCCCACCATTTGGAGTCGAGCTGAAAGTTGTTGATGATGAGGGCAAGGAACAGCCACGTGATGGCCAATCCTCAGGCAAGCTGCTGGTACGCGGCGCGGCAATCGCCTCTGGATATTTCAAAGGCGATGGCGGCAACGTCCTGGACGAGAGCGGCTTCTTTGATACAGGCGATGTCGCCAACATTGACGAATACGGAACGATGCAGATCACTGACCGAGCCAAGGACGTGATTAAGTCTGGCGGCGAGTGGATCAGTTCCATCGACATTGAGAATATCGCTGTTGGACACCCAAAAGTGGCCAACGCTGCAGCCATCGGCATCTATCATCCGAAATGGGATGAGCGACCGCTTCTGGTGATCCAGTCCGCGCCGGGTGAAACGCCAAGCAAAGAAGAGGTTCTCTCTATTCTAGATGGCAAGATTGCCAAATGGTGGACACCAGATGATGTTCAGTTTGTAGATGAGATTCCGCTTGGCGCGACAGGCAAGATCAACAAGCTGAAGCTGCGTGAGACCTTTAAGGACTACAAACTCCCAACGGCTTAAATCGAAGACCATTAGTCGACTTAGAACGGGCGCCGGAAATAGCGCCCGTTTCCGATGTAAAACCTATCCTGTCAGAGCGTTCTTGTAGAACCCGATCTGATCAGCGACATGCTGTCTGTAACCATCCAAGCTGATTGAGGTCGTTTTCGGCTTGGAGATACCGCGTGAGACAGGCGCGAGTATACCGGTTCCATCCGGGCGGCGCAGTCGCAGTATATTCTCAACCTGCCCGCCTTGGGGCCCTAATCCCGGGCAAAGCATAATGGCGTCTGGCATCCGCTTGCGAAGTTGATCCAGGACCTCTGGATGCGTCGCGCCAATGACTGCGCCAACTGAGCTGAGGCCGGACTGGCCAAGCCACCCTGCCCCCACATCATCCACCATATCTGCAACGATTTCAGCCACTGTCATCTCATCTACGATGCGGTCTTGCAGCCAGGCCGATCCCGGATTGGATGTTTTCACGAGTATGAAGAGACCTTTCCCATGGGCTTTGGCGCAGTCAACAAAGGGCGCGACCCCGTCTGGTCCAAGATACGGATTAACGGTCAGGCAGTCGGCCTCGAACTCGCCGCCATGAGTCTCAGACGCTGGAGCAAGGTAAGCCTCTGCGTATGCCTTTGAGGTGGAGCCGATATCCCCGCGCTTGGCGTCCATAATAATTGCAATGCCGTTCTGGCGCGCGAAGGCGCAGCCATCGGCCAGCACCCGCAGCCCAGCAAGGCCAAAAGCTTCGAAGAAAGCAGCCTGAAATTTTACAAATCCTATCTTCCCCTTGGCCTGCTTCAAGAGAAACTGGACATAGGCTCGCAGTCCAGATTCAGCATCATCAACTCCGGTTTTGAAACAGTCGGGAATGTCTGCCCAAATCGGGTCAACCCCAATCGCCAAGGGGCCAAACTCATCCGTTTTTGCTTTGACAGTATCGCCCCAATGATCCATTCGGTGCCCCTCTGGCTGATTCATGTTTGCTTGATACTGTGCCACGTCAAATCGGCCAAGCTTGGACAACAGGCTGAGTTCTACTCGGTCTTCTGAGAAAACTGTTTAGTTTAAGCTTATCGGTCAGAAGGTTTTCTTGGTTTGAAGGTCTGCCAAAGTCCCCACACGCCAAAGAAGGCAACGACGCAACCGCACAAGAAGAATGTGATCACCGACATCCAGAAAGAGACAGGCTCAAAGGCACGCTCTGTTATATAGTCTCTCCCCTCAGTCTGGCCGGTCATGATTGCCAGTAAGGCTTTTTCATAAATCACATAACTTCCGAGCATTAAGGGCAGCGAACTCAAGACCGTGCCAAACATATATTTCTTAACTCGGCGCAAGTTTGGCATGTGACGTCCCTCAGTATAATATCACCTATTATCATTAGGCGCTTAGTATGAGCGGTTCAGGTCAATCACCAAGCTGAGCCCGCCCGATCATGCTTCGCAAGGATGACCCGATCAGCCGAATAGATGCGCATAGACTTATGATAGAAAATTTATGCCCATCATGAATCCAATCTGAAAGCACAACCATCAGGTCATAGAACTCACATGCAGCCAACTGTTACTTATGTTATCGGAGATGTGCACGGCGAAGCCGAACGCCTGTTTCAGATGCACGACCTCATCTTTGAGAGGCATGAGCTGCTATATCCAGACCACGCGGCTTACCTCGTTCATCTTGGCGACTATGTTGACCGCGGTCCAGACAGTGCATCCGTAATTGAAAGGCTCATGCTGGGCCCTCGCTGCGAGAACACCATTCAAGTAGCACTCGCCGGAAACCATGAAGCAATGATGCTTGAGGCGCTGACGCAAGAAAAGCCAAAGAGCTATCAGCATTGGCTTGAGAATGGCGGAGATGAAACTCTTAAGAGCTATCATTCCAAAGGATACGAAACTGTACCCGCAGCGCACCTGAATTGGCTTCAGAGCCTACCATCTGTCCTGATCGACGAAGCAGAACAGCGCGTCTTCGTTCATGCTGGGCTCTCCCCAAACGAATTCCCAAACGAAAGACAGGCAATCCATTTATGGACAAGGTCCGAAGCGTTTTTTGAGACAAAGAACTGGC
>CAZGVG010000063.1:0-14695 GCA_964528975.1 uncultured Hyphomonas sp.
CAGGCCTGGATACTTGAAACGCCGGACCATGCCGTTGTGGGTGAGACCGTCGCCGCTGCGAAGCAATGGTACCGTGCGCAGCGGGCTGCAGGGTTTCTGAATGCGGTGCTGCGTAAAGTGGTCGCTGATCGCAGCGCGTTTGATGCCGCCCCGATTGAGGCGGTCTGGCCTGAATGGCTGAGCGACCTGATCGTCTCTGGCCTTGGCGTTGAGGCCGCGGCAGCCTTAGCCAAGGCGCAAACCGAGCAACCGGATATGTATTTAACGCCAAAGGATGGCGATGCGGCGGGCCTCGCCGCGCGTCTGGACGGCGAGGCTGTAGCAGGTCACTCTGTACGTGTGTCTGCGGGCGCCGTTGAGGCCATTCCCGGCTATGAAGAGGGCGACTGGTGGGTTCAAGATATGGCGGCGGCTTTGCCCGCGCGTTTGCTGAATGTCACGTCTGAGCAGACGGTTCTTGATATTTGCGCCGCGCCGGGCGGCAAGACAATGCAGCTGGCGGCGACCGGAGCGACCGTTACAGCGATTGATCGATCCAAACCGCGCCTGAAACGCTTGAAGCAAAACCTCTGGCGGACAGGCTTTCATGGCGAGGTCGAAACGGTTCTGACCGATGCAACCCATTGGAACCCGGCTGAGCCAGTTGATGCGATTTTACTGGATGCACCATGTTCGGCGCTGGGCACATTGCGCCGTCACCCGGAAGGGGCCTGGATCAAGGCCCAAGAAGATGTCATGCGCTTTCCGATCATTCAGGAACGGCTCTTGCGTGCGGCGATCAAGATGCTGAAACCGGGTGGTACGCTGGTCTATTGCGTTTGTTCGCCGCTTCCGCATGAGGGCATTGAGATCGTCGAGAAAGTGCTGAGCGATAGTTCTGCGACGCGCGCAAGTATCACTGCGGGTGAGGTGCCGGGGTTTGAGGCGTCTTTAACGGCGGATGGTGATTTGCTGACTCTGCCCGGAAATGCTTTCAGGCATGATGCGTTCTATATCGCGCGCTTGCAGGGTTAAATCTGACAAAAGTTTCATGAAACAAGGGCTTATTGCCCCAAAGATGCCTTTTGAGGTTCATACAGAGTTCACACGTCCTCAGCAGAATAGGTGAGGTAAGACGTGCATAAGGAGCACTAATTATTATGACGACCCAAGTTTCTGCCATTAAGGCACCGAATAAACTCATGGCTGGTATCTTTGCGGCCATGACCCTGGCTGTAACAGGCTGTGCTAGCACCAATGGCGCAAACACTGTCAGCTCTAACTCTGTCGGTTATGCGATGACTGTTAAGCCGGGCACTGTAACCAATGTCCGCGCCGTTACGATCAAGCCAGACCGCTCGATCATCGGAACAGCAACGGGCGCCGTTCTTGGCGGGCTTGCTGGTTCTGAGCTTGGCGGCGGCGACAAAGCCCAGACGGCTGGCGCCATTGGCGGCGCTGTACTTGGCGGCCTTGCCGGTAACATGGCGGGCACAGCGCTTGGCACAAAGCAAGGTATGGCGGTCACGGTTGAGTTTAATGATGGCAATGTCAAAGCCTTCATCCAGCCTGCTGATATTGCGATCCAGCCCGGTCAGCGTGTGAATGTTGAGTTCCGCGAAGACGGCGCATATGTCGTGCCTGTTCAATATTAAAGCTTAAATCTGATTTCGTTGAAATCACAGTCTTGAAGCCGCCGCCCGCCTTGTGCTGGCGGCGGTTCCGTTTTAGGCGTGTGGCATGAGTAATGTCTTGATATCCCCCTCCATCCTGTCTGCAGATTTTGCTGAATTGGGTGCTGAAATCCGGCGTATTGACCAAGCTGGTGCAGACATGATCCATGTTGACGTCATGGATGGGCATTTTGTGCCAAACCTGACCTTTGGACCGCCGATTATCCAGAAGCTGCGCCCGCATTCTGACAAGCCGTTTGATGTGCATCTGATGATTGCGCCGGTTGACCCTTATATTGAGGCCTTTGCACAGGCAGGGGCCGACATTTTGACTGTGCACCCCGAGGCGGGACCGCATTTACACCGAACACTACAAGCCATTCGCGCCGCTGGAATGAAACCGGGGGTCGCACTTAACCCCGGAACCCCGGCTGAGGTCGTTGATCCGGTTATTGATGATATTGATATGATCCTTGTCATGTCAGTTAATCCCGGATTTGGCGGACAGAGTTTTATTGAAAGCCAGCTGCGTAAGATCGAGATCCTGCGCCAGAAAATTGATGCCACAGGCCGGGATATTATCCTTGAAGTTGATGGCGGGCTTAATCCTGAAACTGCGCCGCGCGCGATTTCAGCTGGCGTCAATGCGATTGTCGCCGGATCGGCTGTCTTTCGCGGTGGGCCGACAGCTTATGAATCCAACATTTCCGCTTTACGCGCCGGAGCGACCATCTAGGGTCAAAAGCCATGAGCGAGGGAAAGTCTTCTGACCAGATGAAGGCACGACGAAGCGAAACCGAAGATGTTGCCGTCTGGGACCGCTTTGCCGGGCGACCCGGAGAGGATGCTAAAGTTTCAGCTGTCCACCGTCTGCGCATTGCGGGCAGCGCGCCAGATGGTTTTGGTCTGCATATGCGCCAGATCATTCCCCCCGATGACCTTCGCGGTGAAGTCTTGATGCGCGGGATTTGGCGCATCGGCATGGACCGGGTGCAACTTGATGATGGGGCTGCGCCTTGGGGCGCGCAGATGCCATCGCGCCATTATGCCAACCGTTTGCACCGCTTTGACTGGATTGGTGATCTGTTTACCCAAGGCGAAGCCGGGGCCGACCGCGCGCGTCTTCTGGTCGATAACTGGATTGAGAATTTTGGACGTTTTGACGGCTTTTCCTGGCGGCTTGGATGTGCAGCGGACCGGGTCTGGAACTGGATGCGCTGCGGCGCGGCCTTGTTTGAGCAGGGTATCCCAGAGATGCGCGAAAGCCGTCTTGATGCGCTTGGACGCCAAGCAAGACATGTCCTGGCGTTGGTCGATGGTGAGCTGGAACCTAACGCCCGGTGGCGGGGGTGCAGCCTGGCCGTGGCTTACTCGATTTGCCTCAATCGGGGCAAAGGTCTGGACGACGTTATGGGGCGTCTGGAGAGCGAGTGTACGGCGCAATTCTTCCCTGATGGCGGACATGTCAGCCGTTCTCCTGCGCGGGCGCTGCGCTGTCTCGCTGACCTGATCACGCTGCATGATTTATTGACCCGAAGCGAGCGCGAGATACCGGAATTTCTGGATCGCTGGATTGCCCGGATTGGCGGAATGGTGGCGTTTTTTGAAACTGGCGATGGCGCTCTTATGCCTTTCCATGATGGGGATGAGCGCTGGCCGGAGGCGGTCAAGGCGGTGCTCTCGCATATGGCAACGCCGCCGCGGCGGTTTTCAGTCGCGCCAAAGTCAGGCTTTCACAAGCTTCAAAAAGCCAAAACGGTACTTGTTCTGGATGCAGGCCCGGCGCCTGAGCAGCCGTTTGGGGATAAAGCCCATGCTGGCGCTTTAGGTTTTGAGCTTCTGGACGGCGCCGCCCGGATCGTCACGTCTTGTGGCTGCAGTCCTGAAATTGATATTGCATTTCGCGCTGCTGTTCGCCGGACCAGTGCGCATTCGACATTGGTTTTAGAGGATAAGGATTCTTCCCGGTTCCTGACCAATGAGGATACACGTCTGCTCTATCCTGATGGCCCAGATGGCATCTCAGCAAAGCGGCTGGAGGAAGCCGATGAGATTTGGCTGGATGCTCAGCATGGCGGTTATAAGCGTGATTTTGGTTTGCTACATCGTCGCCGCCTCTTTATGTCTGGAAACGGGACCAGACTGACCGGGGAAGATTCTCTCGCACGTCCGGTTTCAGCCGGTGAGGCTGAAGACGAGTTGCCAATCGGGTATGCTATTCGCTTCCATCTTCACCCGACAGTGACAGCCATGATGGCAGGGGACGCAATCATGTTGACCAGCGAAACAGGCGCGAAGTGGCGCTTCAAGACCAGCCATGCAAAGGCGCGTTTGCAGGAAACCATCTATCTTGGGCGCGGGATTATCGAAAAGAGCGAGCAAATTGTGCTGAGCGGGCAAGCCATGCGGAACAGTGATGGCTCAGCACCGCCTAATTGTATCCGCTGGGCCTTCTTGAAGGTGAAATCTGCATGACGCCTAAGGGTGAAGCAAAACGCGCTATGGTCATCACTCTGGCCTTTGATGTGAGTGCGGCCTTTATGGCTATGGCGTTGGCTATTTTCTTTGGGTGGTGGCGTACAGCGGGGGCACCTGAAGCGGCGATCACGAATGGTGCTGTCGCGGCCTCTACGTTTGCAATCTGCGCGTTCATCTCCTTCTATCTGTTTGGCGTGCATAAGCAGGTCTGGCGCCACTCGGGGCTGCCGGATGCGATTAGAATTGTGCAGGCTGTGGGACTTGCGGCTCTGATTTTTTTGCCATTGCTGTTTATTTGGAACAGGCTGGTTGGGTTCCCACGGTCAAGCTTTCTGCTGGCGCTATTCATATGGGTGATGCTGATCTTCATTGGCCGAATGGTGGCGCTTTCCCGTTCGACACAGGAGCCTTTTCAGATTTTCAGCGCTGCGCGCGCCAACGCGCCGCCAGCTTTGCTGATCGCGAGTGCCGACCAGGCTGTGGATGTTTTGCGCGATCTGCGCCAGACCAAGGGCGGCGCGCCTGTGCGTGTCCTTGGACTTTTGGAAGCGGAAGGCACAGGACTTGGCCGGGCGATCCGGGGCGTTCCGATCCTGGGGGATCTTAGCGAACTGGGCAAAATGCTGGAAGTTCTCACCGTGCGCTATGGCCAAACCCCGTGGGTGGCGGTGTCTGGCCAGATGCGCGAACGGTCGATCATGAATGACATTCTTGAGACGGCCTCTGACCAAGGCGCGAAAGTCATGGCGCTTGGCGCCGGGCATGAAGGCTTGCACTTGCAGTCTGTGCGTCCGGCGGATCTTTTGGCGCGTTCCATGCGTGACCTTGACCGGGCTCCGATCCGAAAACTCTTGCAAGGTAAGCGCGTCTTTATAACGGGCGCGGGCGGAACAATCGGGTCTGAGCTGGCCTTGCAGTGTGCAGGTATGGGTGTCTCGCATCTGACTTTGTATGACGCCTCTGAGTACAATCTCTACGCGATTGATTTAACGCTGAAGGAGCGGTTTTCGAACCTTACGATACTGACCCAGATTGGCGATGTACGCGATAAAACGCGGCTGAAGCAAATCGTGGCGCAAGCCAAACCGGACATCATGATCCATGCCGCTGCCTTAAAGCACGTCCCGCTGATGGAGCTAAATGCTTGTGAAGCGGTGCTGACAAATGTTGGCGGCGCGATCAATGCGATTGATGCCGCGATCGAAGGCGGGGCTGAGCGGTTTGTTTTTATCTCAACCGATAAAGCGGTTGATCCTGATAATGTCATGGGCGCAACCAAGCGCCTTGCGGAACTGGCTCTTGCTTACCGCGCGCAGGGCACACAGGTTGCGGTCTCTATGGTCCGGTTCGGTAATGTGCTTGGATCATCTGGCTCAGTTGTGCCGCTGTTTGAGCGCCAGATCAAAGCGGGCGGGCCGATTACTCTGACCGATGAAGAGGTTTCCCGCTATTTTATGACGGTCGAGGAGGCCGCAACGCTGGTCTTGCAAGGGACAGCGCATAATGGCCAGCCGGGTGAGACCTCCCTGTTTGTGCTCGATATGGGGGAACCCATCCGAATCCGGGCTTTGGCTGAGGCGATGATCCGTATGAAGGGCATGGTTCCAGATCAAGAGATCAAGATCAAGACAACAGGTTTGCGGCCGGGTGAAAAGCTACATGAAGAGCTGACCTATGCCGATGAGCGTCTGATCGCGACGGGGGTTGCGGGTCTCAACAAGGTCACGCCTGATAGCCGCAAGACGCGCCCGGCTCACTTCGATGAAACTCTGGCGATGCTTTGGAAAGTTGCTGCGAAACGCGAGCGCGATGAGGCTTTGCAATTGCTGTCAGAGCTGGTTCCGGCCTACACGCCGAAAAAGTACGATAGTTAAGTGGCCTCCGGGTGTTGACCGGGACCGGACTCGTGATACCGCAGCCCCGTGTTCAGCCCGTAATGCGTAGAGACCTGAAGGCCACTTTTTAAAAATGACTCATTCGACCAAAATTACCCGCGCTCTAATTTCAGTCTCTGACAAGGAAGGATTGGTTGAACGCGCCCAAGCGCTTGCCGATATGGGGGTCGAGCTGATCTCAACAGGCGGCACATCGAAAGCTCTGAAAGCCGCGGGCCTTGCTGTCAAAGATGTTGCAGACCTGACAGGCTATCCCGAAATGATGGATGGCCGGGTCAAGACGCTGCACCCAGCCGTGCATGGCGGGCTGCTCTTCCTGCGTGACAATGACAGCCACAAAGCGGACGCTGAAAAGCACGGTATTGAGGCAATTGATCTGGTTTATATCAATCTCTACCCGTTCGAGGCGACGGTCGCGTCTGGTGCTGGCTTCGAGGATTGCATTGAGAATATCGATATTGGCGGCCCAGCCATGCTGCGCGCCGCAGCCAAGAATGGTGACTTCGTTTCGGTCTGTACCGATGGCGGTGATCTGGACCGGGTTCTTGCCGAAATGGCCAGCACTGGCGGGCGGGTCAGCCGGGAGAGTAGCCGCAAGCTGGCGGCGAAGACTTACGCGCGCACGGCGGCCTATGATGCAGCGATTTCAGGTTGGTATGCGAAGCAATTGGATGAAAGCGCACCAGATTGGATCGGCTTTGGCGGCAAACTGAATGAGGCTTTACGCTATGGCGAAAACCCACATCAGAAGGCAGCCTTCTATGTGACAGGCGAAGATCGTCCCGGCGTTGCAACAGCAGAGCAGGTGCAAGGCAAAGCGCTGTCTTACAATAATATCAATGATACCGATGCGGCCTATGAACTGATCGGTGAGTTGGGCGAGGCGACCCCGGCGGTCGCGATCATCAAGCATGCCAACCCCTGCGGCGTGGCCCAAGCAGGCAGTGTGATTGAAGCCTACCGCGAGGCTCTGGCGTGTGACAGCACATCAGCCTTTGGCGGCATTGTGGCGTTGAACCGTCCGCTCGATGGTATGACGGCGCTTGAGATCAGTAAGATTTTTACCGAAGTGGTGATTGCGCCCGGGGCGGATGAAGCGGCGCTGGAGGTCTTTGCCAAGAAGAAAAACCTGCGACTCTTATTAACCAAGGGTTTGCCCGATCCTGCAGCGCCCGGCACGTTTATGAAGACCGTAGCGGGCGGGCTATTAGTACAGGACCGTGACTTTGGCCGGATCGGCAGAGACGACTTGAAAGTCGTTACGAAAATTGCGCCTTCTGAGCAGCAACTGGATGACCTCTTGTTCGCCTGGCGCGTCGCCAAGCATGTTAAATCCAACACGATTGTCTATGCCAAGGATGGCGCGACCGTTGGCATTGGCGCAGGCCAAATGAGCCGCATCGACAGCGCTCGCATCGCGGCGCGCAAGGCCGTAGATGCTAAGGAGAAAGAAGGCTTTGACGCGCTGCGCACAAGCGGCTGTGTGGCCGCTTCAGACGCCTTCTTCCCATTCCCAGATGGTATGTTGGCGGCTGCTGCGGCTGGCGCGAGCGCTATCATTCAGCCGGGCGGCTCTATCCGTGATGATGAAGTGATTGCGGCGGCCGACGAAGCGGGCCTTGCTATGGTGCTGACGGGGATGCGCCACTTCAGGCATTAGTAGTGCCGTCAAAGTTTGAAAAACTCTTTCGCTTTCGCTTTTGTTTCATAGTCTGATAATTTGCGTTGAGACGCATAGACGTTGAGGGCGGTGTCGAAATTCTTTAGCCAGTCTGATGTGTTTCGCGCTTCATATCTATCGCCATTTCGATAGATGATCTCGACGGTGTAAAAAAATTTGCTGAGCAGATCGGTCGCGAGATTACAGGCGCCTAAATAGATGAAGATGCTGATCCCGGCGGCTAAAAGATTTGCCGGCGTACCAGAAATGATATTCATACCAATCCAAACGGCAATGAGCGTGAATAAGAGAAAGCATCCAAAGGCCGCGATGAGCCAAATTGCTATACTTAATGGGAGCGTGATCACGCTTTGCTTTTTGATTCTGATATAGTCGATGTCTGGATAGTCTGAAATCAGACCCCCGAAATCTTTCGTCCAGCCCTGCATTGGTCGTCCTCCATTGCGCTGTAACAGAAAAACTGCTTTGCCGAGAAAAGACAAGCCTCGTTATTTGAAAGTCCTAATGACCCAACTGCCTGCCCCTTTTGATGACCGCGCTCAGCATTTCATAAAAATCCGGGTCTATTACGAAGACACCGACTTCACAGGCATGGTCTATCACGCCAACTATTTGCGGTTTTTTGAACGCGGACGTTCAGATTTCCTGCGGGATGCCGGGGTTAGTCATCAGGACTTGCTGGCGCGCGATGACCCCGCAGCCTTTACGCTGACCAATGTTGAGGTTGATTATAAGCGCGCGGCGAAGGTTGATGATTTGCTCACGATCCGCACACGGAGCATGGGCGTTAAAGGCGTACGGATGTATTTCCATCAGACGTGTTTGTGTGGCGAAGAGGTCATCGCTGAGGGCCGGATCACGGCTGTTATGATCCATACAGACGGGCGCCCGATGCGGCCGATCAAGCAAGTGGTGGATCAGCTGAAGCCTTTTCAATATCGGCCGCCTGAAAGCTAGCGATTTCTAGATTGGGCAGGCACCGCCATTATCGCCAATCTCTTCGCTCACCTGCTGGAAATCTTCGCCGGTTTGATCCAGCTGATCTTCTGTGAACAGGTCAATTTCGCCTGACTCAACCTGCTCCTCGACGATGCTGGCTGCAGCTTCTGCGCCCAAAGCGCCGTCATTTCTGGCGAGCACAAGCGCTTGGACGACATCTTTATGCAGGTCAATCTTGGTTTCACCCGCCACAATGGTTTTCGCGTAGCAACTGCAATAGTCCTCCAGATTGGTTCCAGCATCTGTGACAATTGTTTGAATAATCCGGGCATCGCCGCGAAAGATATCCTGACAGCCTGTGGCGAGAATTTTCTCGTTCGGGGGTGCGCCAAAACAGGCGGTGAGCAGAATTGTGGCGGCCATGGCCAAGGCTGTATGTTTCATCGATATCTCCCTCTGCCGTCGAGGGTCGATCAAAACAAGGGCAAAATCAAGGGTCGGTCTATTGCACGACATCCTGCCATTCAGGGTGCTTTTTCAAGGTCGCCTTTGCGAACGGGCAGAGCGGTATGATCTTGAAATTCTCCGTGCGGGCATCCTGAACGGCGCGTTCGACCAGAGCAAGGCCGACTTTGAGCCCTCGCATCGAATCTGGCACAGCCGTATGATCAATAATAATGCGATTATGCCCCGCGCGAGAGTAAGTCATCTCTGCCTCTTCGCCATCGATTTTCGTTGAGTAGCGACCCCCAGAGGGGCCGTCTTCGCGATTGATTGTCAGATTTGTCATCACATGCTCCTTCACGCCTCAATGCATAAAGAATGTCATGCTGCGCGATAGAGGCAGGACCGAGAAAGACTTATACAAATAGCGCATGAATTAAGCGGGTAGGCCAAGCTCAGCGAGCACACTTGGCATTTTCTTTTTCAGCCCAAAGAAGCCCTTCTTTGCATGAGGCCAAAATGCATCGTCCCAGGCACGGCGGATATAGACGAGGGGGATGCCTTCATTGCCGAGCGCTATTTTAAGCGCGTCGATATGCGGTTTAACCCAGCCAATTGGCGGTTCACCGGTGACGATGGTGCTTGCCCCAGAGGCCTTTGCCCAGCTGATGGCGGATAAGATAAAGTCACTGCCATCAAGATTTGTTGACGGCACGCCATGGGCTGTTTGGCTGGCGCGCAAGGCATCATTCACCGCGCCATTTGTGAAGGTGGTGGCCATCTGCCCGGCGCCTTTAGGCGAGCGATCATGCGGAAAACTTATGCCCGCGACGGCGGTGACTTTTGTCGTGTCTGCGAGAAGGGAAGCGGGATGGAGGTCCTCCTCTGTCAGCAAAAGTGCAACTGGGCTTTCAGGAACAGCGTCGGGAAGGGTGATCGCTCCAAGCCCTGGATTTGGCGTCCCGTCGATTGGGTAAGCCGCGTTTGCGAGACGTTCCAGGCCTGCACGCCAATCAGGGCCAAGTTCAGTTTGGAATCGCTCGCCTGCATATTTCTCAATGTTTGAAGCGCGCGCGAGATAGGTTTTGCCTTGTGTGTGTAGCCCAGCGGTCCAACGCCAGCTCAGCGTGTTAGAGGCGGCGTCAGCGTCCATTAAGTGCTGCAAAAATAAGTCTGCGCCCAGTGCCCAGGGTAGCTTCAGGGTGAAAATCCAGATCGAACTGAACCACATCCGGCTATGATTGGCGAGATAACCTGTTTCGATTAATTCGCGTGCCCAAGCGTCGAAAACGGCGATGCCTGTGCGGCCTTCGACTGCCTCATCATAGGCCGTGCTCAGGCCGCGATTGTTCTGAAGGTCTAAGAATGCTGCATCACGCACTTCTTTATAGTCTTCCCAGACTTTTGGGCGGTGCTGTAGCCAGCCTTTCCAATAGGTGCGCCAGCAAACCTCCTGAACAAATTTCTCAGCTGTTGATAGCGAAAACCGATCCAATGCGGCACGAGCGACCTCTTGCTCAGGGATCAGGCGGTGGCGAATATAAGGCGAAAGCACGCTCAGGTTTGAGCGGTCATCCGGGCCAAGGTCATAATTGCGGGTTGAGGCATAGTGGCGGCCCATACTGGCTTGAAACCGCGCCATGCGCGCAAGGCCCGCAGCCCGGTTTGGTGGGAAGGATTGCTGTGTCATGGCTGAGCAACTAGTTCATTTGAAAGTCGCTGCGAGATTGGATGCTGGATCGTCGCAGCTTTAGCGTTTAAAGCGGCGCGATGAGATTACCCCCGCGCCCAGACCTCCATTGGAAAGAAGACGGAACCCCTGTCGATGAGCGTGTGGGGGATGTCTATTATTCGGTTGATGACGGCTTAGCCGAAACGCGGACTGTCTTTTTAAAAGGCTGCGGTCTGCCTGAGGCGTGGCAAGGTCGTGGCGGGTTCACCGTGGCGGAGCTGGGGTTTGGGACCGGGCTCAATTTTCTGGCACTATGGCAGATGTGGCGGGAGACGCGCGGCGCGCAAGGGTGGCTACACTTTGTCAGCTTTGAAGGCTTTCCGCTGGACCGCGAGGATGCTGAGCAAGCATTACAACCTTGGCCAGAGCTTGCTGAGCTTGCCGCAAAGCTATGCGCCCGCTGGCCAGTTCGGGCGAAAGGCGTTCAACAAATTGTCTGGCCGGAAGAGCGTCTGACTCTGACTCTGCACATGGGGATGATCGAAGACACGCTGCCCCAATCAGAGTTTCTGGCGGATGCCTGGTTTCTGGACGGGTTCAGCCCCGCCAAGAATGAAGCGATGTGGGGTGAGGCGCTTTGGCCGTTTATCGCCAAGCGTTCGGCGCCGGGGGCGCGGGTTGGGACATTTACGGTGGCGGGTGCGGTGCGGCGCGGGTTGGAACATGCCGGGTTTGAGGTTGAGCGCGTGCCAGGATATGGCCGCAAACGTCAACGGCTTGAGGCGACCTTTCAGAGCGAGCTAAGAGTGCCGATCGACTTCGAACCCCCAAAGCGGATCGCGATTATCGGCGCAGGCATTTCCGGGGCGTGTCTGGCCTATGCGCTGAAGCAGCGTGGTTTGGATCCGACTATTTTTGATCAAGCAGAGTCTCTTGGCGCAGGCGCGAGCGGCAACCCGTTGGCGCTGGTTATGCCGCGCCTAGATGCTGGTGATACCGTTCAGGCGCGGCTGCTGGTTGACGCATATGTTGCCGCGCAAGGATTTTATCGCGGTTTGCCGGGCGTAGAGAGAACCGAAGTCCTGCATCGCCCGCGTGACGAGAAAGAAGCGGCGCGCTTTGCGAAAGTGCTGGCGGACCCGCCGCTTGGATTGGAGCAACTGGAAGCGCTGAAAGAGGGCGGGCTTTTACACAAACAGGCTATGATCTTGCGCCCGGAAATGCTTTTGCCAGCCTTGCTGAAGGGGATGGATGTGCATTGGGGAAGGTCGGCAGACGTCGACTTTGAGGCACGCGCAGTGAACGGTGAGGCGTTTGATGCGATCGTGTTGGCAGGCGGTTGGCAGATGGGAGACGCGCTGCCGCAGCTCGATCTGACCGGGCGTTTAGGGCAGGTCGATTGGGTTCAGTCTACCGTCGATGCGCCGCCAAGTGCGCTCGCTGCAGGTCATTATGCGCTGGCGAGCGGTGAGATGCGGCTCTGGGGCGCAACGTTTGAGGCGATGCAAGGCCCGCCGCAGGTTAGCCAGGCCGCGCAGGAGACCAATGCCCACGCGTTGGATCAGCTCGCGCCATACTGGCGACAAGAGGCTGGGCGGTTTGAGGTTGAGTCGCGGGCAAGTGCGCGCGCCACAACGGCGGACCGACTGCCTCTGATTGGTGGGCTGCCGGATGATGAGATGCTGATAGATATGCGGGCCCAGCTTGAGCGCCAGCAATGGTCTGTCGACCTCGGGTTTGGTGAATGTGAAGGTCTGTATCTCGCAGCTGGCTATGGCTCGCGCGGCTTTACCTGGGGCCCTTGGGCGGCGGAAATATTGACCGCGCGCTTGCTCGGAAATCCAATACCTGCGCGCGCAGAAGCGCTCTCTGTCGTTACCCCAAGCCGCCAGATTCTGAGGCGTTTAAAGCGCGGTTTGATTTAACTCGCAGCCTCCAGCGCGTTGTCATTCCCCGGTACAAGTATGTCAGCGCAGCGAACGACCCGGCCTTTGCCCGTGCGTTTGGCTTCATACAGCGCCGCATCGGCTTGTTCGAAGGCCATGTTGACGGTCTCTCGGCCTTCTAGTGGGAAGGCGAGGCCGATGCTTGCGCCAATCTGCAAAAGCTCTCCGCGCCAAGCAATAGGTTGAGCTAATATCGCGACGATTTTGTCGGCCAATGCCTCAGTATCTGACTGGCGGGTGCGGCGATGGCTGAGGATGACGAATTCATCGCCGCCAGTACGAAAGGCCATACCATAAGGGGAGCAAAGCTCTTGCAGTCTGTCGGCCACTTCTTGCAGAACGTGATCGCCAGCAGCATGTCCATGCGTGTCATTGATCGTTTTGAACCCGTCCAGATCAATCTGCATGACCCCGATCGCACGGCGGACTATGGGCGGCGGTTCAGCGATGACTTGCTCAAGCCGTAAACGGTTCGGAAGACCCGTCAGCAAGTCATGCGCCGCATTATGTTCAGCTTCCTGGTTTCGGCGATGCAGCGCCCACGTAAAGGCAATCGCGGTGATTGTGCAGCTGAGTGGCAAGGCGAAATGATTGAACTCAGAATAGGGAACAACATCGATCCCACGTAAGAACACCCAAGTGATACCCAGCTGATTAGGCACCCAGCTAAAGAGCACGAGTCCGGCACCGCGAACTTTCTTTCGCCACAGCACGAAGACCGCGATCAAGATAAAGATTGGGCCGATCCCGGCGGCAACAAGGAATGCTGGCACCAGAATGAAGTAGGGGAGCGGGGTGGTAAAACAGGTTACGAGGCTACATCCAGCGATAATCTGAAGCGCTTTATGAAACTTCGGTGTGTTTTCAGCCGTATTAAGGAAGCGTGCGACGAACATAGCCGCCGAGGCCATGGCAACGCCGAGGATGACGAAGATGTAAAAAACATCATCGCCTGTCCGCATCGGCCAGATATAAGTTTTGCCAATATTCGACCCGATGAGCGTGTAAAGTGCGCCAGCAAACGTAAAGCCCGCAAACCACAAATAGGCAAATTGTCTTGAGCTCAAGAAGGTGATCATCCCAAGCATTGTAATCGCAAGCATGATCCCGATAAGGCCGCTAAATATCAGCACGTCGCGTGCACCTACATGCTGTAAATAGGCCATCGTGTAAACTTGCGCAGGTATGATTGCGAGCGTGTCAGTTCTGATCCTGAAATAGACGTTCTTCGTTTCGGCTGGTGCAATACTGACTAGCATCATTGGGAACCGAGATGGCAGCGCAGATTGGTCAATCGCCGGGATTTGGCCTGATTTTTTCTCTGTGATCTCGCCGCGATTATCGCTGATATAGAAATCGATATAATCAAAAGCGCTATATTTCAGGACGAGAGCGGCCTCCACATTTTGCGTTGTCGAGTTTGTCAGCTGAACATGGCCCCAAACCGCTTTGTCATGGCCAAGCATATTGACGACGTCTTTGGTTGTCGGTGTGAAGGTCTTCGCGTACTGCCCACTGAGAACCTCTGCTGGGGAGGCCTCAAGGGGAATGGTCTCGCTTAGCGACAGATGCCCCGCTTTGACGCCCCAGTGTTGTCCGCTGTCAATTATGATGGGCTGAGGTGACGCATTGGCTGGAAAATAGGCCGCGATGAAACTGTTTAGGCAGATTAAGATCGCCCAAGCTCTAGCCTTGCCTGCTAGTATCGCCCAACTGCCTATTTCAGGTCTCATTGCGAGGAAACCTAACAATCAAGCGTTTACATCACGTTGCGTTCTAAAGCCATTTCGCCAGATTTTGAGACGTCTAAAGCGCGGACTTCTTTAGAATCTGTCCTGATTTGGTACGGTTACGGACAATTTTGCAACGGTTTGTGGGCCAGATTGTCTTGACAGCGCTGACTATCAGTTTTGACAGCGTTTACCCTCAGGGGTGGGGTGGCATGGTCTCTGCGCTTAGGCTTGTATCGCCACCTCGATCAGGAATCG
>CAZGVG010000064.1:0-2387 GCA_964528975.1 uncultured Hyphomonas sp.
TGGGTTGAACATCATACCCATAGCGCCGCCAACCATAGCAGCTCGAGACCCGACAAGGCCTTCGGCAGCCATATCTGGATCCTGTGCGGCAAGATAGAACAGGAGCGACAAGACGACAGAAGAAATCAACAGAGCAAAAGCCCCAGCCGTATTGGTCCGCTTCCAGAAGAAGCCAAGCACAAAGACTGCAACGATCCCTGGCGCGACGAAGCCGGTATATTCCTGAATGGTTTGGAAGATACTCGTCCCACCGCCAAGAAGTGGGATGGCCAGGAACAGTGCGACGACCATTGCAACCGCCGCTGTGATCCGCCCGATCAGAACGTAATGCGTTTCACCGCGCGCCTTTGCAATATAGTCGCGGTAGATGTCCATCGTGAAGATGGTCGAGATCGAGTTGATCATGGAGGCCAGCGATGAAACGATCGCGGCAACAAGCGCGGCAAAGATCAGGCCGCGAATACCGACAGGCATCAACGCCATCAGAGCGCCATAAGTGCTGTCAGGTTTGGCGGCCAATGCCTCTTCGCTAAGGCCTTGCAAGCCGTTCTGAGCCAACCAAAGCGCTGCAATCCCGGGGATCACAACGATCAATGGGATGAGGAATTTCAGAAGCGCCGCAAAAGCCAAACCCTTTTGCGCTTCTGGCAAGCTCTCAGCCCCCAAAGCCCGCTGGATGATATACTGGTTGAAGCCCCAATAGGAGAAGTGCAGCACCCAAAGACCGCCCAGCAAAGTCCAGATGCCGGGCAAGTTGCCATAGTTCTCATGATCGCGGTCCAGGATCATTTCGAAGTGACCAGGCAGCTCATTCATCAGCGTGGAGAGACCGCCAATGGCACCAGCTTCACCGCCGACCATGCCAAGGACCAGAATGGTGATGGCAAAGCCGCCAAGGATTAGTATGACGACTTGAATAATGTCCGTCAGCGCCACAGCTTTCAAACCGCCATAGAGGGAATAGAGCAAAGCAAAACCGGCCAGCATCGCCATACCCGTGAACACACCAAGCCCGGTTACCGCCTGGATCGCGAGCGCGCCGCCATAGAGAACGGTCGTCAGGTTTACGGCTGTGAACAGGAATATCCAGAACACCGCCATGATGGTTTTAACGCTTGGTCCGAAACGGGTCTCAAGGAATTGAGGCATCGTATAGATGCCGCGCTTCAAGAATATCGGAAGGAAGAAAGCCGCTACGATCAGTAGGACCAAGGCCGCTTGCCATTCATACGCGGCAATCGCGAGCCCCACAACAAACCCTTGTCCGGACTGACCAATGATCTGTTCCGCGGAAATATTCGCGGCAATCAGAGAGGCGCCAATCGCCCACCAAGGCAGCGCCTTTCCAGCGAGGAAATAGTCTTCTGTATTCTTGCTCTCGCCCGCAGGCTCGCGCGAAACAAAAACTGCAATCGACAATAGAGCAACCGCGTATAATCCCACGATCACCAAATCTAAGGTGCTGAGTGCCATAACTGGTGTCCCTCCCCGGACAATTTCATTTTATATGCCGTAGCGGTACGCCCGTCTCGATAACAGTGTCAATGTAAGACCGCACATCCTGTAATAGGGATGCATAAGACAGGCTATTCAGCGGCGCTGGACACCTTACGGATTTCAATCTCGAAAGGCACAAGACGCCGCTGCGCAGCGGCGTCATCTTTGAAAACGGCTCTTGCGGTTTCCAGATCAGCTGCAGCTTGTTGCACATCGCCCATGACCAAACGCGCCCGAAGCAAACGCACCCAGCCTTCGATGTCTCGCGGCTCAAGCTCGAGCCTTACCGCCAAGCTTTCAACCATGCCTTTGATCATCTCGGCCTGCTCGGCCTCCGACATTGCCTCGATCTCAGCCCGCATCGCTGGGTCTAGGCTTGGCGCGGACTGCACCTGCCGGATATAAGTGAGCGCCCGATCCTTCTCTTGCACGATTTCAGGATCACTGTCTGAAATCTCCAACGCCTGATCATAGGCGAGAAGCCCGTCCTCGAAACGACCAAGGGTCATGTAAGACCGCGCCAACATGACATAGCCGTCCGCTGGCGGGTTTGAATCTTCTTCCAACCGGTTTCTCAAAGTCACCACAAGCGCTTCCAGTGAACCGGGTGCCTGATCCATCTCTGCCTGTCGCAAGTCGGCCATCATGACGCGCTCATAGTTTGGCGAGCCGACTTTTAGATAAACCCAGGCGGAACCGAGCAAAAGCGCCGCAGGAATAATCGCAAAGGCTGCGAGCCTCAAATATTCTATCGCTGGAGCGCTCTTGTCTTGATCGAGAAGGCTCAAGATCCGCCGATCCAAAGCGGTCCGGCTTTTTGCGGCGGCTTCTGCGCTGATGCGGCCCGATGTTTCATCGGCGTCCAGTAAGGCTCGCTGGTTTTTTGCTTG
>CAZGVG010000064.1:2487-14628 GCA_964528975.1 uncultured Hyphomonas sp.
GGTGGGGTCATCAGCACAAAGTCGCCATAGCGCTCTCGCAAATATTCGCGAACCTCAGCATCGCTGTCACCGGCCAGAACACGTTTCTCGACAAGGCTACGCATATCCTCAGCAAGAGGCGCGCTTGAATCGTAAATCGACTGGTTCTGACAGACCACACAGCGCAGGGTTTTCGAGATTGCGTCGACACGCGTTTGCGCTTCAGCGTCATTTATGGGCGGTGCCTCATTCGCAAAGCTCTGCGGCGAAGCTATGAGCGTAAGCATGAAGATGGCGAGCAGTAGATATTTCATGATCCAGTCCCTCCTTCCGCCTCGATCGCTTTCAAAACGGGTTCAATCGTCTCGTCATAGACGCGATCAGTAATGGGGCCGACATATTTGAAACGAATGCGGCCCCGCGGATCGATAATAAAGGTCTCCGGTGCGCCGGTTACGCCAAGCTCAATCGCAAGCTCGCTATCGGCATCATAAATGATCTGCTGAAACGGGTCGCGGTGCCTCTGTAGCCATGCCAGCGCATCGGCGCGGTCATCACGCCAGTTCACACCGACCAGATTGATGCGCCCGGCACGAGAGAGGCGCATCAAGGTTGGGTGCTCCTGCAAGCACGCCACACACCACGACCCAAACACATTGACCAGATGCGTCTTGCCCAGAAACGTCTCGTCGTTCAGCATGAGGTTTTGATCGTAGAGGCTTGGCAGTTCAAAACTTGGCAGCTCGCGGTCAATCATCTCTGTAGGGATCTTGCTGGGATCACGGGTCAGCCCATAAGCAAAGAAGCCCGCAATAATTAGGAAGATGCCGACAGGGGTTAGCCGGATGAAGAGTGATCTTGCCTGCATCCCCTACTCCGCCGGGACTACATCTGGGGCGGCGGCGGGCGCCGCGCGCGTCACAAAGCTGAAACGACGATCCGCCAGCGAAACGAACCCGCCAAACGCCATCATCAAGGTGCCAATCCAAATCCACACCACGAAAGGATGGTAATAGACGTGAATGACCCAGCCCTCATCAGCATTGCCTTCCCCCTTGGCGGCATAGAGAATGCGAGTGGCGGAAATCTTCATCGCGCCTTCAGTCGTGCTGTTACGCTCTATCGGAAAGATGCGCTGCTCTGGGTTTAAGCGGCCTATCAGTTTACCATTTTGCTCGATCTCCACCTTGCCCGTCAGTGCATAATAGTTTGGGCCTTGGCGTTCAGTGACATCGGTCAAGCGAAACTCGTAACCAGACACAGAGACGCTTTCCCCAATCTTTATGCGGTCATAGCTTTCAGCCGACCATGCGCCCATACTGACAATCCCAATCGTTGCGACCGCCAGCCCGAGATGCGCCAGCAGGAAGCCGTGCGCCGCTCCGGGCAAGACCGCAAAGCGAGCGAAGAGGTTTGCAGCCGTACTTTTAGGTGCGCCAATGCGTAGCTTTCGACCATAGGTAAGAAGCGTACCAGCGATCAACCAAGCCGCCAGACCAAGGCCCAGACCGCCGAGAATGGTTTTGCCAAAGACCGCTGTGAGGGCCATCACCGCCGCAGCAATCCCCAAGAAGATGAGTAAGGGCTTTTGCAACCGCGCAAACGTATCTGTGCGCCACTTCACCAGGGGAGCAACGCCCATGAAGATAATCAGAGGCGTCATGATCAGTGCGAACATGATGTTGAAGTATGGTGGCCCAACCGTGATCTTGTCGCCCGTTAGCGCATCAATCAGCAATGGATAAGCTGTGCCAAGGAACACTGTCGCAGTTGAGACAATCAGCAGGACATTATTCATCACCAGCCCCGCCTCACGGCTTGCCGCCTCAAAGGGTGCGCCATGTGAGATCAGGTGAGACCGCGCCGCGTAAAGGCTGAGCGCACCGCCTGTGGCCACCGTCAGCAAGAGAAGGATGAACTGCCCTCGCTCTGGATCAACTGCAAACGCATGTACGCTGGTCAGGATGCCAGAACGAACCACAAAGGTCCCGATCAGACTGAGGGAGAAAGTCAGGATCGCGAGCAGCAAAGTCCAGCGCATGAAGCTGCCGCGGGTTTGCGCTACGAGGGTTGAGTGCAGCAAAGCGGTGCCCGCGAGCCAGGGCATGAAGCTGACATTCTCTACCGGGTCCCAGAACCACCAGCCGCCCCAGCCAAGTTCATAATAGGCCCACACACTGCCCAGCGTTATGCCAATGGTCAGGAAGCTCCATGCCAGCAAGACCCAAGGGCGTATCCACCGCGCCCACATGGCATCAACACGGCCTTCGATCAGCGCTGCAACTGCAAAGGAGAAAGCGACTGAGAAGCCAACATAGCCAATATAAAGAAATGGCGGATGCAGCGCGAGGCCCGGGTCCTGTAAAAGCGGGTTGAGCCCGATGCCATTGTCCGGAATGGGCGAAAGCCGCTCAAACGGATTTGACGTAAAAATCAAGAATGCCAGGAAGCCCGCTGTCACCAGCCCTTGAATGGCAACGGCCCGCGCGCGCAGGGAAGATGGCAGTGTCTTACCAAACAGAACCATGGCCGCACCGAACAGAGCCATGATCATAATCCAAAGCAGCATGGAGCCTTCATGATTGGCCCAGGTGCCGCTGAACTTATAGAGCATCGGCTTGGCCGTATTAGAATTGGTGGTGACGAGAGTCAGGCTAAAATCTGATGTCACAAAAGCGTGCGCAAGAATACCAAAGGCGAGAACGCAGAGCCCCGCCTGAACCAAGGCAGCGCGCTCTGTGAATATAACCGCTCTTGCATCACGCACATGCGGACCATGCAAACCCAACCAGCCCTGAAGCAGGCTGACCATGAGCGCAAGGATCAAAGCAATCTGACCAATTTCAACGAGCATTTACGATCCATAACAAAAAGGCGGGCCACATTGGTCCGCCTCATTGGTTTTATATGTCAGAGTTTGGCTGTCCGGCAAATGCTTCCTCTGGCCGCAGTGAAGACACCTCTTTGCTTACTGAGCCGCAACTCTAGCGCCTTGAGCTTGCATCACGTGGAGAGGCGGCTCAGTCGCCCAGTCGGCAATCATCTCCAGATCATAATGGCGGCAGGCTTCCATGAGCATGCGAACCTCTGTCCACATGTCGCCGTCAACGATTGGCATGAAGAGGTCGGCGATATTGTCAATGCCGAGATAGGTGCGAACCCCTGCCTCTTTCAGTTTCACGAAGGGACCGATTGAGTTGTGAAGCGGGCCCTGCATAGGCAACTGCTTCATGGACAGCGCTGCAGATGGGCAGATGACGATACCAACATCCGCCTCCTTGCAAAGCTCGACGATGCGGTTCTGCTCGCTCTCATCTTTCGCTGAAACCGAGATAGAGTGGATGCCATAGACCCGGCCCTGCATACCGTGCTCAATGGTCTTCAGGCAAAGCAATTCAGTTTCATGCTGATAGGGATTATTTTCCTGATCAACATGCACCTCGACCATCTTGTTCAGCTCTTTCGCCGTCTGCATGACGATATCCAGATGTTCGCCTTCGCGGGGGCGGTCGCGGGATGGCAGACCGCCGCAGAAATCAGCCAGCTTACACGCTTCGACATATTGCTCGCGTGAGGCCGGATCGAGCACGCCTTCCAGAGGCTGCACCCCAATCTCGAAATTGATCTTATCCTTGAAGCGCTCTTTGACTTCAACAGCGGCATGGATTGGCTTGAGGCCAATAATGCTGTCCGCATCAACCATGGTTCGGCAATATTGTGAGCCTTGATCAACCACCGTTTGCAAGGCCCGCGAGATGCGCTCAACCAGATCCTCATGCGTGTAGTTTTCTTTTAGGTGGCGATAGAGTTCCCACTTCTTTTCCATATCGGCAAACCCAAGCGCGAGGTTTTCCGGAGAGATCAGATAGGCTTTGTCAAAATGGCCATGATGGTTTGACCAGCCGCCGCGCTCGCGCACCAGTTCCAGGAAGCGGGACTTCAAATCCCAAGGGCTATCGTCTGACTGAATTTTGTAAGCATAGGTCCCGGCTTCAATGTCTTTCAGAACCAGATCAATCGTCTCACGCGCAACGGCGCGGTCGGTATAGAGCGGGATACCATGCTTGACTGACAAAGACCGGATGCTGGCGGCGTCGGAAGCTTCATCATAGCTGGTATCACCTGTCAGAATATTGACGACGAAATCGACCTTACCCTGCTCAATCAAAGTCTTGATATTTGGCTCTTCCTCGCTGGATATTTTACGGGCTGCGATGGCTTCAATACCGTTCTCAGCCAAAAAGCGGTGGGTGCCCGGTGTTGCATACAGACCAACGCCAATTTCGTGCATCTTGCGGCAGGCCTCGAGCAGGTATGTCTTGTCACCTGTCGCCCCCGCACTGATCAAGAGCGAGCGCTTCTGACCCTTTGCAAGCATTTTGAGATTGAAGTTAATCAGATCAATTTTTGAGGGAATATCAAGCGCAGCCATGGTTTTTGTCCTTTTTCCAGCGTCCGTCACACCGCCCAGCGGACAAACGGCCAGAACATGAGTTGATTCCAAATTCAGTCAAACACGGAGCGCATTTATTACTGAATCGAAATTAGATTCTATGATGCGTGTGGGAAAACACTCCGACACGAACAATGCAAGCCCCAACAGCCACAGCCCCTGCGAAATATGTGCGTAGAAGCGATTCCCTTAGCAGGCGAGTGTGGCCTTGCGTTTTCACCTAACACTTAGCCAAGATCCGATATTTACTTACAAGAACAGCATCATATGCAAAAGTGATCGCTCTTGTGAAGCCCTTGAGAAATACGAAATACTCTATTGAAATCATTGACTTATGACATAGTCGAACGTGTCTAGACTGATTTTGATGTATGCTTTGGGATTATGACAGCGATGACATGCACCCAGCTCTCGCATTTTTGCCCAACTCAAGCTTATAATAGAACCTATGAGTGACGTATCTGAGACCCCGCAGACGAGTTCTTCCGACACAGTATCCCGACTAGAAGCGGCGAGGCAAAGCTCGGCCTGGCTCGGATGGGGCGGATTAGGACTGGCTTTCCTTTGGTGGGTCGCAGGAACAGTTGGGACAATCTCATTGGTTGGCCCTGAGACGATCCGCATGGCGCAACCTACTCTTATCATAGCAGGCATCATAGCGATTATTCTGCCGGGCTTTATGCTGGTGATGTCAGGCATGTTGGCACGCGAGCAAGCGCGCTCCGCTGCGGCCAACGCGATTGTGCTTGAAGCAGCTTCAAAACTTCTAATGCCAGCCGAGGCCATGGCGACAGAGGCAACCAGCTTTGCCCATCAAATGTCATCGGCTAGCGCTGAAGTTGATCGTTCAATGGGGCATGCCCTCTCCGCCATGAAAGCGATGGCGGCAGAGATTGGCGACGAGCGTGCCCGGCTAGAATCTGTAACTTATGCGAGCGCCGATAATGCGCGCGATCTTGCCGACCGACTTGGCAATGAACGAAATGGCTTGGAACAGCTCGCAAAGGACCTGCGCGAGCAGACTGATCTCTTGAACGAAGCCATCCCGGAACAAGCGTCGCTAATGGTCGACTCCGCCAAAGCAGCAGCAAGTGAAGTCGCGAACGCAGAAGAAGCCTTACAGGGCCGCTTGGAAAGCTTGGATAAGACCGGACGCACGCTGGCGCAGAAGATCGCCGCCATGGACACTCTGGCCGCAGAAGCTGGAGAGCGAAATGAGACGCTCCTCTTCGCGATTGCGCGTATGGAAGAAAAGCTGGAGCAATCCCGCAAGACGGTTGAGACAGCCGCGCGCGCTGGCGAGCTAGCGGCGGCAGCGGCGGGCACAACAGGCGATCGCTTGCTGGAATCTGTCAAAGTCGCCCTCGACGGTGCAAAGGATGCCAGCTCGCAGATCCAGCGCCAGACCTTTGAAGCTTCTGAGTCAGCCGCCGTCGCCCTGGCTGAGTTAAAAGATGCCGGTCAGCAGGCGGCTGCGGCGGTAAGAGCGGCCGGCATGGCGGCGCGCGCAGAGATGGATATCTCCGAGCGCCGCGTCTCGAATGCCAGTCAGGCGCTTTATGATAAGACGCAATCCATTGAAACGCGCGTTATGAACGCTGCAGAAGCGCCTGCGCCAGAGATTGTGGCTGCTGAGCCAATTCTGGAACCGCGTTCCGTGATCGCATCTCCGTCCCGCGCTGTTGAAGAAGACCTGTTTGAAGCCAGCGCTGCGCGTATGGCCCAAGCCATGTTAAGCGAAGCTGAAACAGCCTCCGAAAACGGCAGCAATGGCCATGCGGCGAATGCGTTTCTGACCAATGGTGATGCTGACGTATTTGACGATATCGATACCGAAGATGGAGATGAAGAGGAGGGCGAAGTCGTATCAGTCTCTTCAGAAATAGACCTGCAAGTGAATGAAGCCTCAGGCAACAGCCTTAGTGAAATCATTGCGGACATGGAACGCGATGACCGGTCTGCGCTATCTCGTGAAGACACAGCAGAAGAGCTGCTCAATCAGCTGCAGAATTCCGGCATCAAGCTAACCGATATTTTCCGTCCGAAAGACAAAAAGAAAATCGCTTTTGCAGCTCGTAAAGGCGACGATCACAGGCGCTCAGCTACCAACCAGCAAGTTGGACGTCAGGTGGACCGGGTTAAGCAGCGTCTGCGTGGAAATCTCGAAATGATGTCTCTGGCGCGCGACTTTCTGGCTCTAGAAGAAGCTGACGCTCTGAATGCGCTTGAGAACACACACGGCTCAAACAAGAATGCCAGTGCGCGTCTCGCAACATATTTGCTGCTCGACGCGGCTGTCATTTAGACTTTTACTTTCCAATCCATTTGAAGTCTGGATCATCCCACCACGGGAAGAAGTCCGGCATGCCGTCTGATACCTTCACTGGATAGACGGGTTTGCGCTTTTCAAGGAAACTCATCACGCCCTCCTTGGCGTCTTCGGTCTGACCGCGTGAGTAAATCGCGGCGCTGTCGACAATATGAGCGTCCATTGGATGACTCGCGCCCAGCATACGCCACATCATATGCCGCGTGAGTGTCGTTGAGACGGCGGCTGTGTTATCTGCAATCTCGCGTGCGATGCCCTTGGCCACGTCTAACAGCTCAGCTTGAGGATGGATTGAACGAATAAGTCCGCCATCGAGCGCCTCTTGGGCTGGAAACACACGGCCAGAATAACACCATTCAAGCGCCTGTTGAATACCGACGAGGCGCGGCAGGAACCAGCTGGAAGCCGCCTCAGGATTGATGCCTCTGCGGTTAAAGACAAAACCAAAGCGAGCTGTGTCGGACGCAATCCGGATGTCCATTGGCAATTGCATCGTCACGCCAACACCGACGGCGGCGCCATTGATCGCACCGATAACAGGCTTTAGGCTTTCAAATATCCGAAGCACTGTGCGCCCACCGCCATCGCGTTGAATATCTTCTTTCTCAGTGCGCCCGGCCTCGCCCATATCGGCGCGCTTTTCATAGTCGAAGGTCTTTGCGCCTTCCGACAGATCAGCCCCAGCGCAAAACGCACGGTCCCCTGCTCCGGTCATAATGACCGCGCGAACCTCATCATCAGCGTCAGTGATGTCAAAGGCGGCGATAATCTCGTGCATCATCTTGCCTGTGAAGGCGTTCATTTTCTCTGGTCGATCCAATGTCAGAATCGCTATGCCGTCTTCGATCTCAAGCTTGATCTGTTCAAAATTACCTACGCTCGCCATAGCGACACTCCCTTGTGATTTTCACCCACAGAAATGACGCTTCCGCAGGGGGCGTCAAGCTGTAGATCGTCTTGTCGCAGCGTCCACTCTTCCAATTCGTGACGCCTGTGTCATCTTAAGTTCGTACACTTACGGAGTGTCGAAGTAGAAGGACGTTACGAATGGCCCAGTATGACTACATTATTGTCGGTGCAGGCAGCGCGGGATGCGTCCTTGCCAATCGATTGTCTGAAGACCCTTCAGTCCGCGTCCTTTTGCTTGAAGCTGGGGGTAAAGACACCTCTTTGATGATCCATATCCCTGTGGGTTATGCGCAGACCTTGAAAGACCCGAAGGTCAACTGGATGTATGAAACCGAACCTGATCCCGGCACAAATGACCGGGTTCATACTTGGCCGCGCGGTAAAGTTCTGGGCGGGTCTTCATCTATCAATGGCCTGCTTTATGTGCGCGGCCAGCGACAGGATTATGATGGCTGGGCGCAGATGGGCCTGCGCGGTTGGTCCTATGATGACATTCATCCCTATTTCCTGCGCAGCCAAAATCAGGAACGCGATGGGCTTGACGGACATGGCAAAGGTGGGCCGCTTAATGTGTCCGATGTGACAGAGCCCCATCCGGTTTCTGATGCTGTCATCGAAGCGGGGGTACAGGTTGGCTTGCCCAAGCGAGATTGCATCAATGGTGAGGAGCAGGAAGGCATCGCCTATTATCAGCTGACGGTGAAGAATGGCCGCCGGTGCAGCGCCGCCGTGGCCTATTTGAACCCAGCCAAAAAGCGGCCAAACCTGACGATTGAAACGCAAGCTTTGGCATCGCGTGTGATCTTTGAAGACAAGCGCGCTATTGGGGTTGAATACACACAAGATGGCACGCCGAAAACAGCCCGCGCTGCAAATGAAGTACTGCTCTCAGGTGGGGCGATTAATAGCCCGCAATTGCTGGAGCTTTCCGGTATTGGAAACCCTGAACTGCTCGCCGAGTATGGCATTGACATAGTCTCTGCTTTGCCGGGCGTGGGCGAAAACCTTCAAGACCATTTCGTCATTGGTAATCGTTATCGGATGAAGAAAGATGCGCCATCGGTGAACAAGCAATCTCGCGGGCTGGCTATGGTTGGCGAGGTCTTCAAATATCTGTTCCAGCGCAAGGGCTTACTGACGCTTTCTGCGGCGCATGTCGCGGCCTTTGTTAAAACACGGCCTGAGCTTGCCACGCCTGATGTGCAATATCACATCCTGCCCGCGACAATGGACATGGAGAAGATGACCGAAAGCGGCGATATGGAGCTAGAAAAAGAGCCAGGGATCACAATTGCGCCCTGCCAGCTTCGCCCTGAAAGCCGTGGGAGTGTCCATATCAAGTCCGCAAAGCCAGATACATATCCCGCTATTCGCCCGAATTATCTCTCCGATCCGCTGGATCAGCAAACGGCGATTGCCGGCCTTCGCTGGGCAAGGGAGTTGGCCAAACAACCTGCCCTGGAAAAGTATATTGAGCACGAAATGGAGCCGGGCCCTGAAGCGCAATCGGATGAAGAGCTTCTTGCCTATGCCCGAGAAACTGGCGGGACGATCTATCACCCGGTTGGGACGTGCAAGATGGCCCCAGACGGGGACGCGATGGGCGTTGTAGACGCAGAATTGCGCGTTCGCGGTGTGACAAGGTTGCGGGTCGTCGATGCCTCCGTGATGCCGCGCCTTGTTAGCGGCAATACGAATGCGCCTACCATCGCAATTGCGGAAAAAGCGAGTGATATGATCAAAGCCGCGGCTAAAGAGGACGTGGCGGCTTAAATCAAAGCCTCAACGCTCGCCTGAAGGTCACTCATTGCTTTGCGCCAAGGCCCCGGCCCATGACTTATGCGCGCGACACCCGCATCCGTTATTGCTTTTAGCGGTGGACCATCCAGACCGCGCATCACGTTGACAGGCATATTCACGGCCTCGCAGATTGCACGAATGCTGTCCGCATCTGTCAGCCCCGGCACAAAGAGACCATCGCCCCCAGCCGCTTTGAAGGCTTTCGCGCGCGCAATGACTTCTTCGATACGCTCGTCTGGCGACTTATCGCTATGGATCAGAAAGACATCTGTACGCGCATTTAGATAACCGTCTTGCAGCGCATCTTTAGCCGCCGCGATGCGTTCGGCTTGCTGATCTATTTCCCTAAGGCCACCTACTTCGCCAAGACCATCCTCAAGATTAATCCCGACGGCTCCGGCCTCTACAATGGCGCGAACGTAATCAGCGACCTCAGCAGGCGTTTGACCATAGCCGCGCTCAGCATCATGACTGACCGGTTTATCCGTCGCGCAGCATATCAAGCGCAAGACCTCCAACACCAAGTCTCTTGGGCAATGTTCCCCATCTTCGTAGCCAAGCGCGCCAACCAGAGAGAAACTACCCGTGGCAAGCGCCTGCGCCGATGTTTCACTTACAACTTTCGCCGATCCAGCATCCCAGACATTCATGAGAAGCAAAGGTTGGCCCACACGGTGCAAATCACGAAAGGCGCGCATTTTATCAGTTTGGATCATAAGTCTGTCTCCTTCATTCGCAAAAGCGCTCTATTCTTTGCGCAGGGAAACCGCCACCCGAATCTTGCGCTTGGCATAACTTAAGCTACAGCTCTTAGCTATGCCGGAATTTCCGCCGATTACGACTTGGTTCGCACCGATATTTGCGCTCTCCATTATACTGGAGTGGTGGGCGGTAAGGTCGGGCCGCGCGAAAGGGCGCTATGCAACGAAAGATGCCCTAACCTCAATCGCTATGGGCATTGGTAATGTCGTCGTAAATACTCTGACAGGTTTCCTCTTTCTTTGGGTGATGGCGCTTGTCTGGCCATATCGCGTGATGACCGTACCAATGACCTGGTTGAGCTTTGCACTGGTTTTTGTGCTCTATGATTTCGTCTATTACTGGAAGCACCGCTTCGCGCATCGTGTGCGCTGGTTCTGGATGGAACATGTGACCCACCATTCCAGCCGTCATTACAACTTGTCGACTGCGCTAAGACAGCCCTGGTTTGGGCCGTTTACTGGCTTGATCATAGTTGGCTGGCCCCTAATCATGTTGGGTTTTCATCCAGCTTTTGTAGGGTTTGCGGGCGGCGTGAACCTTATCTACCAATTCTGGATTCATACCGAGGCGGTAGACCGAATGCCGCCCTGGTTTGAAGCGCTATTCAATACGCCGAGCCATCACCGGGTCCATCATGCGACGAACCCGCGCTATCTGGACGCAAACTATGCCGGCGTCTTTATTGTCTGGGACAAGATATTTGGCTCTTTCATCGCCGAACGAGATGACGATCAACCAGATTACGGGATCGTCAAACCACTAGAGACTTATAATCCGTTCCTCGTGGCTTTCCATGAACTGATTGGATTGGTCAAAGACTGCGCAAGCGACGGCCTGAATCCCTACACCTGGCTGAAACGTGCGATAAATGCTCCGGGCTGGAGCCCAGACGGAAACCATAATCGAACCGAAGAAATCCGCGCTGAATGGCGCTCAAGGCAGGTATCCCCTGTGGAGGAAAGCGCTTAGCCTTTACGCCAGACCTGCATGGTGACAGGGCCGCACCGATCCAGAACAATCCCATCCTCTGGGATCATCCCATGCTTTGCCAGCAATGTGTCTGCAGTCATTTCAACCGCGATATCAGAAAAGACCGGTGCTCCGTCAATCAACTCCACATGGTGCGCGCGGGCGAGATGAAACCCGTCAAAACCATCGCGTAAAAACCAATCAAACGGTCCACGTCCGCCCGGCACCGCGATCCGTCCGCCTTGAGGGATAACCGTTTCAGCCATCTCCACGAAGCTGAGATCAGCCGGGTTCCACCACCAGCCATCCGTACGCTGCTCAAGCTTGGAAACACTACGAGACATAATGATGCGAAGCCTTCCGGCTCTATTCGGGGTCGCCTCATGCGCAGCGCGGCCAAGTATAATAGCCTTGGCTTTAGCAAGCTCGCTTTGAAAGTAGGCCCAATCCGCATCATTATGCAGGCTGGTGGGCATATCGCCATTCGCATCAGCAATACAGTCATTGCTTGAGATAATCGCATAGCCGTGGACATCCCATTTGGTGCGCTTCGGCTGATTTATGCTGGCAATGATTGTCATTGATGTTGAAATAAGAGCTGGGATGAGGCTCTGCATCACTCATACTGCATTTTCCATATCTGCCTCTATGCACGCCTGAAAGCTGCACGTATTGAAGCGGAATGACGACACTGACCCAAAACCTGAAAACTCTGGCTTCCGGCGCGCCCTTGTCGGCGGAGGCTCTGGATACTGCTTTTACAAGCATCCTGTCTGGCAATATTCCTGCTGAACAGATCGGCGCCTTCCTGATGGGTCTCGCCGTTCGCGGTGAAACAGGCGCGGAGCTTTTGGCCGGCGCCAAAGTGCTGCGCGGGCAAGCCCGCAAGATCGCTTTGACAGGACCGACCCTGGACACGTGCGGGACAGGCGGGCTGGGC
>CAZGVG010000065.1:0-14270 GCA_964528975.1 uncultured Hyphomonas sp.
TGGAGACGCCGGGTACCGCCCCCGGGTCCGAACCGCTTATTACACGCGCGTTTATTACCATAGTTCACAAGGAACATGATCAATATAGCGTTGCTTTGCGGGGGATGAAAGGGGGCTAGCGCGCCACTTCAACAATTACTTCAGCCACCTTGCCGGTTCGCTCAATCGCCGCAAGTTCCGCTTCAAGTGCTGTTGAGCTAACGATTCGCGTTGTCTGAACCACTGCGCCCGTTGCGGTTGCGGTGAGGATCGTCAGGCGGAGCATACGCTCTGTCCCGTCCAGAACGCCGTCGGCAACATTCACCGTCACTTTACCAACCTGATAGACGCCTTTGCCGGTATAGTAGACTGATTTCCCGGCGATTTTGGCCCCATTATAGAGAAGCTTTGCCGGCGCCGTTACAATACAGGCGGATAGGCCAAAGGCAAAGAGGGGGGCAATTAGGTAAGTGCGTCGCATCATGTTTCCTTACAAAGTCCCCAACGGAGATACCCTAACCTCGGTGTAATTGGTTAAAAGGGGGTGAGGACAGCTCACTCTGATACAAAAACACCGGAGCCCTTAAACGGGACCCCGGTGCCTCCATCATGCGTCTTTTCCCCCAGATGCGGGATAAGGTCTTAGACCTTGTAATACATATCGAACTCAACCGGGTGAGGGTGCAGCTGTAGACGCTCAACCTCTTCCATTTTCAGATCGATATAGGCGTCAATCTGGTCATCATCGAAGACGCCGCCCTTTTTCAGGAAGTCCCGGTCGCCGTTCAGGGCTTCCAGAGCTTCGCGAAGGCTGCCGCAAACCTGCGGAATAGAGGCGGCTTCTTCTGGCGGCAGATCGTAGAGATCCTTGTCCATAGCATCGCCTGGGTGGATCTTGTTCTCGATCCCATCAAGGCCCGCCATGAGCAGAGCTGCGAAGGCAAGGTATGGGTTGGCGGTTGGATCCGGGAAGCGGGTTTCGATCCGCTTGGCCTTGGCACCTGTGCCGAATGGAATACGGATTGATGCCGAACGGTTACGGGCAGAGTAAGCCAGCATGACCGGGGCTTCGAAGCCAGGAACCAGACGCTTGTAAGAGTTGGTTGAAGCATTGGTCAGCGCGTTCAGGGCGCGGGCATGTTTGATGATACCGCCAATATAGTGAAGGCAGGTTTCGGAGAGACCCGCATACAGATCGCCCGCAAATGTTGGCTTGCCGCCTGACCAGATCGACTGGTGCACGTGCATGCCTGAGCCATTATCGTTGAAGTATGGCTTCGGCATAAAGGTCGCCGTCTTGCCGTAGCTGGCTGCAACATTGTGGATCACATACTTATAAAGCTGCAGGTTATCCGCCATCGTCACCAGCGTGTTGAACTTCATGCCAAGCTCATGTTGAGCCGGGGCAACTTCGTGGTGGTGCTTTTCAGGCTCCATGCCAAGCTCGCCCATAACAGAGAGCATTTCGGAGCGCATATCTTGCTCCGAATCGATTGGAGGAACTGGGAAATAGCCGCCTTTTTCGTGTGGGCGGTGACCCATATTGCCCATTTCATACTCTTTGTCCGTATTGAACGGCAATTCGGTCGAATCGAAGCTGTAACCTGTCTTGTTCGGGTTGGTGCTCCAGCGCACGTCATCAAAGACGAAGAACTCAGCTTCCGGGCCGAAATAGGCGGTGTCACCGACACCAGTAGACTTCAGATAGGCCTCGGCTTTCTTGGCGGTCCCGCGTGGGTCACGGCCATAAGGCTGTCCGGTGATCGGGTCGAGAATGTCACACATCACAGCAAGCGTTGTCTGCTGGAAGAAGGGATCAATCTTGGCCGTCTCGACGTCTGGCATCAAGGTCATGTCAGACTCGTTAATGGCTTTCCAGCCCGCAACAGACGAGCCATCAAACATCTGACCGTCAGCGAAGAAGTCTTCGTCGACCATGCCCTTATCGAACGTAACATGCTGCAGTTTACCGCGCGGGTCTGTGAAACGCAGATCGACGAATTCCACGTCGTTCTCTTTCATCATCTTAAGAATTTTATCGGCCATCTAGCCCTCCAATATTACCTGTCTTTTAGTGTCTAACGTGCCTAAAGAGCGCCGTCGCCTGTCTCACCGGTCCGGATACGTACAGCCTCGCTGACATCCGAAACGAAGATCTTTCCGTCACCAATTTTACCCGTTTGAGCCGCCTTGGTAATAGCTTCAATAGCGCTCTGAACGCCTGTGTCACCCACAACAATTTCAACTTTCAGTTTGGGTAGAAAATCTACGACATACTCGGCACCGCGATAAAGCTCGGTGTGTCCGCGCTGGCGGCCAAATCCTTTGGCCTCAACAACAGTCATGCCCTGTACGCCAACTTCGTGCAGCGCCTCTTTCACATCATCTAGTTTGAACGGTTTGATGACGGCTTCAATTTTTTTCATACCCTGACCCTTTGGTTTATTTGATACCTGTGTCCTTAGAATAGGGGTCGGGTTTGTGCGATAGACAGGTCGCCGTGAGGTCCATCGCGAAACATCAATGCTCAAGGCTTTACCAGTTATGCTTAAAATATAAGCATAGCGCTTCGTGAAAAAGGTGACGCATGCGTCATTGTTTTGATAAGTATTGTTTGCTATATGTCGGTCATCACCAGAACGAGTCTTAAGACCATGACAGAGCCTTTCATCGATCCCGCCCGTCCAGAGCCGCGCTTCAAGCCATTTAAGGCCTGGAAGCACATGCAGAACTTAATCGCGGATAAAGAAGACACCGAACAAGTCTTTCACATCATAGAATGCCTGCACGGAAAGGCGAGCCAACGCGACTTTGAGGCCTTTCTGGAAACCGAGCACGGGCCGCGCATGATGCGCGAGCGAATGTACCTGCCGCCCATACTGGATGATCATGATACGCTGAAAAAACTGCCTGCAGGGACGGTTGGCCAGACCTATGTCTCTTTCATGGAGCGCGAGGGCCTCAGCGCTGCCGGGCTTGTGGCGGAGAGTGAGAAGTTCCGCGAATCCATTCCGCAGTTTGACGACGACATGGCCTGGTACATTGACCGCCAGCGTGACACGCATGATCTGTTTCATGTGCTGAGCGGCTATGGCCGAGATGCCTTGGGTGAAGCGACGCTGCTTGGCTTTACTCACAGCCAGCATGGTGGCTTTGGCCTACGCTTTATTGCCTTTATGGGCGGGCGTCAGATTGAGAAATATGCCCCTCGCGGACTCGATATTCAGGCGGTCCTTGCCGAGGGCCGCGCCAATGGCAAAGCGGCGACGCGGATTGTCGATCAGGATATTGAAAAACTGCTGAGCGAGCCAATTGATGCTGCGCGCGCGCGTATGAATATCAAAAAGCCTGTCCTCTACAAACAGGCTTTGCGAGCGTTTAACGCGGCCAATATCAGCCCGGCCACTGTTGCGGCGTGATCTATCTGGTCAGGCATGGACAAGCGGCGGCAAGCTGGGGCGAGCATCCTGATCCGGGGCTGTCTGAACTTGGTCATAGGCAAGCCGCAGAGCGTGCTGAAGCCCTATTAGGCCTTGGTATTGAGAACGTCATTTCCAGTCCGATGCAACGCTGCCGTGAGACCGCGGAAGCGTTTGTGCGCATGACGGACCATACCGCGCGGATTGAACCTTTTGTATCTGAGATACCAACGCCGGATGAGGTCGAAAACCGCGTTTCGTGGTTACAGGGCATGATGGCGGGGCACTGGGCCGATGTGCATCCACTGGTGCAGGATTGGCGCTCGAACTTGTTGAGTTGTATCTCAGAGTTGCCGGATCAGACGGTCGTGTTCAGTCATTTTGTGGCGATCAATGCAATCGTTGCTGAGCTTGAAGGCCGCCCGGATGTGATGGTGTTCCGGCCAACTTACTGTTCGCTAACCGAGCTGAAGAAAGTTGGCGGTGAACTCTCGCTTAAAGCGCGCGGCGCGGAAGCTGAGACGAAAGTTCTTTAGGCTTCGAGCAGGCGTTTTAGCTCGTATGCGATGCCTTTTAGCGTTTCGCGAATTTGTTTCAGTCCGCCGCCGCGGCCTTTATGGATGACCAATTGCTTCCATGGCGCGCTGCCTTCTTCGGGGCTGCGTACATTAAGATGTCCCGATCTTGGCAAAGCGCTATTGAGCAGGGTCTTTGAAAGGGCAAAGCCTGCAAGCTCATCAAATGTACCATTACGGGCATCCGCCTCGAAATTCGATTGCTCAGATCGCCCGACCGCATTGAAGAGCACTGACAGGTCTGGGCGCTTCTCGTCGCTCACCTGTTCCTGCATGACCTGATTGAGCAGGCGCACCCCGCGCAGGGAATAGACGTCCGGATGCATCGGCGCGAGGACACGGTCCGCCGCTTCCAAAGCGCAGCGGGTCAGGAAGGTCGCGTTCGGGTTGGTGTCAAATACGATGAGGTCATACTGGCTGCGATAATGGTCAATCATGCGCCGGAAGTTGGCGCCGACCATGGCCAGTGCCTGTGGGCCTGGGGCAAAGGCATATTTAGAGATTTCGAACTGGCCAGAGATCAGATCAAACCGCCCGCCCGGTGCACTGTCACCGCTGAGAATATTATGACTGATCACAGATCTATCAGCAGGCTCGAACGGATCCGTGCTGATCGTTGACCACCGCTCTGCGGGTGAGGCCGCCTCTACGGCGTGCAGCCGAGAGCGCTCAAACAAAGAGATGACAGACTTGTCGCGCGCCGAGCTTTGGTCGGCATGCTCCATATCAAAAAAGGTCTGGGTCAGATTGTATTGCGGATCGAGATCAATCAGCAGTGTGCGGCCACCCAGTGTGGCTTGCCATGTGCCAAAGACCTGACTCGACACAGTGGTCTTACCGACCCCGCCCTTCAGGTTCATCACCGCGACTACTGGGCAGCGATGCTCATAGCGTTTCTTGACGTCCGCAACGAGCGTTTCAAGCGCGCCTTCATCATTCAAAGACGCCGTAAGTTGGTCAGCGAGGACGGACTTAAACAGTTTGGAGAGCCGTGCATTATCGCTACGGATCGGAAAGATCTTTAGGCCCCGAGCCTGCGCGCGCAGGAGTTGGGCTTGTACCGCCTTGGAGCGGATGGAAGACGCAGAGACCAGAACCAGCATACCGAAGGCATTATCGATGGCTTCATTGACGGACGCTTCGTCGACATCCTTGCTGCCATCGGCGGGTGTATACCATGTCGGCACAGCATCGCGCCGCATCGCTTCATGGGTCTGTAGCAGTGCATCAATATCGCGCGGGCCATGAGCAATAAAAAGGTGGGACATATTTGCTGGTCTCTGGGAGTTTTTGGAATCTCTAACCTTATTATCGCCGGACAGCTACACTTTTGCGGCATAATTCACTGTAGCGCTTGAGTCTTAGCGTCTGAAAGTGCAAATAGCCTGATCCTAAGGAGATTATCATGACCTGGACCCCCTCCAGCTGGCGCGCGCGCCCGGCCAAGCATATTCCGGAAGATTACCCGGACACAGCAGCGCTGGCTGCTGTTGAACAGCGTCTTGCCGATTCACCGCCTCTGGTCTTTGCGGGCGAGGTTGATCTTCTTAAACAACGTTTGGCATCTGTGGCAGCGGGCGATGCTTTCCTGTTGCAAGGCGGCGATTGCGCCGAGAGCTTCAAGGAATTCAGCGCCGATAATATTCGCGATACGTTACGGGTGCTGCTGCAAATGGCGGTTGTTCTGACCTATGGCGCGTCAAAGCCCGTCGTAAAGGTTGGGCGCCTCGCCGGTCAGTTCGGCAAGCCTCGCTCGTCACCGGTTGAGACAATTGATGGCGTGACGCTGCCTTCTTATCGCGGCGACAATATCAATGGCATGGATTTCACCGAAGACAGTCGCATCCCAGACCCGGATCGTTTGATCCGTTCTTACGCGCAATCGGCCTCGACGCTTAACCTTGTCCGAGCCTTTAGTCAGGGCGGTTATGCGAGCCTGGACAATGTGCATTCCTGGATGCTCGGCTTTGTCGATCGCTCGCCGCTTGGCGCACGCTACCGCGAAATAGGCGACAAGATTACCGATGCGCTGAGCTTCATGAGAGCCTGCGGCATTACCCCTCAAAACGTGCCACAAATGGCGCAGGTTGAGGTCTATACCAGCCATGAGGCGCTGCTGCTTGGCTTTGAAGAGGCGATGACTAGACGCGACGAGGCCAAAGGCACAGGCGACTGGTATGACACCTCAGCGCACATGTTGTGGATCGGACATCGGACACGTCAGGTTGACCATGCGCATGTTGAGTTCTGTAAGGGGATCAAGAACCCGATTGGAATGAAATGCGGGCCGGGCCTTGAGCCTGATGAACTGATCCGCATTATCGAGACCTTGAACCCAACCGACGAAGCTGGCCGAATTACGCTGATCTCTCGGTTTGGTGCCAATGGCGTTGAAGAGGGGCTGACGCCGCTGGTGCGCGCTGTTCAGAAAAGTGGCCGCACGGTTGTCTGGTCCTGTGATCCGATGCACGGCAACACGCTGAAAACGGATAGCGGGTTCAAGACCCGGCCCGTCGATCATATTCTCACCGAAGTGCGTAGTTTCATTGATGTGCTCTCAGCCGAGAACGCTATTCCAGGCGGTGTGCATTTTGAAATGACCGGGCAGGATGTCACCGAATGTATTGGCGGTGCGCAGGCGATCTCTGAGGCCGACCTGTCATCCAGATACCACACTCACTGTGATCCTCGTCTAAATGGTGAACAAGCGCTTGAACTTGCCTTCCTAATCGCAGAGAAGCTGCTGGAGATTAAGGACACTTCCACCATGCCGTCACGTATCGCCGGATAATCTTCAGGACAAAACCATGACCCAGCGGGCATGGCCCGCATGGGCGCGGGCCTCTGAAATTCTAGACCTTTTACGGCTCTCCGGGCCGATTGCGATCTCACGCCTGTCCTGGATGTTGATGGGGCTGACGGATGCGATCGTGCTCGGGCAGGTGCGCGGGCAGGAGCATGAGTTGGCTTATGTCCTGAACTCATGGCTGCCCATCGGGGTCTCGCTGGGCTTTGGCATGGGCATCCTGCTGGGCGTTCAGGTTCTGACCTCTGAAATGGTTGGGCGCGGCGAAGCGCATTTGTCTGGCCGGATTTTTCGTAGAGGTATGATTTGGGCGATTGGGTTGGGCCTCGCGGTTACCGGCTTGGTCTATTTTTCAGCTGAGAACCTGTTTCGTTGGCTGTTTATAGAGATCAATCCGAACCCGGACATCAGCGCAGAGATGACCCCGCGCGAATTTTCGGCTGAAACAACGCAGATTACGCAAATCCTGTCTCTCAGCTTATTGGGGTTCATGATCTCAACGGTTTGCAGCTTCTATCTGGAGGCTTTGCGTCGGCCATTGATCGTGACGGTCACGTCTTATCTTGGTGTCGGGGTCAACATCGTGATTGATCTTGCTTTAGTGCTTGGATGGTGGGGCATGCCGCAAATGGGCGCGGAAGGCGTTGCATGGGCTACCGTGGGCTCTCGCTGGGCGATTACGCTTGCACTGATTGGCTTTGCGCTGTGGCTTACCCCGGCATTGAAACCGTCAGAGCCAGGGCCTGAGGAGGAAGCGGGGCGTCAGATTAAAGTCGGCGGCGGCACAGCCATCTCAAATGTCGCGGAATGGGGTGGGTTCAATATGACTTATTCCATCGCGGCCTTTATCAGTATCGCGGCCAATGCAGTCTACGGCTATTCCACACAGGTTATGGGCTTCTGCTTCATGTTCTTCCTCGGCATCGGCACAGCGACCAGCGTTCGTGTAGCTGAGCATTATGGTCGCGGAGATATGGACGGGGTAAAGAACGCGTCGCGCCTTGGCGTTGCGGTCACCTTTTTGCTGGGCGGGGTCTTAGCGGTTTTGCTGTACCTGTTGCGGGACCAGATCGCTTTGCTTCTGGTCAGTAATGAAGCCAGCATTGACGGTACGCAACTGGCCCCGGCGATTGCAGGCTTGCTGATCTTTGCGGCGATTGCGACGACGTTTGATGGCTTGCAGGCGACAGCGTCTATGGCGTTGCGCGCTCAAGGGATTGTCTGGCTGCCCTCGGCCATCCATATCGGATCATTTTTCGCACTGATGATTCCGCTCTGCTACCTGATGGGCGTCACGTGGGAGCGCGGTGCGCGGGGAATGATGGAAGCCGTCACGATTACCTTGTTGATCGCAGGTGGCTTGCAATGGGCTTTGCTAGAATGGAAAACGGCGCGCCCTCGATAAGAAGACGCGCCGTTTAGAAGGTATAGCAGTCAACCTTAGATGTCTTTCAGAGCCGATGCTGGCTTGAAAGCGGCTGATGTTTTTTCTTTGATCTGGATGGTTTCACCCGTCGCAGGGTTGCGGCCTTCACGTGCACCGCGAGTTTTCGCGACAAACGTACCGAAACCGGCAATTGCAACTTGATCACGCTTTTTCACAGCGCCAGAAATCGCATCAAAGACAGCGTCAACGGCACGGCCGGCATCGGCCTGAGACATGTCTGCTGAGTCAGCGACTGCTTTAGTCAGTTCACCCTTGTTCATTTGGGCTCTCCTTTTATTCAACGGCGATAGTTGCCGTTGGGGCCCATTGTTCATGATTCGAATTGGAGGTGAATCCCGAAAAGCCAATAAATACGGGCGATTCAGCCCTATTTTGCCAAAATCCACCCTTCTTCGCAGGTGATTTCGTCTATTTTTCCACTTTTAAGCGAATCCGGTGGACCGAACGCTTCGGCGAGTTTTCCCGCAGAATCGAGCGATTCAAGGCGTTCTAACAGCGTTCTGACCTGGGCCTGATCGAGGATTTCGCCCGGATTCTGGACCACTGGAACGGTGCTGGGGTAGATTTCAGCGAAGACACAAGGCACGGTTTCGAGGTCCTCTGGCATCAATGGCTTAAAGCCCGTTTCAAATGGCCAGATTTGCGAGCCTTTAATCTCACCGCGCAAATATTGAACGGTTGGGATGCCGAGGAGAGCCTGACTTCCAACCGAACCTGCGCCCATCAATTGCCAGACCGATTTCGGGTTTGCTTTGAAGTTTGCCTTGATCCAACTCTCAGCTTCGCGGTGTTCTGGAAAAGACCCAGCTTCAGAGAAGTCACCCTTCTTCATCGCCAGGGTCGAGACCGCGTCTTTCTTGGTTGTTCCCCAGAACGGATGCGGGCCCTTGGTCATCGCATAATTCATGCCCGCCGCCAGCGCGAAGCGGGCATTTGAATTGTCGTCTTTCTCTTTGACCTTCGAAGAGAGGTGATCATGCATGGCCTGCCATGGCGCTTTGCCGTCTTTCAGAAGGCCGATCGCCTCCGCTGTGCCAGCCGGGTACCCCATAGCAAAGTCAAACCCGATCAGGACCTTGTCCCCGCGTGTGATCAGTTTTTCCGTTAGATCCTTGATCAGAGTGCGTGCTTCAAGCCGTGTTTTCGGATTGGCGCTGGTAAACTGAAACTTCAGGCGTGCATCGCGGGCCCGAACGCCGACCCAGATTGAATTGGCGCCCGTGACGGGTTTGGCCGACGCGCTCCAGTCGACAATAATATAGGCGTCAAACAACCGGGCCATCTCAGGTCTTGTCTCTCTCTTATAAATCCAGCCGCGCCCTTAAAACGTTCGCAGCTCGATGGCTAGAGCGCCGGCAATCTAAACTTCGGATTGAACCTTTTGCCGGGATGCAAAGACTATCTCTATAGTGACGTAGGGAACAGGTGAGAATGAGCAGGTCAGATACCAGTCAGGTCTATGAAGAGCTGCTCGTCACACTCGCGCGCGGCGGTGACCGCCGGGCGGCTGAGTTGCTCGCGAAGCGCTGGTATCCACGGCTCATGCGGACCGCATTGCGTCTGCTGCGGGATCGCGATCAGGCCCAAGACGCAGTGCAAGAGACCTGGACCGGAATTTGCCGCGGCCTTGGGCGCCTCTCTGATCCGGCAAAATTTCCAGCCTGGGCGTATGGCATTCTGCATCGCAAATGCGCAGATCGTATTCGCAACGAGCAAAAGGCGCGGGCGCGGACCACAGCGATTGAAGAAGCGCCCGAGCCGAGCCAGCCAGAACGAAGCGAACTGCGGCATGCGATTGACCAGGCGCTAGGCCTATTGTCGCCCGACCACCGCGAGGCTGCGCTTCTGTTTTTCGGAGAAGGGTTCAGCCTGAAAGAAATTGCTGCCGCCACCGGGGTTCCGGTTGGGACAGCCAAGTCGCGTATTTTTCATGCGCGGCAGTATTTGAAAGCAAGTCTGAAAGGAGACCTGTGATGACCAATCTTGAAACCCGTCTGATGGAGAGCCTGAGCGCCGAGGACGAAGCCTTCCTGAAAGACCTTGAAAGGGATACCGGCCTGTTCAAGCAACTTGGCGCGACTTTCAGCGGCCCCCTAGGCGGCTGGACGATCTATGCCTTTATAATGTCGTTTGCGATGTTCCTGGTCGCGGTCTGGGCGATCTGGAATGTGTTTGAAGCCGAGACAACCAAAGGGATGTTCATGTGGTTTGCCTTGTTTAGCGCCACGAGCCTTGGCGTTGGCCTGATCAAAATCTGGTTCTGGATGCGAATGAACCATCTCAATGTGCTGCGTGAATTGAAGCGGATTGAGTTGCGGATCGTGAAAGCCGGGTCCTAAACCAAGTCGCGGGTGTAATAGGCGACCGCTTTCTGGCCGCCTGCATAGGTCCGGGTTCCGACCTGTCTGAAGCCAAGGCGCTGATGAAATCGGTGGGACCCGGGATTGTCAGGGGCTGTGTTCACTTCACACCCGATCTGATCATGCCCAGCAAATGCGGTGAAGGCCGCCTCGTAAAGCTTTTCGCCGAGTTTCTTCCCGCGCGCCGCTTGGCTGATGGCAATACGGTCAACATAGATCAGGCTGATCTGTTGGGGCTCTAGCCAGCTTTCGAACCACCGCAGATTCTGGCTTTCATAAGCCAAAGTGCCGGGTGCAATAAGCGTGATGAAGCCTAAAGGCGTGTCCGTTTCATCGACGCAAACCAGACAGGTTGAGAGCGAAATCCAACGCGCCAATCCTACCGCATCATCCTCATGCCCAACGCCCGGCGTGCTGGCCTGGTTGATTTGGTAGAGCTGATCAAGATCGGCAGGCTTGTAAGAACGTATGCGCATGGCAGCGCTATGCCAGCGGGCACCTGGCGTGGCAAGCATCGCGCCGCTAGCTTGGCCGACATCGGGCAGGGTGGGCGAACACGCCGTCGACCATAAGGTTGGCAACGCCGTCTTTGGTGTTCACCGTGATGCTGACAGTTGCGCCGCTTTCAGCTTGCGGCGCACTGCTCCAGACGAGGCTAGAGCCGGTCCAGGTTTGGAATTGGCCTGTCGTGATCACAGCATCCGGTCGGCCTTCCCAGCAGCCGGTATAGGCGCAGACGCTCATCTGATCAGGACGAAGCGAGACTGACATGGGCGTGTGCGCGTCCGAGACTTTGCAGCCAGATGCGTCACAGCCAATCTCGACGGCCTCGTTCTGGCAATTCCAACTTTCAGAAGCTTCTGCGAAGAGTTGCAATGCGCCATGGGCGAATAGAACGGTCAGTACGAGGCGTGGCATGCAAAGCTCCTGTGGATCATATGCCCATAGAGCCTTCGGTTCGAGGCAAGATGATGGCGGGCAGACAAGTCTTCTGCCTCACGCCCCGGCGATGGCCAATCCTGTGACGATCAGCAAAAAATAGCCGCCAAAGTGGCGCGCGCGCGTGCCCCACATATTGCCAAGGGCGCCGGTCAGCAGCATGGCCGCCACCATATAGACGACCCAGCGGCGCACCTCGCCGTCAAATAGGTGCGGGGCGGCGATCAAAGCCGCGCCGCCAATAAACCAGTAGACCGCCGACAGGAACATGATCGCATGCAGGATGCGTTTGGCATCTTCGGTCGGGGTTTTGCTCGGCTCAACGACTTTCACCGCACCAATATAACCATGAGCAAGGGAGATCATGATCGTGAACCCGCCTGCGATATAGAGTAAGATGTCCATCCTACTGCCCTCCAGTGTGCAAGCGAAGTAGGGCAGACGAGCGGGTTTTCGGGAGGGCGCAGATTGGCGCGCGGCAGTTTGTCAGGTCTAGCCGAAATTCAAGTCCATTCCGCCAAGATAGTCGCGCTTGCCGAGTGGTACACCTGTTCTGCGCAGCAAGTTGTAAGCTGTCGTTATATGGAAATAGAAGTTTGGTAGCGAGAATGAGGTCAGGAAGCCAAGCCCTGTGAACGGGATTTTCACATCCCCCATCGCGAAGACGACATCATTTTTGAGCAAGGCGTCCAGCTTCTCCGGCGTGACCGCTTTCAGGGCTTCAATCGTATCCGCGAGCAAGGTTTCCAAAGCTGCATAATCGTTCAATTCCATCGGCTCTGGCGGACCAGCCTGACCTGTCTCAAGCGCTGTAACTGCGGCAACACTGCCATTATTGATGGCTTTGATCTGGAACGAGAAGGGCAGCATGTCTTCGCAGAGGCTCTCATTGATAAACGCATCGGCTTTGTCGCCCAGATGCTCGCGGCCCTTGGCCATGATTGCCGCCAGAGCTTCAGCCTGACGGATATAGGCACCAATGGTCGCTTTATAGATGTTCGTGGTCATGAGAGGCCTCCAGTTTTTTTGCTACTCGTAAGCGGCATATCGCGGAGCGCAAGCGGTTCTTTTTCGATGCTGTCTTGCGACGCTGTGGTAATCTGTGCCACATCACACTCATGTTTGATGGCGAACCTTCCAAGAATGTGCTCGGCACAGAATTAGAGACCTGTAGCACCGATCCGATGACCGGGTTTTTCCGCAATGGCTGTTGCGATACTGGCCCGCTGGACCGGGGCGTGCACACGGTCTGCTCGCGCGTTACGGCAGAGTTTCTCGAATTTTCCAAAGCGCGCGGCAATGACCTCTCCACCCCGCGTCCGGAATTTGCGTTTCCGGGGCTTCAGCCCGGCGACAAATGGTGCCTCTGCGCGGCGCGCTGGGCCGAAGCCTTCGAGGCCGGCAAAGCGCCTAAAGTCGTGCTGGAAGCCACGCATGAGGCAACGCTTGGTGTGGTGAGCCTGGAAGTGTTGAAGGCTTATGCGTGGGTGAGTTAGGTGCCTCCGGCTCTAGTAAGACGCTTCAGCTATCTACCCATATACTCAAGCGGCAAAGCCATGATGTTCTCTATGCCATCGTAAAAATTCTGGATGAGGCTGATGTTCTTTTCTCTCCGGGCGGACAATTTTACCAGTAGGATTTATCAAACGACGGACAGACAATTCATCGTTGACCTTACGGGATACTAAAACGTCATCGTTTTCAGCGATACCAATAAGTCCTCGATCGAACATCCAATGAACCGTGCCTGATAAAGCAAGTCCGTTTGAAATTTTATCAGGACCCCCGTGTTCTACCGGTCGAATATGCGCTGCTTCTACTTCGGCTCTTCCGCCGCCATTTATAAATGACCAACCCGTTACAGCACAGCGCTTCTCATAAGCTGATAGAACGGCACTCCTGAATCTTGGGTCTCTGATCTTTCGATTGAGAAGCTGAGAAACTACGGGTCGATCTACTTCAAATTCAAAAGCTTCTGGTGTTTCCCGCATTCCTTTTGGGGTGGCCGACCTCTCGTCGTATCGTGGTAGTTCAATATCTAACTCTTTCCACGCAAGCGAAATTATCTTTTCGAAAGTATGTTCCGGAATGTGGCGAACAGCCTGAAGAGCAACTCCCACATTAGCTTTGCCATCTTTACCTTGCATTGCGCTCTCTAAAAAGAAGCCATTTTGTAAACGAGGAACTGGATGCGCGAAATCAGCATATGTATCTGAGCGTACGGAAATATAATTCAGTTCTGGGTCGCCAGGGTCTTTGCTTATCGAACCGAGTTGTGCTGTCGCAAAATAGGCGCCACGTGCCTCCTTGCTGACGCCCGAATCTTTCACTGGGGAGAAGAACACCGCCCAGTCCCCAACGCATTCTTCCAAACGCTTTAGGTACTGATTAGGGAAGTGGTACCGATCACCAGCTTCATCATCGTAAACTGAAGAAGACCTTTGGACGAGAACCACCTTAGCCATGGCACCTACCCGTTCTTCCCAAACTTCCGATCTCTCCCGGCCAAAATCCGCAAGCGCAGTGCGTTGAGCTTGATAAACCCTTCAGCGTCTTTCTGATTATACGCGCCGTGGTCATCCTCAAACGTGACGATGTCTTCGCGGTAGAGGCTGTAGTCGGATTTACGGCCCATCAGGTGGACGCCGCCTTTGTAAAGCTTGAGAGTCACCTCGCCCGTAACGAAACGCTGGGAGTGGTCGATGGCCGCCTGTAGCATTTCGCGCTCTGGGCTCCACCAGAAGC
>CAZGVG010000066.1:0-2133 GCA_964528975.1 uncultured Hyphomonas sp.
TCACTGATTTCGCTTTCGCAACGTATTTTTGATATTGGCTTACAACCGATTTTTTTCGATTTTGTCTATTACTACCGACAATTTTCCAGTGTCCTGTTTGGGTGGCTTCCCGAGTTTATGAATCTGAAGCTCCACTTTGGTTGATTGATTGTTGGATACTCAGTTTTGCTGGAGCAAGCGGTGCGGCTAGGTCATTATTGGCCACTCCATACGCATCACTGCCAAAAGACTACAAAGACATATCGGGAGGAAATGAATGGGTTTACAAGTGTTTGGTTTCGATTGTCGTGATAGTTTACGGATTCTCGCTGATTGGCATCTTCGTGCTCTTTATAGCGTTCAGTTTTCCCATCTCAAAACGCTTTATCCGGGAGTAGGAGGATAAGGCCGTATACCGAGCGGGAGTTATAGAGTTTCAACATGCTTGGGTGGCCCCTGCAACCTCGGCGACGCTCGCGGCCTAGACGCTAGGACGTCGACCTAGTTCCTTCAGAGTACCCATAATCGGGGTTATTGTTTGATGCCGGCTCGACCGTTCTGTTACATGAACCAAAATTCGATAACTCCCCAATATGGGAAATGCCCACAGATAATATCTGCCCGCGACTGACACCACCCACTCAACTTTACTTTGCCAATTCCTTCAAACTTCTACGCTTTGAAAGTCCAATGAATATGCTAGTGTATCTGTTGGGTTTGTATGACGGAGGGTTCAATGACGATATTGCGCGGCCTAATTGCAATTTTGATCGCAGGGCTTTTCTCAGTGCATGGTTTTGCTCAATCAGAGGGAGAGGAAGATTCGTCTCCCCTCGCGAGCTCCACTTTCGAAGCATTCAGCCTTCGCAATATCGGCCCCGCTTTTATGTCAGGTCGCATCGCCGACATCATTATCGTCCCAGACGATCCAGCCACCTGGTACGTTGCAGTTGGATCCGGCGGTGTCTGGAAGACTGAGAATGCCGGCACGACGTGGACATCTTTGTTTGACGGACAAGGCTCTTACTCAATTGGCGCTTTAGCCGCAGATCCATCTGAACCAAATCGCATTTGGGTCGGCACCGGTGAAAACCATGGTGGGCGCCATAATGGCTTTGGCGACGGCATCTATAAATCAGATGATGGCGGTGCCTCCTGGGAGAAAAAAGGCCTGGAAGCGTCAGAGCATATCTCCAAAATTATTGTTCACCCCGATGATCCGAACACAATTTGGGTCGCGTCCCAGGGCCCGCTTTGGTCTCCCGGCGGAGAACGCGGCGTCTTCAAAACGACCGATGGCGGCGAAACCTGGACCAACACGCTCTCATCCGGTGAATATACGGGCGCGACAGACCTCCTAATCGATCCCACCAATCCTGATCGTCTTTATGCCGCGATGTGGCAGCACCACCGCACGGTGGCCGCCTATGTCGGCGGCGGACCTGAAAGCGGCCTCTGGAAGTCCGAAGACGGCGGCAAGACTTGGACGGAGCTGGAGAACGGATTGCCGGAGGGCAATATGGGTAAAATTGGCATGGCGATCTCTCCCATGCAGCCGGATGTTCTATACGCTGCAATTGAACTAGACCTTCGGGAGGGCGGCGTCTGGAAGTCGATCAATCGCGGTGCAAGCTGGGAGAAAATGTCAGATACAGTCAGTGGCGGTACGGGGCCTCACTACTATCAGGAACTGTATGCTAGCCCACATCATTTTGATCATATTTACTTAGTCTCGAACACGACCCAGATTTCCAATGATGGCGGCACCACTTGGAGCGATCTGAACAATGAGTATAAACACGTTGACGATCACGCGATCGCCTTCCGGCCAGATGATGAGGAGTATATTCTGTTCGGTTCAGATGGCGGCCTGTATGAAAGCTATGATCACACCAAGACGTGGCGGTTCATCGACAATTTACCGATAACCCAGTTTTACAAAATTGCCGTCGACGATGCTGAGCCATTTTATTCTGTCTATGGCGGAACCCAAGACAACAACTCTCAAGGCGGGCCTTCTCGTACAGATAATCTTCAAGGCATTCGAAATTCTGATTGGTTCGTCACGCTTTGGGGCGATGGACACCAATCAGCAATTGAACCTGGAAACCCAGACATCATGTATGCCCAATGGCAGCAAGGAAATCTGGCACG
>CAZGVG010000066.1:2233-14250 GCA_964528975.1 uncultured Hyphomonas sp.
CAGTGGAGCTATGAAGCGGGTTGGGACATTTATGCCATGTCGCAATACAATACGATTACATCTCTTGGGGAGTCGCCGCTCAACGAAAACCTCCTCTATGTGGGCACTGATGATGGATTGATTCAAATCACAGAGAATGGTGGTGAGACATGGCGGCGTGTCGAAGTTGGACGCCTGCCCGGCGTACCTGAGACAGCCTTCGTCAATGATATTCGAGCCGATCTGTTTGATGAAGATACCGTCTATATCGCTCTCGATAATCACAAGTATGGAGACTATAAGCCATACCTTCTGAAAAGCACCAATCGCGGACGGAACTGGCAAGATATCTCCGGAAACTTGGAAGACCGGCATCTCGTTTGGCGCGTTGTACAGGATCATGTGAATCCGAACCTACTGTTTACGGCTACAGAGTTTGGACTCTTCTTCACGCTGGATGGCGGAGGGAAATGGGTGCAACTAACGGGTGATGCGCCGACAATTTCATTTCGAGACGTCACCATACAGCGCCGCGAAGATGATCTTGTGGCTGCCAGCTTTGGCCGCGGCATTTTTATCTTGGATGATATATCTCCGCTTCGGAACCTAACTTCGCAAAGCCTAGAACAAGAAGCGATGCTGTTCCCGGGACGAACAGCGCTTTGGTATATTGAACAGCCTTCACTCGCGTTCTCCAAAGGGGGCTCTCAGGGTCACGGCTATTTCAGAGCAGATAACCCACCGTTTGGAGCAAACTTCACATACTATTTGTCGGATGACGCTAAGTCTTTGAAGGATGAGCGACTTGAACGCGAGAAACCACTTATAGAGGAAGGAAAAGACACACCATTTCCAGCGTTTGAAACAATCAAAGGTGAGTTGCAGGAAGATGATCCGACAGTTTGGCTGACCGTGCGGGACTCAAGCGGAAATGTAGTTCGACGTCTTAAGGGTCCAGCCAAAAAAGGCTTCCATCGCATCAATTGGGATTTGCGATATCCATCTATGTCATCCGTTTCAGTCGGTGATAATCAGGAGGAAGAGCCAACCGGTTTTTTGGTGGCACCAGGCGAATATACTGTGTCTCTTTCCAAACGCGTTCGAGGCGAAACTGTAGAACTGATTGGTCCGCAATCATTTAACTTAGAACGTTTGCGTGAGGGTGCCCTGCCAGCTCAACCTGATGCTTCAGAATTCTGGATAGAGGTTTCGGAGTTTGATCGGTCAGTTACAGCCGCTGGCGTTACGCTATCGGGATTGGCGGAGAAGGTTAGTCTCTTATCAGTGTCAGCGCAGCGTGTATCAGGCGGAAATCCAATGGCTTTAGATAATCGCTGGAAGAGTATCAGTGATGAGGTAAACGCCCTTAATGAACTCATGAACGGCAACCAGGCGCGCAACTCTATCTATGAGCGAACGCAGCCAACAGTTCGTAGTCGCTTGAATTTCGTCCTAACCGGTGTGGCCCGATCAACATATGGTCCAACTCAATCGCACCGGGATCAGTTAGCTATTGCGAAATCAGAGTTCGGGGCCATTCGGCAACGCATCTCAACACTCACCGATACGACTATTCCATCCTTTGAAACGCAGCTAATTGCAGCAGGCGCACCTTGGGTGCCTGGCGGGAAAATTCCGTAAACTGTGCTCAAGCCTTCTTATCGCTAGTCTCTAGCTGTAGAAGTCATATAAGTGGAAAGATGAAAGTGAATCTGAAACGCTTTTTGCGTAAAGTACACTACTGGCTGTCCCTAGCGATTGCCATTCCAGCAGGGGTTATTTTCTTTGCTGGCATCTTTCTCATGCTAAAAAAGGAGGTCGTTTGGATTCAACCACCGACGGCTTCTGGAATAGTCTCGGATCAGATACCCGAAGTTAGCTTCGATCAAATGCTGGAGGCTGCACGAAGTCATCCTGAGTCACAGATCAAAGTATGGACGGACATCGACAGGATTGACTTGCGGACCGGAAAAGGGATCGCAAAGCTACAAGCAAAATCTGGATGGGAGGTTCAAGTTGATACCCGGTCCGGTGAAGTTCTAAGCGTTGCCTATCGCCGCTCAGACTTAATCGAACAGATCCATGATGGGTCATTTTTCTCCGATAGCGTAAAGCTATTTGTGTTTTTGCCGACTGGTATCTTGCTCATCTTGATGTGGGGAACGGGGCTCTATCTCTTTTTGCTGCCTCGGTTGCGAAAGAAGCAAAGACCAAAAACCGCGGCATTGTCATCCCAAGATCAAGCATAGCCACATAATTTTTCAAGGCTATTAGAATCCGCTTCTGCTTTTGCAAGCCTCAATCGCCGAGTTTGTGAAACGCTGCCACGATCCCTCCGTTTCCCGTCAGCGTTACGACTGAAGATCAGCGCCTTAGCGCCACTCTGAACAAACGGTCTTTAAGGATCAAACGGAACGCTTTGAGGTTAAGCTAAAAGCTGCTGGCGTAGCGTTAGTCATGGTGAGAAGACAATCCGATCAACAACGGTGCTAAGACCGATATTAGGAGCTACACAACGCGATTACGTTGAATGTTGAAGCCGTGGATTAAAACTGATCATGAGTGATAAACCGCGGGATCGGGTTATACGCGGCGCCTTCTTTTTCGTCCAACCGGGACATCGCCCCGTAATCTAGCGCATCGCAAATTGCAGTTTAGACTGGCATCACCAGCTGTCCCTATTAGTCGCGCATTAGTTTTGCCGATTGTACACTTCGCTGTCTTCGAACTATGAATTCAACTCAATCAAAATGAGATGGCGATATGAAAAGTTTGATTTTTAGCATTGGAGTCGTGCTGCTCGCCGCATGTTCAGCACCAAGTTCCGAAACTGCCAATGTCGACACTGAACCAAGTTTAGCAGAACCGCTAGGATTACTCAGTGTAGAGAATAGTTTTGCCAGACTCGCTCTGGATTGTATCCATCGCGAGTATCCCAATAAAATTAGCCATGTCATGCAGTCAGCTGCGGATGTTAAAGCGCCAAGCAATCTAACACCGGTATTCTATGGATGTTTTGACTGGCACTCATCCGTTCACGGGCATTGGTTGCTCAGCAGGTCTTTAAACATCAGGCCTGATGGGGTTTTAGCCGAAGAGATACGGACCGCGCTTTCCAAAAGTTTCAATGATGAAAAACTTGCTGGGGAGCTGGCTTATTATGGAGCGGAAGGCAGAGCTTCTTTTGAGCGTCCCTATGGCATCGCGTGGTATTTGCAGCTTGTCGCGGAACTTGAGGAAAGCGATGATCCGCAAATGCAGCAATGGCGAGAAAGTCTTCGTCCACTTGAAGATGCTATTGTTGCCAAGGTCAGGGTTTGGTTGCCGAAACTTTCTTATCCAGTGCGTTTAGGGACACATAATCAAACCGCGTTCGCATTTGGACTGATGATCGACTATGCGCGCACAGTCAATCATCAAGAATTCGAAGCAGAGCTTATTCAAAAGGCGCGTTTGTTTCACCATACAGACGTGGATTGTCCACTCGCTTACGAGCCATCTGGAGAAGATTTTCTCTCGCCGTGTCTTATGGAAGCTGATCTGATGCGCCGGGTCTTATCGAAAGAGGAGTTTTCGGACTGGTTGTACGAGTTTTTACCGCAGGTACCTACTGATGGCAGTGCAGAATGGCTGGACCCCGGTATTGTCCTGGATGCGTCAGATGGAAAACTCGTGCATTTGGACGGCGTCAACTTATCCCGCGCATGGGCTCTGGAAGGGATTGCGAAGGCATTACCAGATGATGATCCAAGAGTTGCAGCGCTAATGGCATCTTCAGATTTACATCGCGAAGTAGGTATCGCGGCAGTATCAGATGAACACTATTCGGGCAGTCATTGGCTCGCAAGTTTTGCAACGTATTTGACGACAAAGCGTGGCACTACAGGCGCCGGAGCGAATGAATGAAAATCGAAGTCGGGCCCGGCGTTCTGGTTGCTGCGGCGTTTATCGGCCCGGGTACTGTTACGGCATGCACGCTGGCGGGAAGTGACTTTGGTTTCGCACTAATTTGGGCGCTGATTTTCGCAACAGTGTCGACCATCATTCTTCAAGATATGGCGGCTCGCCTGGGTGCAGGTGCGCAACTTGGTTTGGGGGAGGCACTGATGCAGAGCGCGCCTGGTCCTAGCGTGAAGTGGGCCACTCTTGGCTTGGTCTTTGCAGCATTGCTCATTGGAAACTGCGCCTATGAAGGAGGCAATTTAGCAGGCGGTGCCCTCGGCATAGACGCCCTCCTTTCTGAGGCATCGCCTGGTCAGAGTTGGCTCGTTGGAGGGCTTGCACTGATTGCGGGTCTTGCGGTCCTTATTGGCCGATATGACGTACTGGAAAAGCTTCTTATCACTCTAGTTGTGATTATGAGCGGTGCTTTTGTGTTGAGTACTTTTTTCGTTAGGCCCGACATCGGTCAGTTCTTAAGCGGCTTAATCCCCACTATTCCAGATAGCGGACTTTTCAGGGTGATCGCTCTCATCGGCACAACGATCGTGCCCTATAATTTGTTTCTTCATGCCGCTGCTTCGCGGCGCAAATGGCCTGATGGACAAGGCACACAAAAGGCACGGGCTGAGTCAGCCTTCTCAATCGGTCTGGGAGGCTTGGTATCTATTTTGATCCTAACGACAGCGGCAAGCAGCCTTTTCAAAAGCGGAGTGGAGATCAGTAATGCTGCCGACATGGCACGCGCAATTGAGCCAGCATTTGGTAATGCGGCGCGGTACCTCGTCGGAATAGGGCTTTTCGCCGCCGGTTTAACATCTGCGATTACGGCACCAATGGCGACAGCCTATGCGTTAAGTGAAATGCTTGGCGGCGACGAAAGCCAGAAGTCCAGGCTATTCCGCGCGACGGCATTGCTAGTTGTCCTCGTCGGTGCGGCAATCAGCTTGTCCGGGATCAAGCCGATTGAGATGATACTTATCGCACAATATGCGAACGGATTGCTTCTTCCAATCATGGCGTCCTTTCTTTTGTTTGTGATGAACCGAAAAGACCTGTTGGGCGAACATACTAACTCTTTTGCTGCGAACTTTGGGGGTGGTGTGATCGTGCTGATCACATTCGGTTTGGGACTGCGTGCATTGTTAAGCGCAGCAGGCTTCCTGTGAGACGATCTCGGATTGACCTAAATGCCGATCTAGGAGAAGGCGGCCTATATGACACAGACCTTATGTCTGTGGTGACGAGCTGTAACATTGCTTGTGGAGGGCATGCCGGCAACGAAGGCTCAATGAAGACAGCCTTGGCGCTTGCTAAGAGCAATGGTGTTGCGGCTGGTGCGCATCCCTCATTTCCGGATCGTGAAAATTTTGGACGTACGCAATCTTCAATGTCAGGTGCTTCATTGGAGAATGCTCTAGGCACACAGGTTTTGACCCTTAAGCAGCTTGCGGCCCAACAGGATATGTTTCTCACACATCTTAAACCTCATGGTGCACTCTATAATATGGCCGCCAAGGATAAGAGCTTATCTAAGACTATTTTGAATGTATTGCAGAACATCATACCTGGCGCGATGCTCTTTGGCCCTCCAAATTCAGAATTACAGCGCGCTGCATGCACGAGACAGGTCCCCTTCGTTGCAGAAGGGTTTGCAGACAGGGCGTATGAAGATGATGGCAGCTTGCGAGACAGACGAGAAGTCGGCGCGGTCATCCAAGATAAACTTCAGCAAACGCGACAAGCTTTGGAGATGGCTACACACCAGAGTGTGACGACATATCAAGGTGGTCAAATCTCTCTGGCCGCTAATACAATATGCGTCCACGGTGACACGCCTGATGCGTTCGCTACGGCAAGAGCTATCAAAATCACCCTTCTCGAGAATGGAATTTCACTATGCGCCCCCGGATAGTTCCGGATCGAATATCCGATGATGTTTTCGAGTTCAAAGTTGCAACCCCTGCTAAAGCCCAAGCGCTCGCAAACATGCTGCGCGCGAGCGGACAAGCTGAAGACGTCGTTGCCGGGCTTGCCAGCGTAAGCGTTCGTTTTGACCCACTGTCGCTTGATGAAATCACCGATTGGCTAGATACCATCCCAGACTTTGAAACTCCGATTGCAGCAAACGAACCTGTAATCGACATAAATGTTCGCTACGGCGGCGAAAACGGCCCTGACTTTGAACACGTTTGTGGGGTTCTAGATCTTTCTAGAGATGCCTTCATCGCAGCTCATACAAGCCCAATTCATACCGCTGAAATGATCGGCTTTACGCCAGGGTTTTCCTATATTTCCGGCCTGCCTGAGGCGTTTTCTGTTCCGCGCCTTGCTGACCCCAGACCTCGAGTAGCGGCCGGTTCTGTGGGGATTAGTACAACATTCACTGGGATTTATGCACTCTCTGGTCCAGGAGGCTGGCCATTGATTGGCAAGACAAGTGCATCACTGTTCAATGCCAAAAGGCATGATCCGTTTCTCCTAAAGCCAGGCCAGCGTTTGAGGTTCAAGGCTGCTTAGATGCTGAGGATTATAAAGCCTGGTTTGCAGTCAACGCTACAAGGGGCTCCTCGAATTGGGACCCGGCATTTGGGATTTCCGTATTCCGGTCCAGCTGATGCTATATCAATGTCGCTCGCAAACCGGCTCGTTCAGAACGATTTGGCGGCAACTTGTCTCGAAATTACATATGGCGGATTTGAAGCGACCGTTGAGACAGCCTGCTCAGTTAGCGTCACTGGTGCATTTGATAGAATAGCGATTTCGGGCCGCCCCGCCAGTGCTCACGAAACGCTTCAATTGAAGCAAGACGACCAAATTGAAATCTCTACTCCACGCCGAGGTGCACGTACTTATCTTGCTATCCACACCGGGTTTCAGGCGGATTATCAATTTGGATCATCTTCCACTTATTTGCCCGCTGGATTTGGAGGCCATAAAGGGCGCTCGATAGCGGCCGGAGACGTCCTGCACTCATGCGGTCCTGCTGAAGTCGCAAAGACCTTGGAAACGCCGCACGGTCTTCGCCCAATATTTACAGGAGGTTTTGCTTTACGGGCATGTCAGTCAGCCGAAACTAAATGCCTGAGTTCAGCGGCACGCGAGAGTCTGTTCAGCAAAGTTTTCAGTGCAGGACGACAAGCAACGAGGATGGGCATAGCCCTCAACGGGCACAAACTGGAGGTTGAGAATAATGGAAAGATGAAAAGCGCGCCGGTCTTTCCCGGAACAATTCAGTGCCCGCCCTCCGGTATCCCAATCGTTTTACTTTGCGATGCTCAGGTTACCGGTGGTTATCCGCGTATCGCGAGTGTCGCGCGATGTGACCGCCACTTGCTTGGTCAGATCCGCCCTGGCGATCCGATCAGGTTACTGGAACGCAGTCCAGAGCAAGCTGTTCAGGACTATAGAGCTAAGCAGGCACTTTTCAGCAAATGGCTGATTGAAATCTAGAAGGATCGGACGCCGAAGCCTTATTTAAGGTACTGTCAGAGTAAACAAGCGTGAGGCCACCCTTCCCCAACTTTAGAGTCGACGGCATATCCAAAGCCCAAAGCTTTTGTCGCCCATAAATAGCCGCTGACTATTTTAGTTCAGGAGGCAACGCGTACTGAGTTGAAAAATACTCATCTCCGCGATTATGGTAAACCCCAATAAACAAATGGACTTCTTCATTGCCAAAATGAAACCTAATCAACTTTTATCGTGCGATCTGTAAAACGATCTATCATCCGTTTATGAACATCTGAATGATCCTCATTGACGATGAGAACTTGCGCTCCCAGTGCATGTAGAAAATCAATTTCTCGGTTTGTCAGCCGTCCAACTGGAATGCTCCCCGCAAAGTAGCCCACAGTTTAAGTTAGTTCCGGCTCCAATATGGAGTTGAATTATTAGTCTTACGCAACAACCGAAAAACTTAAGAATTCTTCTTAGCCTTGAGTAGTTTTGCTATATCAATGTCAAGCAAGGCAAGTCGCTTAGCGATTGCGGGCCATTCCTCTTGGAGAAACTTCGTGCGTTCCATGTCGAGCAGTTTGCGGCGCGCGCCCGGATTAAGCTGAAATCCTATACCGCGTTTCTTTGATGTTAAGCCGAGGCTTTCGACCTCGCGCACCACTTTGGCCCCCGTCAAGGAGCTGACATCGAACTCGTCGGCAAGGTGACGGCCCGACGGAAGGAGGTCGCCGTCATTGTAAGTGCCATTGAGAATACGGGCGATCACGATGTCAGTCATTTGCTTGTAGATCGGCAAGTCCGTCTGCCATTCCATGAGTATCTCCAGCTTGAATTGCTCCTTATTTAGAGATGCCTTGACACGTTTGCAACTTATCAATACCAGAAGTGTAGTAGTAATGTAATACACCTAAGAGGTAAATACGTTGAAACCACTACCAAAACCAACGAAAAGCGTTGTCGAGAATAGCGCAGCTGAGCGTTCTACCATATCCCTATTCAGCTCGGATAATCACCCCATGGATACGTCACTGCCCAAGGCACGCCGTCGTTTAAAGCGGTGGCTTGCCATCTCGGCTGCAACAACTGTTACCGTAATTATGGGCGCTCTTATTATGGTATCTACCGGTGCGCTGGCAAAGCCGCACAAGACGGTCGATGCGGAGCGGCTGCGGCTAGGTACCGTCGATATCAAGCCGCTTGCCGAAACACTACCGGTCAACGCGGTTCTAGTACCGCGTCATACGGTTTTCGTGGATGCCGTAAAGGGCGGTAGCGTGGTCGAGATCCTAGTGGAGGACGGAACCATCGTCTCTGCTGGCCAGGTTCTAGCGCGACTGTCCAATACAGAGCTTGAACTACAGGTCATGGCGCACGAAGCCCAGTATGCCGAGCAGTTGAGCACTATGGCACGTGCGCAAATCGAATATGATCAGAGCCAGCTGCGCTATCGGCAGCAACTATCCGATGCTAAACTGGATATCGAGCTGACCCATTCGTCGCTGGAGCGACGCCTTCCCGTAGAGAGGACCGGGGTACCTCAAGCAGAGATCGACCGTCTGACATCGGAACTCGCTCACAAGCGCCGGACCAATGACATGCTGCAGCAAGCTCGCGAGAGCGACCAGGCACATGCCGCTCAGAATCTAGCGCAGCTCCGGGCATCGCTATCCCGCATGAAGGACAGTTTGGAACTTATGCGCTCAACTCTAGACCGCCTGACGGTGGTCGCCCCTATGAACGGGCGTTTAGTAGGGTTCGAACTGCAGGTCGGCCAGCTCGTGGCACCAGGCACACGCATCGCCGAAATCCACGAAACGGATGCCTACAAGCTGACAGCCATGCTGGATGAATTCTATCTGGGCAGGGTGACGGTCGGGCAAACGGCTGAGGCGAGGCTCGGCGATACACCCATCCGCCTGGTCGTGGACAAGGTCCACTCACGCGTCGAGAATCGTCGGTTTCGCATAGAGTTGGCTTTTCCTGCTGGCACGTCCGGCGCATTGCGGACTGGGCAGACTTTGCGTTCGAAACTAATACTGACCGATGCATCCGACGCCGTGACGGTGCCGATCGGCGACTTTCTCGAACACACGGGCGGCCACAGCATCTTTGTCGTTGAGCGAGGCATGGCGGAACGCCGTCATATCCGTCTGGGTCGGCGCGGCGTAGGGTATGTGGAAGTTCTGTCCGGTCTTTGGGGTGGGGAGACGGTCGTTGTCGGCGGATATTCCGGGCTTGACGGCGTGGAACGCGTCCGGGTGACTAATAGCGAACAAGATAGGGGGTGAGACCATGATCGAACTAAATAAACTACGAAAATCCTACTTCACAGGGGATACGGAGACACTGGCGCTAAGAGACGTCAGCCTGGCCATCGAGCCTGGTGAGTTCGTTGCCGTAATGGGGCCAAGTGGGTGTGGTAAATCCACACTAATGAATATACTCGGCATGATCGACACGCCGTCCGAGGGCCGCTATGTCTTTAACGGCACCGATATTGCGGGCTTTCGGGAACGTCAATTGGTGGAACTTCGAAAGAAGAACCTCGGCTATATCTTCCAAAGCTTCAACCTAATCGATGATTTGTCAGTGGAGGAGAATATCGCCCTGCCGCTACGCTACCTGGGGCTAGACAGGAGCCAGCGAAGGGCGCGTATGCGCGAGGCATTGGAACTGGTCGGATTGGAACATCGGGCCCGGCACAAGCCGTCGCAACTCTCCGGTGGCCAGCAGCAGCGCGTCGCCGTTGCCCGAGCCATAATCGTAGACCCGAAACTCATCCTCGCCGACGAGCCAACTGGGAATCTTGATAGCAAGAATGGCGACGAGGTGATGGAGCTGCTCCATCTTCTCAACGAGCAAGGTTCGACGATCCTCATGGTCACCCATTCTGAGGACAAAGCACGGGAAGCTAAGCGTCTGGTGCGCATGCTGGATGGCCGTGTGTTGAGCGATCAATCCCTTAGCGATCAGCCCCGTCCCAACCCACCGGCCGGGAGGTTTAGTTCATGACAAGTGTTTACATTACCGATGTCATTAGAGCCTACAAAAGGGCTCCCCTGACTTTTGTCCTCAACGTGGTTGCACTGACACTGGGTCTGCTATGCTTTCTCGTAGCCTGGGGCATCGCAGCCTACTGGCAAGGCAGCGATAGCCATTTCGACAAGTCCGACCGTGTCGAGATCATTATGCAGGGCTTTGACTCGGAAGCGTTTACCTCGCCACTGGAGCCTTTAACGGCGGAAGTCGTCGCCAGACATCTTGATGCGTCGCGGGACGACATTGAAGCTGTGGCACGGTTTTCCTCGACCTATGACGTCATCGTCCGGGCGGGTAAGTCGAGAGCTAACCTACTGGGCGGTAGTGCCGATCCGGATCTGTTGCGCATATTCAACTTCGAATTCGTGGAAGGAGAAGCCGGCAGCGCCCTGTCGCGCCCCGACGCCGTCATACTGACAACCCAAGCCGCGCAAAAGCTTTTCGGAGATGCGCGCGCGCTTGGACAGACCCTCAATATCGACGACGAGACACTGCGCATCGTTACGGGTGTCATCGCCCTGTCCGAAGAGGCGTCTCATTTCGGAAATGGAAGCGATGCCATTCAGGGTTTCGACTTCGTCACACCCTATACTACTCCGCCGGAGCAGGCAGACGATGTGTGGTATTCCGTGTCAGCTTTCACTTATGTGCTCTTGGCAGATGCCGCTGACAGGTCTGCCTTTCGAGCGGGACTAAGCCAGGACCTCGAAGCCCGAGTGCCGGAAGGGCAGAAGGGGCTGGGCCTATATTTTGAGGCGATCTCGCTAGGAGGATTGACCTCCCACATGCTCAACCTCCGGCTTTTTCAGGGATCTGGACCGCTCTCTGTGGTCGGGTTTCTCTATCTGTTTGGGGCGGTGATTTTGCTGATCTCTTGCCTGAACTACACCAACCTTTCCATTGCACAGGCAACGCGGCAGGCCCGCGAAATCGGAATGCGCAAGGTTCTGGGGGCCTCAGGGAGGGACATCTTCATCCGTTGCGTTGTGGAGGGTATACTCATCGCAGCGCTAGCGGCCCTGTCAGCATCGGCACTGCTGTGGATATTCGGACCCCCATTCGAAGGCCTGACAGGTATCGACCTCCGGGCTGGGCTTTTCGGTAATTCGAACCTTGTCTGGATACTGGTTCTGGTGGTTCCAGGGCTCGGTTTGGCCGCCAGTCTCTATCCCGCCATTTTCATGCTCGGCGTCGCGCCCGCTCGCACTCTGCGTTCATCCACGGTAAAGGGCGGGTCGCCTCTCTTGCGAAACATCCTTGTGGGGGTGCAGTTCTTTGCGGCCAGCCTGCTGCTTATTCTCCTACTGGTCATGTCGGCCCAGAATCGTCACCTTTCGGACCTTGCTGGACCAGACGCATATGATACCGTTGTTATGCTGACGGATTCGAAGTCGCGATCCGTCGGGGCAGACAGGCTGCGGCCCCGTATCGAGGGGCGTCCTGGTATTGAGGCAGTGAGTGCGCTCGGCTCTGTGCCGTGGACCAACAGGGTCACCTTCTCTTCCTTCGACGGGGCGGGTGGCGAGGCAAGCCGTAGGGTGCTGCTACGCAGCGGTGCGGGGTACGGGCTATGCGAGGTCTTCTCCTGTCTGGTAGTCGCG